>CAZMQY010000264.1:0-5340 GCA_964568335.1 uncultured Clostridium sp.
TGTGATTTCCACATTTCAATATACTTTCCGGGATTTCCTGCCCCTGTAGTTACTACCTTAACGCCTTCTTCGCAAACAAGCTTTGCAAGCTCCTCAGCATTGCTGCTCATAAGCATTATATTTACACCAAAAGGTTTATCTGTTAAAGCCTTAGCTTTTCTTATTTCATCTCTTACATAATCAACTGGCGCATTGGCTCCTGCTATAAGTCCTAACCCTCCAGCATTTGAAACTGCAGCTGCAAGTGAGCTATCTGCAACCCAAGCCATTCCTCCTTGGATGATTGGATACTTTATTCCTATCATGTCACACAACTTAGATTTAAACATGGTAACCCTCCCTATTCTAATGAAGAATGAAGAATGAAATTCTTCATTCTTCACCGACTCTACTCTTCTATTCTTTCCTCAATATACTTAACAGCATCTTCAACTGTCTTAATGCTTTCAGCATCTTCAATTTGAACTCCAAACTGCTCTTCAAGCTCTATTATAATTTGGAATAAATCTAATGAGTCCACTCCTAAATCTTCAAAACTTGTTTCTAACTTAATTTCATTCTCTTCAATTCCTAATTGACTTGCTATTACTCCCTGAATCTTTTCAAATATCATAATATGATTCCTCCTAATAAATATAATTTATATTTTTGTTTTATTTTTTTTACTAAACCTTAATTTCCATTATGCAATCTAAGCTCACTCGTTTCCACTCGCAGATTGCCCGTAAAAGTCCATTTAGGACTTTGGCTTCGCCGCGGGGCAATCTAAGCTCACTCGTTTCCACTCGCAGATTGCCCGTAAAAGTCCATTTAGGACTTTTACCATTCTACTAAAGCCACTGACCAGGTAAACCCTGCTCCAAAGGCAACCATTATTATCTTATCTCCTTTTTCAAGAAGACCCTTCTCCACCATTTCATCCAAAGCTATTGGAATACTTGCTGCGGATGTGTTGCCATATTTCTGAAGATTAACATAAAACTTATCCTCTGCAGCTCCAAGCTTTTTTGCTGCATAATCAATAATTCTGTAGTTAGCCTGATGAGGTACTATGTATTTAATATCATCAAGGCTGTATCCTGTGTCCTTTAGCACCTTATCAACTGCTTCTAAAATAATGCTGGAGGCAAATTTGAAAACCTCACTGCCCACCATGCTTATTTTTAAATCCTCAAGATTTTCTGGTGTCAAAAAAGGATTTTTCACAGGAATGCATCCTACAGATAAAAACTCAGACTTTCTTCCATCAGCCCCGTTGAAAATTGAAGCTATCCCTCTTTCTTCACTTGGAACCAATACTGCAGCTCCGGCACCATCACCAAAAAGTACGCAAGTGCTTCTATCCTTCCAATCAGTAACCTTTGAAAGCACTTCAGCACCAATAACAAGCGCTGTTTTGCATTGACCAGTTTTTATAAATTGGGAGGCTGTATTTAAAGCGTAGATAAAACCAGAACAAGCAGCTGAAATATCAAAACATGCAGCATTAAAGGCTCCAAGCTTTGCTTGAATATACACAGCTGTAGAAGGACTAAGTGCATCTGGTGATGAGGTTGCAACAATTATCAAATCTACCTGTTCAGGGGTTAAATCAGCTTTCTCTAAAGCTTTTAAAGCTGCCTTTACACCTAAGTCAGAAGTATTTTCTCCCTTAGAAATTCTTCTTTCCTTTATACCTGTAACTCTTGTAATCCATTCATCGCTTGTATCTACTAATTTAGACAAATCATCATTAGTCATTATATTTTGTGGAACATAACTACCTATTGCAGCGATCTTAACTTCCTTCATTGTCTATTCTCCTTTCAGTGGAATAACTAGTCAACTTAAGTGTAACCAGTTAATTGGCAAGTTACCTGTTAAAGGCCATTTAGACCTTTAACCTTCTTTTTCCGTTAAATTATATTTTGACTTAAAGAAGATATTTAGTTTCTCAAGTGATTCTACAAGAATTTGCTCTTCCTGATCGCTTAAGTCTTGAATAGTTGCCTTAATCATGTCCCTATGGAACATATCATGTATTCTATAAGCAAGTTTGCCTCTTTTAGTAAGCTGAATTAAAACAACTCTTCTATCCTCTTCTACTCTTTTTCTTTCCACATAACCTTTTTTAACAAGGTTATTGATTGCAGTAGTTAGGGTTCCTACTGTTATCTTTAAGTCTTTAGCCACTTCAGACATACTTCTTGCCTCATACATGCCAATGGCTTCAATGGTATGTATCTCTGTAATGGATAAATCCTTAAATTCTCCTTCGCTTAAGGCTCTCTGCTCTATAATTAATATGTCGTTAAATATATCCACCAAAAGCTCATTTAAAACATTTATGGTTTTACTCATCTATATACTCTCTACCTCCCTTACTAAATTACTTATAAGTTCCTTAACAGTAACTATTTTATCTAATTTATAAGCATTGCTGCCTGAAAAGATAAGCCCTTCCTCAATATTGCCTTTTACAGCTTCTATAAGAGCTTTAGTTATACAATAAGGTGTAATTGCAGGCTCACAGGGTTTTAAACAGTTATAGCATTTTTTCACAGCTATTCTGCCATTTTGCAATCTTTCTAAGAAGGTATTATGGATTGCTCTGCCCGGCATACCTACCGGACTTTTAACTATCTCGATATCCTCTTTCTTAGAGTTTATATAAGCCATCTTATATTTTATATCTGCATCACATTCTTCTGTAGCAACAAACCTTGTTGCCATTTGAACTCCTGCTGCACCCACATTTATAAATTTCGCAATATCGCTTCCAGAGTAAATTCCTCCAGCGGCTACTACAGGAATAACTTTTCCATACTTCTCTTCATAAGGCTTTATAGCTTGCAAAACATCTTTAACTATATTAACTAAATCAGGTTTATTTTCAGGTTCCAATTGTTCCAAAGAATAGCCTAAATGACCTCCAGCCTCTGGTCCTTCTACAACTATTAAATCAGGAATATATGAATATTTATGATCCCATAGCTTTGTGATGACCATTGCTGCCTTTCCTGAAGATACTATTGGTGCAATTTTAGTTTTAGACCCCTTAACCAAATTAGGAAGCTCTGTTGGAAGGCCAGCACCTGAGATTATTAAATCTATTTTCTCATCAACTACAGTCTGAACCATTTCCTTATAGTTATTCATAGCCACCATAATATTTACAGCTATAATACCACTTGGACTTAGTTCCCGTGCTCTTCTGATTTCTTTTCTCATAGCTCTTAAGTTAGCTTCTTTATTATTATACTCAAAGTCTGGTTCCTCAAAGCCAATTTGGGCGCTTGAAATAACTCCAATGCCTCCTTCATTAGCTACTGCTGAAGCAAGTCTCGACCTTGAAACTCCCACTCCCATGCCACCTTGAATGATTGGAACTGCTGCTACTAACTCACCTATTATTAAAGGAGGTAGTTTCATAATATCCTCTCCCTAACTTTTGATTATCAAATGTTTTGATTATCAAACTATTTTTTTTGATAATCAAAGTATATAGGAAAGTCAGAATACTGTCAATGTACTTCCATAAAAAGTATTTTAATTATTTGTTAACAAAATAAAAAACGTGAAATATTTGGTGGTTACCCCCTCATATTTCACGTTATAGTTTTCAATTTATACCTTTAAATATTTCCATTTCCCGGCCTTAGTTCTAAATCCATACATGATTGCCCTAATCCCAAAATCAAAGCATATGCCTGTCATTACAGCATATATGCCTATTTTAAGCGAATACTGCAGGCTATATGCTATGGCTATTCTGAAAAGCCAAAGACCAACAACAGCGGTAATCATTATATATTTTATATCGCCAGCACCTCTAAGCACAGCTGCGCATACATTCATCAACCCTAGAAAAGGCTCTAGCACAGCAAAAATTCTTATAACTGTTATAGAAGAATTTATTACTTCTGCATCATTGCTGTAAAGCATAGCTAAAGGCTTTGCAAATACAAACATTAATATGCCTATGATAGTAATTATTTTAATTGCTATTATATTAGTTTCATAGGCATAAATCTCAGCCTTTTCATAATTCTTTTTCCCTAAGTTTTGTCCTACCATAGTAGTTGCTGCAATAGCGAATCCAAATATAGGCATGAAGGCAATAGAATTCACGTTAACTCCCACCTGGTACACAGCTGCAGCCACAGTTCCCATAGATACCACCAATACCTGCATAATTAGAAAACCGCCCTGCATTATTACCTGCTCTAAAAAGGCTGGAAGCCCTACATTAATTATTCTCTTCATCATTTCCTTGTCCAATTTATACTTATCCTTTTTAGATAAGCTAAGCTTTCCTTTTCCAAAATAGAGAACAAAAACTCTAATAAGTCCGCCTGAGATTCTAGCTGCGTTAACAGCAATAGCAGTTCCTACTACTCCATATGCTGGAACAACAATTCTCCCTTCAATATTTACTCCAAATATTAAAATACTGCTTAGCACTAAATTAATTATATTTACTATTATAGTCACATACATAGGGGTCTTAGTATCACCTGCTCCTCTAAGAGAACCTGCAATAACCATGTCAAGCACCATAAAAGGCAACCCAATAAGAACCATTCTGTAAAATTTTAAAGCAATATCAAACACTTCTGGTTCTGCAGAGTAAAAAAACAATTTAATCATAGGAGACGCAACTGAATATCCAAGAGCAGTGATAACTATGCCTGCCACTAATGACATAAAAAGTGACTGAATTAATGCCACTTTAGCTTTATGCCTTTCTCCTTCTCCAATAACTCTTGCAATAATTACAGTTGATCCAGTAGCCAGTCCTGAAAAGACCGTCTGAAAGAAAAACATAAGCATATTAACCATTCCTACCGCAGCAATAGTTTCTTTGCCTATTCTTCCTACAAAAATTGTGGAAACCATACCCACCATCATAATCAAAAGCTGTTCAGTTATTGATGGCCACGCAAGCTTGTATATATCTCTGTGAATCTTTTTTTTATCGTAATTTTTATCCATGTCCATCCCCATTTCATCATAAAAATTATAGTAAATGTTTACTGCAAACTTTATTATACACTCAATTGTGTTTATATGCCAAATAGTTTAACAATAAATAACCATAAAAAAAGATATCTGGAATCCCTAAAGACTCAAATATCTATTTTCTTTGTATATAATTATATTTCCGTATTTTTCTTTATATCTGCGCTTTCTAATCTCCCCATCATCACAGCTGATAATAGTCCCATAACTCCAATAATAAGCCATCCTTTTGAAATACCATACCAGGTTATAAATTTCCCCATAAGCATAGGACCAAAGGTATATCCTGCTCCAAAAATCATAGGCAGAACAGAGCTCACCCTTCCTCTATGAGATGCC
>CAZMQY010000265.1:0-5337 GCA_964568335.1 uncultured Clostridium sp.
GGAAAGTTATCTAAGGAGCTATGGTCTCTATTGAAGGGCTGAAGGTAGTCAGAGCCTCCTAGAGTGATGGTTGTTTTACTTTCATCCCAATTTATAATCTCATATTCAAAATCCCTGTTTTCCTGAATAAGATTGCTGAATTTATCTAAAATATCTTTAAATTCACTGTCAGTCATTGAGAACATGGATTTTATATTAAAGCTTTCCGGCCTTTCAATAGCAGGAGCCTTAAAATCCTTTGACTTGTCATAAAGTTCAAAACCATTGTCAAAGCTTTTAATATTCTTTGAAGCTCCTAGCATACTTTCAGCAAGCACCTTTTCCTTTTGCGTTGCGTTACTTATGGAATTAATGTTATTTAGACACTGCTCGTAGATACTGCCATATTGCTTATTCCCCTCCATAGCACTCACAATATCTATTGCAGCCAATCTCTTATTTTCATTGCCGCTGTTTGCCAGTCTCTTAACACTTTCACTCAATTCCTCATTGGATTGCCTAAGCAGCAGCTTAATGGAGCTTTTTCTTAAATCTCCTGATTTATATTGAAGCAGGTTTTCAAGATAGCTGTAGTCTTCTCTGCCTAAAGTCATGCTGCTTATTATTTTAAAAGCATTATCTCGAACTGAAGAGCTCCTGTCCCCGCAGGATTCTATGAGAGCCAGCTTTTGCTTTTCATTTCTTGGCTCTTTTAAATAATAAGATACAAATACCTGCCTGGTTTCTGCACTCATTTTTTCTTTATAATCAATAAGTGTATCCACTGTTTCCTCATTCATGGAGGAAGCTGCTGATAATATCATCTTGTCAATTATCTCCGAGATTGTAAGCTTAAAGCTAACCCAAGGAAATACGCAGCCTTTAAATTCAATCTCCTTTTTAGGCATGGCATCTGCAATGTTTTTTAAATCATTAAAAAGCTTTAGGCCACCGCACTCATCATCTGACTTATTATAGGAAGCTACCGCATCAGAGCTGTTCTTTAAGCTGTAAACACTCAAGCTACCGAATAAGTTTTTAATAGCTAAAGCTAGTACCTCTAAGTCACTTTCCCCAAGCACCTTACAGGCCGCCCTGTGTCTATAGAGTGCAAACTGAGTTTCATACAGAAACTGAAGAGCAGCTAGCTTTTTATATTTTTCAGTGGAGTCTAATAGATTTTTAAGTATCGGGTCTATATCCTCAACCTCATCAAAGGCAACCGACCAAATGCCGATATATATGAGCAAATTATCCATGGAGTTAACACACTGGTTTATATAAGCCTTGCTTGTGAGGCAGTTATAGGCTGCTTCAATACACTTATTTATAACCTTTGGCTTTTCAGTATCCAGAGCTAAGCCTGTCCAAGTTCCAAAGGCTCTTACTACTGAAGAAAAACGCGCAAGATTATTGTCCAGAATAAGCTTAAGAATATAAATAAATCCTTCCCTGGAGCCTTCATCTATGCTTTCTACTATAGCTTGTCTTAAACCTTCCTGAAGCTTTGCAGCTAAAAGCAGCTCTCCTAGCAATTTATGAGCTTCTTCATTTTTGCTCATTAAAAGTCCTTTTATAATTTCCCTGGTTACAATGGCCGTATTATTGTCGCTGTAAATAATGTCTTTTATTTTTTCCAGTACTGTTTGATTTCTTTTGTCTAGTTCTAAAGCTATAAAATCAGCTATAACTGAAATGTCCTGATAATTGGCTTTATTGTCCTCAAGATATTTCTCAAGAGAAAAATCAATAGAAGCTAGATAAAGGCATTCCTTTAATTTTTCAATATTGTTATACATATATAGATTGGAGGATTTATTAGTTCTGTAAGATCTTCTATAATAGCCTGTAGTATAGGTATAATCGGTAGCCTTGTCCCAAATTTGCTTAAAAGCTTCTGCATATTTTTCCCCCAAGAGAAGCTTCAGCGCTCCTTAATACCTGCCTTCGAATGTTTCCTTAATATGCTTTGTGTCCTTCCTCCAAAGTAAATTCTCCAGCTTTCTATACTTTTCGTCGCGGCTGTTATAGGCTGCATTAATATACTCTATAAAAGCCTCTGCTATATCCAAACCTCTTCCTAGGTATAAGATTTTTTTCAGCATAATTTTATTGATATAATTATTTACTGTTTCTTGAATCTCGTTATTATAATACATAATATTCTCCTTTACCCCCTACCACATTCTGCCCGCAAGCATTGTAAGCCTTATAAAGGTTAGTACATCCCCTTCCTGAACCTCCAGCGGTTCATTAAGACCTCCTGCCTCTGCTTCCCCTATGAATACTCTGTAGATTCCGTCCTCATAAGCCAAATATGCACACTCCAAAGCCTTGCTTAAGCTTGCTTTAGTGGTGTTATTCATTTCTCCAAAAGAAACCTTTCCAACCTGAAGCTTACCCTTTATCTCCTCACTGGTTAGATAATCTATAACCTTCAGCCCTTTAACCTTCTCATTAAATTCCCTTACATTGTTAGCTACTACTTCTCCAATCAGCTCGCCTAAGGTTTTAGGCACATTCTTTAAGTTTATCTCTTCCTTAGTTATGTAGTTTTTTCGAGAGCCTGCCTGTTTTACATTTACATATAACTTCATAAAAGCCTCCACATACAGAATTGATTTCAACGCTTCTTCAGGTTTCCATTTGTTTAACTATTTACCACATATAGCTCTTTGCTTATAAGCAGTTATAGATTCCTTCTTTCAGCTTAGTGTTTACTCTATTAGTTGTTTTACCTGGTATATTCTGTATTAATATATGAAAATCCTGCTAAAGTATTTACAAAAAAATATAGGGTTCCAGCTTAAACTATAAATTAATTCACGCTTAAAATCGTCGAAGACTCGATATTTTAAGCATTTATTAATTTAGTTTTCGTAATGGAACCCTATAACTCCTGTTAAATACAGAAATTATCTTCATAATTGGCTTATACTTATTTAAACTCGTCGTAGTCTTTATCTTCAAGCTTCTTTCTAGCCTTATTGATGTTTCTCTCATCAAGCCCTGTTGAACTTGATATTTCAGCCATTCCTATGCCTTTATCAAGCATTTCCTTTGCATCTTCCATAGCAACTTCATGCTTAATCTTTTCTTTACTCATATATTCTCAGTCCCCTTTCTCAGTTTAGCTTTCCCAGGATAGGTAGTTTTATTCTAAGGTGTATCCGCCTGACTTTAAAGCAATGTGTCTAATTTCAAAACCATAACATAAGCCTACATTTTCTTTCAGTAACTAATTGTATTATGCAGGACAAGAAATCGCTAATGAAATGACACATAGTCCCTAGCGCCAGTTAAAATTCCTTAATGGAGGCTTGCAATTAATAAACTTCAAGCTGGATTCCCATAATTACTACACTATTTATGCAATGGGCCTTATTTAATACCTGCAAGAATAATTTGTAACATGGCAAAAATGTGGTAAACTCCTATTGTATGTGTTTTCATAAAAATACATTTAGTAGGATATGGTGCAATATATGCCACAATATATATAAATATTTTAATCATTAGTCTAGCTTAGAAAGGAGAAAGTTTATGAAATTTAAGGACAAGTTAAAAATGAGGTTTCTATTGTCTTTTGGGCGATTCTACTTTACAACAATCTTGCTTATTATAGTTCTAATTGCTGCATTTTTCTTATTTGCTGTATTAGAATCGGACAGAGTAACTAACTTAGGTAAAATGGGACAAGTCTTTGCATTCTTGTTTGTTATCGCCGCAGGACTTGTAAAAGGAGCTTTTAAGGCTCTGTTCTTTAGGCTACCAAAGCCTCAAGGCGTGCTTTTAAATAAAAGAGAAGTACCGGAGCTGTATAATCTTATTAATAAAATCAGAAAAGCTACACGCTGCCCAAAAATACATCATATTATGTTGAATTCTGAATTTAATGCATTTATAAGTGAAAGGCCGTCTATTGGAATGTTTGGGTGGTACAGAAGATATCTTGTTATAGGTATGCCCCTTCTTTTAACCCTTACTGAAGATGAACTAAAAGGTGTAATTGCACATGAATGCGGTCATCTTTCAAAGGCTCATGGAAAATCCAGCGTTAAAATATATAGGTCTAGAGCCGTATGGGAGAAAATAGCTAAAGAGTTTGACAAGGAAAATTCTAAAGGCTCCTTCTTAGTTGATGGATTTATCAAGAGATATTTACCAGCCTTAAATTCCATTTATTTTTCTGCTAGCAAGCAGCATGAATATGAAGCAGATAAAATATCTCTAGCTGTTGTTGACAAGCAAACCTTTTCCAACGCCCTTCTAAAAGTATCTCTTTACAGTTCTTTGATTGAAAACAAATTTTGGTCAGAAATGGAGATGCTCAATAGAGATATTTCCAATCCCGTTGATGATGTGTTTTTTAGGTTAGAGAATGAAGCAGCAAAACCTATACCAGAAGAAATTATTAATACATATGTAGACAACTCCATGACTTATTATTCCCTGCCCTGCTCAACGCATCCCTCCTACATAGAAAGAATGGGGGCTCTTGGAGCGGGAAGACCTGTTATTAGTCCAGCAGAAACTAACGGCTTAAGAAAGATACTCAAGGATAAAGCTGATAGTATTTTAAGACTTTGCAGCAAGGATTGGAGTACTAGAGCTTCAGAGGGATGGACAAAATATTACGGTCAAACAGCTGAAACTAAAAACAGATTAGGGGAGCTGGAGCAAAAGAGAGCTTCTCAAGAGTTAAATGCTGACGAGCTGCTTGAAAGAGCTTTTATTATCGAAAGGCTTGAAGGTACAGATAAAGCCCTTGAGGCTTTCAAGGCTGTGAAGGAAATCTATCCTGATGATATTGCAGCTGAATATAATATAGGAAGATTATTAACTTACAAAGGCAGCGAAGAAGGTGTGGAAGTTCTATGCAATGTAATGGAAAAAGATTACCAAGCTATTCCTGACTGCTGCTATAATATAGTAAACTACTATTGCTACAAGGATCAAAAGGATTTGGCTTCTGAATACTATCGTTATGCTGTAAAATTTATGGAAACAAGCGAGCATGTAAAAGGTGAAAGAAATACTCTATTGAAAAATGATAAATTTATCCCTCACGATTTATCTATGGAAACTCTACAAAAGATAAGGGAGCATCTAATAAAATATAAGCAAATAAAAAAAGCTTATGTAGCGATTAAACATATTCAAATGAGTTATCAATTCCCTGTTTATATAATTGGTATTAAATACAAGGCTTTAAGCAAAAAAAAGCGAAAAAAAATTCAAAATGAATTAGCCAACATCAACTTCTTACCTTGGGATTGTTGGATTGTTGGCCTAAATGGGGAAAATATCGAAATAGAATATAACATGGATCAAGTTATGGATGCAAGAATAGTATAG
>CAZMQY010000266.1:0-5323 GCA_964568335.1 uncultured Clostridium sp.
CACCTGGATCTCCAATCAAACAAGGATTGTTTTTTATTCTTCTGCTTAATATTTCTAAAAGTCTTTGTGTTTCCTTATCTCTTCCTATAACAGGGTCAAGCTTTCCCTCTGAAGCCATTGCCGTTAAATCTCTTCCGAATTGATCTAAGTTAGGTGTAGCCTCCCCTCCATGAGCCTTGTGCTGAGCCGGCTTAGCAGCGCTTGGCTGCTCTCCTGGCATACCGCCTGCCATACCGTTTATTATTTCCTTTCTAAGCTTGTCAAAATCAGCACCTAAATTGCTTAGTATTGTATAAGCAACTCCCTCTGATTCTCTAATAAGAGCAAGCAGAATGTGCTCCGGGCTTATATAGTTATGTCCAAGGTTTCTGGACTCTAAAAGGCTTAGCTCCAAAAGCCTCTTTGTTCTTGGAGTTAAGGGTATCTCATTCTTGAATAAATCTGCATCGCCCTTACCTTCATATTCCTCTACTAAACCTCTCACATTTTCAATAGTTATACCTAAGCTGTTTAAAAGTTTTTTTGCTATTCCGTCTTCTTCTCTTAAAATACCAAGCAATATGTGCTCAGTACCCACATAGCCATGCTGGAAACTTTGGGCTTCCTGCTGAGCATACATAATTACCTTTTGGGCTCTCTCTGTAAATCTTGAAAACATCATAAAAATCACCACCTGTAAAATATTTATTAACCTATATTATTACCACCAAGCTTTTGTCTAACAAGCTTAGCTCTATTAAATTCTCTATCTTTGTCTGACAGGCTAGCATTTGAAATAAGCGAAAGTGTAGCCGGTTGAGTTTCAACTAATAGATAATTAAGCGTATCAATGCTTACATCTTTAATTATCCCCATTTCTGCTCCCATTCTTACATCGGAAATGAGATTTAAGCAATCTTTCGAATTTAAAAGCACCGCATATTTTAAAATGCCAAGAGATCTATATATTCTATCCTCTAGTTCATATCTGTGGCTTTTTAAAAGCTGCTCTCTTGCCCATTGTTCTCTTTCAATAATCTGACTTACTACAGCCTTTAAATTATTCATTATTTCCTCTTCGCTTAAGCCCAGAGTAATTTGATTAGATATTTGATATAAATCTCCTTCAGCCTTGGAGCCTTCTCCAAAAAGTCCTCTAATTGTCATGCCAACCTGGGTTACAGCATGTAATACTCTGCTCATGTCACTCTTCATAGCTATAGCAGGAAGATGCAGCATCACTGAAGCTCTTAGTCCTGTACCTATATTAGTAGGACAAGCGGCTAAATATCCCAGCTGCTCATCAAAGGCATACTCAAGCTTTTCCTCCAAAAAATTATCTAGTTTATTTGCCGTATCATAAGCTTCTTCAAGATTATAGCCTGATGTAATGCACTGAAGCCTTATATGGTCTTCCTCGTTTATCATAAGACTCACTACCTCTTCCTTATCTACTATAAATGCAGCTTTCTTTTGGTTTGACAAAAGCTTATGGCTTATCAAATGCTTTTCAAAATAAGAATGATTTGTCCAGTCATCATTCATCCAGAGATATTTGCTCTTATAAGTTTCTTCAGTATGTGAAGAAGTATAAAAAGCGTCCTCCACCTTCTTAACGATATCCTTCCCTTTCTCTTCGCTTAATCTATCGGGAAAGGGTATATTTTTTATGTTTCTTGCTAATCTTATTCTGCTGCTTAGAACTATATCATTGTTGTTCCCTTGAGCTTTCATCCAATTATTCATATCCCAATCCCTCCCTCGCTTTGGAAAGACTTTATAGTATCTCTAATCTGAGCTGCCTTTTCATATTCTTCATTGGCTATGGCCTTTTGCAAATCTTCCTTAAGCTTTGACAACCTTCTCTTTTTCATTATTTCCTTGCCAAGATTCTTAGGTATCTTTCCCACATGCTCTAAGTTGCCCTGAACTCTTTTAATAACCGGTTCAATTGTAGGACTAAAGCTCTTGTAACACTCACTGCAGCCTAAAAGACCGTACTTTTTAAACTCATTATAAGTTATTCCACAGTTTTTACATGCAACCACCTGAGCCTTGCCTATTTGCTGAGAAGGACTCATATAGTCCATTATCCCGCTTAGGATATTTTGAAAAGAAAAAGGACTTCCAAACCCCATGTCCCCTGGCATATCAAAGCCTTGAACTTCTTTTGCACAGCTTTCGCATATATTAAGCTCTTGTTTCTTTCCATTTATTATTTGTGTAAAATGAACAGAAGCTTCGTTCTTTTTACAGTTTTCACATAGCATAACTCTCACCTCACTAACAAAATACTCATTATAATTATCACAAGTTTTATGGTAAATTATACCATAAAATTCTTTTTTAACAAATGATTGTTATAATCATAGCCTTTAGTAAATCAGCCCTTACTTTATTTTTGTTTTCTATTGCTCCAAGAATCCTATCATTAATTGCAATCTTCATTATTTCAGATTCTCTTGAGGTTATCACATCATGATCAAGTAAGCCATTTATTAATTGCACTCCTGAGTCATAAGTAATGCCGCTGCCTATCTTTTCACTGATGGCTTCATGCAGCGATTTTTTAGGTCCAAACTCAATCTTTCTGATTACAATGCATCCTCCCCCGCCTCTTCTGCTCTCTATGTAGTATCCTTTATCCATAGTAAAGCGGGTGGTCAGCACATAATTTATTTGAGAAGGAGCACAACTGAAATAATTAGCTAATTCATTTCTTTGTATTTGAAGTTCACTTTCATCCGTATTCTCAATTAACTGCTTAATAAATTCTTCAATTATATCCGATAGTCTAGCCATAAATGCACCTCCTTCTAGTTTATTTGACTTTGACTTTCTTTGACCTTAATTAAATAATAATATTATTTCTACATGAATTCAATAATTAAAATCCCCTAAAAGTTGTTAATAAATTCAATTAGGTTTAAATATCTCTTTAAATTTTAATATTGCTTTAAAAATCTTCATTTTTCTCTATTTCAATCCTATCTACGTCGATACGTTTAAAGCGGAAGGTACCCCCTGCCGCTTCTATACTTTAAATAATCTATTCCTGAATGGATAAATCTCCAAAACTTCTGTAACCCACATTATTCAAACATATTCTTATATTTATATGTTTTTTTATTTATATAAATATAAGAAGCTTAGTTTATTTGCCAATCCTTTCTTCCTTTATAGCTTCTTTTATTTCCTCATAAACCCTGTTGTGCAAGTCTTTGATTTCTTCCTTTGATAATTTTGCAGTCTCTATTGGTTTCAAAATATTAACACTTACTTCAGCAGGCTTAATTATCAGGCTTTTCTTACCCATTATATTATAAGATCCATTTATAGCAATTGGAACAATAGGTACTCCACTTTTTGTGGCGAGCTTAAAGCTGCCTGCCTTAAACTCTCCTATTTCCTTGCCTCCACTTCTTGTTCCCTCTGGAAAAATAACCATAGAATAGCCTTCCTTTAAATACTCTGCTCCTTGATTAATTGCAGTTATGGATTGTCTTATATCTTTTCTGTCCATAAATACACATCTCATCTGCTTCATCCAGGAGGATACAAAAGGGAGCTTTGCTGTTTCGATTTTAGCTATAAATGCCTTTGGTTTATCAATAAAGGCTAGAAGTATTGGAATATCAAAATTGCCCTGATGGTTTCCTATGAAAAGCACGGGACCTTCTGGCATATTTTCTTTTCCAGACACAGTTACCCTTGTACCGCTTAAGTCCACAAGCAATCTTGACCAAAAGGCTGCAGTCTTATTTACAACTCTAATTCTCTGCTCAACTTTTCCTTGTTTATCAAGTATCTTTGCCCACAGCAGAAAAGGAAGTGTAAAAATTAAGGATATCCAAAACCATATAAACCAAATTATTGTTCTAATCATATACCCATCTCCATTACTACATTGTTTTTATATTTTCCACATATGTTATAGCATTCAAGTGTTTAGCCTGCGCATAATTTATTATAACATAAATATAGGGATGTTTCTTCTGGCATGGCACAAGAAACATCCCCTTATCACATGGGCAAATTATTCAAACTTAAGATTTTTAAAGTAGTATTGCTTATCAACCTCTGTAATTTCTCGTATTACTTTGCAGGGATTACCTACAGCAATTGAATTAGATGGAATATCTTTTGTTACCACACTACCAGAGCCAATTACTACATTATCACCAATTGTAACTCCTGGATTTACAATTACGCCGCCACCTATCCAAACATTATTGCCTATATTAATTGGAAACGCATATTCAAGACCTTCGTTTCTTGGCTCAAAATGAATGGGATGCCCTGCAGTAAAAAGACTTACGTTAGGTGCAAATAAAACATTATCTCCAATTGTGACCTTTGCACAATCTAAAATAGTGCAATTGTAGTTTGAATAAAAATTTTTCCCAATAAAAATATTATAGCCATAATCGCATCTAAAGGGTGGCTCTATAAAAAAATTGTTACTGGCCTTACCAAACAATTTTTTTATAATTTCATTTCGCTTTTCAATCTCATTTGGGCGCAAGTTATTATAATCAAATAGCAGCTCCTTTGCATATTGACGTTCACCTAATAATTCCTCTCTAAATGCTTTATAGGGTTTTCCTCCTAACATTTTCTCTTTTTCCGTCATAACAAATTATCTCCTTATCTTATCATAAAAGTTTCTCTTTAATTCTTTCAGTAGTATTTACTAGGCTTCACTTCATTCTATTCTTTTTTTATCCAAACCTTGCCACACACGAACATTATACTATTATAGTGAGACATTTTAAATTATATTACACTTAAGAATTTCAAATATTCCAATTTAAATTAATCGTTGTGTAAAATTTCCATGAATATGCTATAATATATATACTTTTTTAATATTATAAGGTTTAAATTAAGAAACCCGTCATAAACATATAATATATTATGAAATTTGTATTAGGAGGTTTTTATGAGCAAAGTATTAAGCATTGAGTACTGTACTTCTTGAGGATATGTTCCAAAGGCAGTTGGCCTTGCAGAAAAATTATTAAGGGAACATAAAATCAAAATATCCTCACTGATAATAGTTCCATCTACAGGTGGAGTATTTGAAGTAAAATTAGACGATGAGCTTATCTTCTCTAAAAAGAGCTTAGGCAGATTCCCTGAAGAGGATGAAGTTGAAAAAATAGTGAGAGAAAAACTATAATTTTCTCTTTCCATATAAAGCAAAAAAGTAAAGTGCATAATTTTAGGCAGGTTTTGACACCTGCCTTTACATATTTCAATTTATAATTTCCTCTAAATCCTTTAAGGAGCTTATTATATAATCTGGTGCCTCACTATATTCCGCATTGTTAGTATTATATAA
>CAZMQY010000267.1:0-5299 GCA_964568335.1 uncultured Clostridium sp.
ATAATAAAGTATATTGCTAAATATATTGATGGGCAGATTGGAGCTTTATATATTAAAAGCGAAGATAATAAATTTAAAATGCTTGGAAGCTATGCCTATAACATTCGCAAAAACCTATCCAATGAGATTAATCTTGGTGAAGGAATAGTTGGACAGGCTGCCTTGGAAAAACAAACAATTATTTTAACAAATGTGCCTGAGGACTATATAAAGATTAGATCTGGTGTAGGAGAGTCGGCACCTAGAAATATTTTAGTTACTCCTTGTGTATATGAAAATGAAGTTGAATGTATCATCGAACTAGGATCCTTTAACGAATTTACTGATGTACAGTTAAAGCTTATTGAGCAGCTTGGTGAAAGTATTGCTATAAGCGTAACCTCAATAAAGTCCCAAGTTAAGATGAAGGAGCTGCTGGACAAAACACTTGTACAAGCTGAAGAGCTGCAAGTTCAGCAGGAGGAATTGAGACAAAACAATGAGGAATTAGAAGAACAAACTATTGCATTAAGAAACTCAGAATTAAGCTTGCAGAGCCAGCAGGAGGAGCTTAGATTAATAAACGAAGAGCTTGAGGAGCAAACGAGAAGTCTAGAAATACAAAAAAATGAAATTGCCTCTAAGAATGAAAGCTTAAGAAATGCTACCTTGGAGCTTGAAGAGAAAGCTAAAGCCCTTGAAACTGCAAGCAAATACAAATCTGAATTTTTAGCCAATATGTCTCATGAGCTAAGAACTCCTTTAAACAGTATACTAGTGCTTTCACAAATGCTTTCAGGTAGGAAGGTTGATGAACCATTAACGGATAAACAGCTTGAATATGCAAGAACAATACATTCCTCCGGCGAAGATTTGCTAAGGCTAATCAATGATATTTTGGATTTGTCAAAGGTAGAGGCTGGGAAGATGGATATTAATTTTGAAAAAGTAAATTTAGAAGAACTGGCTGGATATGTAAGGCGTTCCTTTAATCCTATAGCTCAACAAAAAAGACTTGGCTTTAAAGTTGAGGTTAAAGAGGGCTTGCCAGAGGAAATAATCTCTGATGCTCAGAGAATACAGCAAATAGTAAATAATCTTCTATCCAATGCTTTTAAATTTACTCATAATGGAGAAGTTAAGCTAACTATTAGCCGTCCTGATGGAAGGAATAGTTTTGGCAATTTGGATAATGCCAACAATCTAATAAGCATTGAAGTTTCAGATACCGGCATTGGCAAACCTGAAAATAAGCAAAAGTTAATTTTTGAAGCGTTTAAACAATCTGATGGTACTACCAGCAGGAAATATGGAGGTACGGGACTTGGCTTGTCTATTTCAAAGGAGCTTGCAATGCTGCTGGGAGGTACAATTCATCTAAGCAGCCAGGAAGACAAAGGAAGTATTTTCACTTTAATTTTGCCGGAGAAAAATGATAAGCCTAGTAAATCAGTAAAACTATCTAATGGAAAAGCTGGGGATGACCTTCAGGTTTCTAATAATGATGAAAAAAATATAAACATATCTGATAGTGAGTTCTTAAATGCAAGTGATGAGGATGCTAAGGAATATATAAATGAAGAGGCGAAGCTTCTCCTTATAATCGAGGATGATGAGAGGTTTTTAAGTATACTAGCTGATCTGGCAAGTAAAAAAGGTTATAAGGCTCTAACAGCAAAGAATGGTCAGGATGGAATTAATATGGCGGAAAAATATAAACCTAATGCCATATTACTCGATATAGAACTTCCTGATATTAGCGGATGGAAAATAATGGACAAGCTAAAGGAAACCGCAGCTACAAAACATATTCCAATTCATGTAATTTCAGGCAGTGAGGATGAGAAGATGTTCAAAAATAAGGAAAACCTAGTAGGTTACCTTAAAAAGCCTGTAAATCTGGACGAGCTTTATGGTGCATTTAAGAAAATTAAAGATAATATAGCAAGACCCTTTAAGAAGATACTTATAGTTGATGAATATAAAGAGGATGTCAATGCTATATGTCATGGTTTAAGCAAAATGGGTGTTCAGATTAGTGCTGTAGAAAAGGGATTGGATGCCTACAATAAACTAAAAGTTGAACAATTTGACTGCATGATATTAGATTTAAAGCTTAAGGATATGAGCGGACTAGAGCTTCTAAATAAATTGAGCAAAGAAAATATGGTGGATTTTCCTATATTGATTCATACAGAAGAAAATATATCACAGGAAGAAGAGGCTAAGCTAAAGAAGTATGCTGAAAGTATTATAATAAAAGGCAACAGTTCTGTAGACAGACTTATTGATGAAGCAAGCCTGTTTCTTCATGATATAGATTCAAAGCTTGAGAAAGAGAAAATCAATATAATCAAGTCTAACCATGAAATGGAAGATTCCTTAAGAAATAAAAAGATTCTTATCGTTGATGATGATATGAGAAATGTATTTGCACTAACCAGCGTACTTGAAGAAAAGGGTCTAACAGTATTAGTTGGCCGAAATGGAAAAGAAGGCATTGAAAAATTTCATGAGAACTTAGATATAGATTTAATTCTTATGGACGTAATGATGCCTGAAATGGATGGTTATGCCTCGATGCAAGAAATAAGAAAAGAAGAAAAAGCTCACAAGGTACCTATTATTGCAGTTACGGCTAAAGCTATGAAAGACGACAGGCAAAAGTGCATAGAAGCTGGAGCGGATGATTATTTAACTAAACCAATAGAAATGGATAAACTCCTTTCGCTTTTAAGGGTGTGGCTGTATAAATGATTGACGATAGTACAATAAAAAATAAGGAAAACGAAGATATTGAAATTTCACTTTTATTAGAGGGCATACATTTAAAATACGGGCATGATTTTAGAAATTACTCCTATTCCCATATAAAGCGGAGAATTGCCCGAAGAATGTCTGAAGGCGGGTTTAACAGCATTTCTGAAATGCAATACAAGGTTTTATACAATAAGGAGTTTTTTAATATACTTTTATCCGACTTTTCAATAAATGTTACTGAAATGTTTCGAGACCCCATGTTTTATAAAGCCTTTAGAAAGAATGTTGTGCCTGTTTTAAGAACCTATCCTTTTATAAGAATTTGGCATGCTGGGTGTTCAACGGGAGAAGAAGCATACTCTATGGCCATCATGCTTAAAGAAGAGGGGCTTTATGAACGAGCACAAATATATGCCACTGATTTTAATAATACAGTTTTGCAAAATGCCAAAGAAGGAATTTATCCAATTGAAAATATTAAGGAGTATACCTATAATTATCAGCAGGCTGCTGGCAATGCTTCCTTTTCAGACTATTATACAGCAAGGTATGATTCTGTAATATTTGATCAGTCCCTTAAAAAAAAGATAACTTTTGCTAATCACAATTTAGTAACAGACGGTGTTTTTGGCGAAATGCATGTTATAGTTTGTCGTAATGTTCTTATATATTTTAATAGAGAGCTGCAGAATAATGTGATTGAATTATTTTCGGACAGCCTATGCAATGGCGGCTTTCTTTGCTTAGGATCAAAAGAAAGCATTAAATTTTCAAGCAGTAATGAAAGCTTTGAGGATTTTATAGGTAGTGAGAAAATTTATCGCAAAAGGTATACTCTATAATAAACTTTTTTTAATACAAATTTCATAAAAGTAGAGGTTGAAATGAATAATAAAATAGATATTGATATATTAATTGTAGATGATAAGGCTGAAAACTTGCTTGTTCTAGAAAGCATACTTGATAATATGAACTGTAACATTATAAAAGCAACCTCGGGAAATGAAGCTTTAAGCTTATTGCTTGATCATGAATTTGCACTTGTACTTCTAGATGTTCAGATGCCTAATATGGATGGCTTTGAAACAGCTGAATTAATGCGATGCAATTCAAGAACACGATATGTACCTATCATATTTGTTACTGCAATAAGCAAGGAACAGAGATGCATATTTAAAGGATACGAGGTTGGAGCTGTTGACTACCTTTTTAAACCCGTAGAGCCTATGATTCTTCAGAGCAAGGTTAAGGTTTTTTTAGAACTTTGGAATCAAAAGAAACTTTTAGAAGAACAGACTAAGCTGCTGGAGTTAAAGCTTAAGGAATTGTCGGAGCTCCAGCAGGCTAATTTTAAGCTAGAGCTGCTTTCAACCTCCGACGGGCTCACAGGTATTTCAAACAGGAGAAGCTTTGACAGCTACATTGATATGAGTTTAAAAAACTGCACTCGCTCCCACAAGCCAATGGCTCTTATAATGGCTGATATTGATTATTTTAAAGCTTATAATGATAGTTATGGTCATCTTAGCGGTGATGACTGCCTTATTAAAGTGGCAAAAACTATGAAGTTTATTTTAAAAAGGCCCTTAGATTTTGTGGCAAGGTATGGCGGTGAAGAGTTTGCTGTTATATTGCCTGAAACAGATGAAGAGGAAGCAAAAGACATAGCAGAAAAAATAAGAACAGAAATAGAAGCCTTGAAAATTGTTCATGAAGGCTCTAGTGCTTCGCCTTATATCACATTAAGTTTGGGACTTTCAATCATATGGCCAAGCCGGCCTTGTTCCATAGGTGAATTTATCCAAAGTGCTGACAAAGCTTTATACGAGGCCAAATCAAATGGTCGAAATCAGGTAAGTATTTGTAAATAAAAAATATAAGTAACAACTGCCCCTGTATCTGTCTAGATAGATACAGGGGCAGTTGTTATTTTTCAGAGATAATTACCGATACATCCAGAAGGATTTACATAATTGATAAGAAAAATTAGATTTTTAATCAGCCCAAAATATATAATTACTATATGAAAGCATATACAGTTTCCCTATTAGTTTTTTTCAAAAGCTTATTAATATAAAGTAGAGAGATTACTAAATTAATGGAGGCAAATATGATGAAATGCTCAAAAGCCCTCGCAGAGTAAATTGTTAAAAAGTTAAAAATTTATAAGGTTAACTTTTTACACTGCGAGAGAAAATGTGCTCGTAGTAATAGGAGATGGCCTCGTCTACTATTGTGTTGAGGTACACGTTCACATCGCTGTGGTTTGCTTTAAGCTCGTTGAGCTTTCTCATAGTTGAAGGCCTGAGCTTATAGGTTCTGCTAAGAGTTAAGTCTTCTCCGTCTACAGCAGGTGTTGCACCTCTTTGCGAGGGAATAAAGGACATCTTCTTAGCAGAAGCTGCAGCAGGCAATGAGGGTGCCAAGGGAGCAGGCGCAAAGCTGAAGGACATAATAGGTTTCGATATTTCAACAGGCCCATCTATGGAGTCTTCTTTTATCTAGTTATTTCCACTATAAATTTATTTCTCTCTCCTGGATAGATGCTTTCAGAGTATTC
>CAZMQY010000268.1:0-5282 GCA_964568335.1 uncultured Clostridium sp.
CAGACCTGCATTGCACCGGATTATTTAATAGTTCATAAGGATATAAAAGAACAGTTTTTAACAAAGCTTAAGATGACTATAGTAGATTTTTATGGTACTGATGCATCTAAAAGCATGGACTACAGTAGAATAGTAAACACAAGACAATTTCATAGATTAGCTTCTATCATTGACAGAGATAAATCTAAGATTGCCTACGGTGGTGGCTATAATAGAGAAGATCTATATATTGAGCCAACTCTTATATCTAATGCAACTTGGCAGGATGCCTCCATGGAGGACGAAATCTTTGGACCAATACTTCCTATATTAGAATATGAAGACTTAAATGAAGCAATCAACATGATTAACGAAAAGCCAAAGCCTTTAGCCCTTTATTTATTTACCGAAGATACTTCAGTAGAACATAAGGTATTAAACAGCGTTTCCTTCGGTGGCGGCTGTGTCAATGATACAATTTCCCACGTAGCAAGTCCCCACATGCCCTTTGGCGGCGTAGGAAACTCCGGCATAGGCGGCTACCACGGCGAGGAAAGCTTTAAAACCTTCTCTCACAGGAAAAGCATCCTAAAGAAAAGCACCGCCTTTAATATGAATATAATTTATCCCCCCTACAAGAACAAAGTAGATCTAGTTAGAAAACTGCTAAAATAGCATCATCTAAAAATGGAGATAGTAACTTAGCTTGCTAAGTTACTATCTCTTAACTTCTTATATTGTTATATTCTTTCATTTCCCGTTAATTGTTCATTGTTAATTAACTACATCGCTTCCAGCACGCTATACTGAGAATTATACAACTGTGAGTAAGCCCCCTTGATTTGCAGCAGTTCCTCATGTGTTCCATGCTCTATAATCTTTCCCTTATCAATATACATAATCCTGGAGGAATTTCTTATTGTAGAAAGTCTATGTGCAATTATAAAAGATGTTCTTCCCTTTAATAATCTCTCTAAACCTTCCTGTAGTGCCATTTCTGTTTTGGTATCAATGCTGGAGGTAGCTTCATCTAAAATTAAAATTTTAGGGTTTGCAAGCAGTGCTCTGGCAAAGGAAACTAGCTGTCTTTGTCCAACAGATAATCTAGTACCCCTTTCATTAACTTCTGTTTGATAGCCGTCCTTCAGGCTAACTATAAAGTCGTGAGCCTTTACAGCTTGTGCTGCAGCTATTACTTCTTCATCGGTGGCATCCAGCTTTCCATAGCGGATATTATCCATAATAGTGCCTGAGAATATAAAGGTATCCTGAAGCATTACTCCCATCTGTTTTCTTAAGGATTTAAGAGTAACCTTGCTTATATCGGCTCCATCAATTGTAATAGTCCCATTATCTATATTATAAAATCTGCTTATTAAATTTATAATAGTAGTTTTTCCGGCTCCCGTTGGACCAACTAAAGCTATGGACTCGCCCTCATTGATGTTAAAGCTTATGTCATCAAGAATTTTCTTATCCTCTTCGTAGCAGAAACTTACATTTTTGAAGGCTACCCTTCCATTTATCTCTGAAAGCTCTTTTGCTCCTTCAATATCTTGAACAATAACGTCCTCATCTATAGTCTCAAATATTCTCTCCAAATATGCCATTGCCATAATTATAGAGTTATAAAAGTTGCTTATGTTAGTTATAGGCGCCCAAAACCTCCCTATATACCCTATAAAGGCTATCAAAACTCCTACAGTTACCCCTTTACCTATCAGAGATACACCTAGGATGTACACTGCTGACACCGTCACTACAGATATATTCTCTACTGCAGGCCAGAGTAAAAACTGAACACCCACAGCTTTTATCCAGGCACCTCTGTAGCTGTCGCTAACCTGTTTAAATATCTTTAAATTTTCCTCTTCCCTTGCAAATGCCTGAGTAACCTTAATTCCTAAAATACTTTCATGAATATATGCATTCATATTGGACTGTTTGCTGCTCAAAAGCTGATAGGCTCTTCTTTGGGCATTTTTTATCAGAAAAACTACAGCCCCAAGCAAAGGAAGACCAAGCATGCAAATTAAGGTTAGCCTTACATTGATAGCAAGCATGAAGCCAACAATAACTATAAGACTGAACAAATCTGTAATAAGGTTTATTAGTCCATTAGAAAGCAGGTCACTAAGAGAATTAACATAGTTAACAACTCTAACCAAAATCTTTCCATGAGGTCTATTATCATAAAAGGTAAAGGGCAGCTTTTGAAGATGTTTAAATAAATCAAGTCGTATATTCTCTATAATCCTTTGTCCAATAGAAGACATAGTTCTAATTCTATACTTCATACAAATTCCTGTTACTGCTATGGTTGCAGTAAATAATAAGGACAACATCACAAGACCCTTTTTATCTCCCTGTGGAATTTCATTATCTATGGCAATCTTAATGAGATAAGGCCCAATCAAGCTTGCGGCACTGGCTAAAAGCATTAAAAGAACAGTAATAACCATATCCTTTTTATAAGGCTTAACATAGCTGTACAATCTCTTTAGATGATTTATATTAAATTCACTTTCCAGCTGCTCATCAACGTCAAACTTATTTCTTGCCATTTACACCGCCCCCTTTACACTTGCATTATCAAAATTACCGAACTGATTTATATATACATTATAGTAGTAGCCCCTATTTGCTAAAAGCTCTTCATGCTTACCTTTTTCAACTATACCGCCTTTATCTATAACAAGTATTAAATCTGCATTTTTAACAGAAGAAATTCTATGTGCAATTATAAAATTAGTTCTATTGCTGTAAACAGATTTTAATGCCCTTTGAATTTTATGTTCTGTCTCCATGTCCACTGCTGAAGTAGTATCATCTAAAATCAATATGGCAGGATTCTTAAGCAGTGCCCTTGCTAAGGCAATTCTCTGCTTCTGTCCTCCAGACAGTCCAACACCTCTTTCACCAATGATAGTATCATAGCCTTCGGGCATGCTAGTGATAAACTCATGTGCTCCTGCAAGACCTGCTACCTGTCTAACCTGCTCTATAGAAGCTTGTGGGGCTCCGTAGGCTATGTTGCCCTCTATAGTGTCTGAGAACAAAAATATATCCTGCATTGCAACAGCTGTATTGTCTCTTAACTTCTTAATATCCCATTCCTTGATGTTCATTCCATCGATAAGAATTTCTCCTTCGGTTACGTCATAAAACCTGCAAATAAGATTTACCAATGTAGACTTTCCAGAACCAGTAGGGCCTAGTATTGCTACGGTTTGACCTGGCTTTGCTTCAAAGCTTATATTCTTTAAAGTAACTTCATCTTCATAGCTAAAGCTTACCTTTTTAAACTCAACATGTCCTGATATTCTTTGCCTATCTAAAGGAAAATCAACTGATTTTATCTTTGGTTCAACCTCCATAAGTGCCTTTATCTTTTCAGCAGAAGCAGCAAATCTTTGTATATCATTTATAAGCCATCCAGACATACGCATTGGATTGTTCAGCGCCCAAATAAGTCCATTAAAAACAACCAACTCGCTTAGGGTTAAGGTTTTATTTATAACCATTATACCCCCTACCAAAGTCATTATAACTGAAAGCATTCCTGCTAGTGAGTCAAGCACAGGCAAATACTTTTCCCATATCTTGGAAGACTGCATATTTTTTATTCTGAAGCCTTCATTTTCCTTTGTAAACTTCTCAATTTCATATTCCTCTTTTGCAAAAGCCTTAACTACTCTGTTTCCGCTTATATTCTCTTGAACTACTGAATTAAGCTTGGAAAACTGTTCTCTTATTGCAGAAAAAGTCGGCTTAACCTCAAAGGTCATTTTGTAGGCTAAGTAGCCTATTACCGGGGTAATAGCCAGTAAAACCAACGTAAATTTCAAATTTATAGAAGCCATCATAACAACAGCAAAGATAAATATAGCTGCGTTTTCTAAAACCATGTAAACAACCCAAGCCAAGAAGTGTCTTACTGTATCCATATCACCAGTCATTCTGGCCATTATATCTCCAGTTCTATTTTGATTGTAAAAATCAAAATCCAACTCCTGAAGTCTTGAATAAATTATTTCACGAAGATTAAAAATTATACTTTGTGATACTCTTTCAAAATTCATTTGAAACAAATATCTAACCGTAGATTTTACTGCTGTAGCTCCCACCATAATTGCTAGAAGCGGCAGCAGTATGCTCCTGTCACCATTTATGATTACTTTATCTACAAGCTTTCCTGATATATATGGATTAACCATATTAAGAGCAGAGCAAAATAAAACAAGTACAAAACCTACAGCTATCTTCAAAGAATATGGCTTAGTATATTTCCAAATCCACTTAATACTTCCCATAACATCCACCCCTTTTAATGTTTTAACCTTATCAATTATGAATCATATTTTAATAAATAGAAATGTACTTTTTTAGCCTGATGATGTATATTCTTATATAGATTGACTTAAATTTTTATTTACTCATGGAGGTAATTTGCATGAGCTATCTAGGTATTAATGCTGATGACTTTAACCCTCAGATCCTATATATTTTTAAAGCAGACAACAAAAATGGTTATGCTGGTAAGTACCATTGCCATGACTTTATAGAACTGAGTTATCTAATTTCAGGAAGTCTAAACTACACCCTGGAAGATAGTACCTATCAGCTCAAGGATGGTGCATTGATGGTTTTTAACCCAGGAGTATATCATCAGGAAGTTTCCACCGCTGGAGTTCATGTGTCAGAGCTTCATATAGGCATAAACAAGCTTGCCTTAAAAGGGCTTTGTCCAAGCTTTATACTGCCCTGTGGAACTTCCCCTTTATTGCACTTAGTTAAATACGCCAATGAATTCGGTAGCTGTATAAATCAGATTATTTTAGAGCAGGAAAAAAGGGAACCTGGTTATGAGCTCGTGCTAAAAGCCTTGGTTATGAAACTTCTAATAATACTTCTAAGAGAAATATATACACTTGAAGAAGGTACTGACAGCTACAAATTCAGCTTTGAATCCTCTGAAAAATCCACTATAGTAAGTACAATTTTAGCTTACATAAAAGAGCACTATAAAGAGGAGATTTCACTAGACAAGCTGTCAAAAAACACCTATTTAAGCCCAGTATATCTCTCTAAAATTTTCAAAGAAGAAACAGGAGTTTCTCCTATTAACTATCTAATAAATATAAGACTGGATAAAGCCAAAGAACTCCTAGAGGAGGGAGCCCTTTCAATAAAAGCAATTGCAAAATCCGTAGGCTACAACGACGCCTATTACTTCAGCAAACTCTTCAAAAAACACTTTGGCTTCTCGCCCTCAAAACTCAAACAAAAGAAAGCCTGATAAT
>CAZMQY010000269.1:0-5255 GCA_964568335.1 uncultured Clostridium sp.
ACTTTCTTTTATACCAACTTCACATTCATCATATCTATTTTGTCTTGTATAGCTGTCAATAGTTGATGGAAGTAGATCCGCTTCTCCTACATCTTGAAGGAAAGTTAAAAGTTCAATATGCTCCTCTAAAAGCGCAACTCCTGCTCTTGGCTGTGCTAGAGTAACGCCTTCCTCCTTTGCTTTTCTAAGCTTAGCGGAAAAGTTTTTGTGCTCTGGCACACTTTTTAAATACTCTACTGCACTATTTAAATCCACATCTTTACCAGTTGGCCAATGATTTAATACTTCTTTTCTTACATTAAAAAATTCTTCCTCAGTCCATTTTCTGTTTTTAAGTTCCATAATTGTCTCCCCCTAAGTTAGGATAATTCCACTAAATATTTTTTCATTATTCTTACTGCCATATCTGGATAATCTTCAGCTAATAATCCCATAGCCGACATTATATAAGACTTATCTAACAAATACCCTGGATTTTGCGGTTTTAAATAAGTAGGATTATTTATGTCAAAAGTTCCTGCTTTTAATATTTTACCAGGGTCTTTGCTATGAACTAGCACTCCCCCAGTTCCAATAAAATATTTAAGCGGTAATAAATCTTTTCCAAGCTGTGAATAAACCAAACCCATTGGAGTATATACGCTTTCGATTACTCCTACGTGTCTTTCCATAGCCATATCAGTTGCTGCCATGGCCATAGCTTCATCAAATTTTATTTCTTCCTCTGTTTGAGGTACCATTTTTATATTTTGCGAACGCAGCTTGCAATTTTCATAAACATCAAAGTTTTTGTCCTTCAAGTACCTTTGAATTCTTCTTGTTCCTGCAGCCTCCCAAAGGGAAAGAGCAGAATATCTCATGCCTAAGTCACCTTCAACTGTTCTCTTTGCAAAGGGTTCTTCCAGACCTCTAAGAGTAACGCCTGGTTTAGATGGCTCTCCATCCGCAATTGAATGTATGTCTGTGGTAGCCCCGCCTATATCAACTACTACCAAATCACCAATTCCCTCTTCCTTATCGCTGCCTTCACTAAGCACTCTTGCAGCCTTTAATACTGCTGCTGGAGTAGGCATTAGAATACCGCTTATAAAATTCTCAGCAGCCTTCATTCCCTTGGCTTCTATAATCTTTTCCATAAATATTTTTCTAATCTCTTCTCTTGCTGGCTCAACATTTAAAACATTTAGCCTGGGCATAACATTTTCTGTAGTCCTGTAATAGACTCCAGCATTATTAAAAATTTCTTCAACTTCATCAACTGTTACTTTGTTGCCTGCCACAACAACTGGAAGCTTTATTCCTCCCTGAGCTATTGCTTTAGCATTATGGATTATACATTCCTTATTGCCTCCATCAGTACCGCCTGCCAGAAGAATTATATCTAAGTTTGAATTTTTTATTTCTTCTATTTCCTTTGAGGTAAGGTCATAACTATATACCTTTAAAACTCTTGCGCCTGCACCAAGTGCAGCTCTCTTTGCAGCTTCTGCTGTAAGCTCTGGAACAAGTCCAATGGCAATCATTTTAAGTCCACCTGCTGCTGAAGAACAAGCAAGCTTTTTAACAAAGTTAACTTCCTTGCCTTCTAAGGAATTCATAAGCTTTTCATAAGCTTTGTTAAAGCCAATCATTATATCGTTTTCTACAGTAGTAATATCCTTTGCAGTAGCAAGTATTACTTCACTTTCAACGTCAACAGCAGTTAGCTTAGTATAAGTACTGCCAAAATCTATAAGCAAATAAGCATTCATTTTTTCTCCTTTCAGTGGTCGCACTAGGTAACCTAACTTGCTCATTATCTTTAGCAGGCTACCCGTTGAAGTCCATTTAGGACTTCAACCTCCCAAATTAAGAATTACTCAATCAAAAGCTTTTGTTTATCATTTTTAATTTTTATTCTAAACTGTTAATTACTCTCCAAAATCTTCTCTTAAATCTGTTATAGCTCTATCAGTGGAGGTTCCTGGTGGATATACTCTGTCAAAGCCCATAGCGCTAAACTTATCATAAACCTCTTCCCAATTCTGCTTTCCTACAACTATGTTTCCACCTACATATAGTTTTATCCCCTTAAGACCAGCCTCATCACACTTTTCTCTAAGGCCTCTGCAGTCTATTTCTCCGTGCCCATAAAGTGAGGAGACAAGTATGGCATCAGCATTTGTTTCTATTGCTGCATTTATAAAATCTTCTTGTGGTGACAAAACTCCTATGTTAATAACATTGTAGCCTGCCTCTGTTAATGCATGATCTAGAATTTTATTACCTACAGCATGACAATCTGAACCTATAACACCAAGTACGATAGTTTTCATTGCTAAGAACACTCCTTATTTTTGATAATTTATTTCAAGTATTTTTGACTTCAAAGCTTTAACTGACCCATCATCTAAACTATATAAAAATCTTATTATTTCCTTATCATCTCCATTTAGCTCTTTTACATCGTTATATCTTCCAGGAGAGACAATTAATACATCAGAATTATTAATTATTTGCTTTAATTCTTCCTCATTTTGAGTATTTGAATACACAATATCTATATTTCCAAGTCCTGCTTGTTCTAATGCACCTCTAATTTTAAATTTAAATTCATCTGAGATACAGATAAAACCAAACTTAACTCCATCAGGGTATCGGGCGATTCTAACAATTGTACCTAAATCGGGATTAATTGCAATTCCTAGAACATCTCTATTAAAGCCTCTTGTAAGTTCTTTAACCTCATTAACATGGTTGAAAGTAGCTATTATCACTTGAGACTTTTCTATGGTCTCCTTTGTAGTCCCTTCCATTCTGTTCAAATCTGGCAAGGTAAGAGGTATTATATTCATATTTGTGCTTTTACTTAACTGCTGACTGAACATTCTAGCTTGTTCAACATTACACTCTACGTACACAGCAGTCATTTTACGCATATGTTCTTTTTTCTCTTTTACTCTTAAAGCCACAACCTCAAGAAATTCATCTGCATCCATACCGATTTCCAATGCTTCTTCAAGTCCTAAATCTACAAACTTTATTATTTTATCCTTTATTCCTTGAGCCTTCCAAGATTTTGCCTCTTCTGCAACAAAGGTACCTCGTCCTTGATAAGACTTTAACACACCTTCCTGCTCCAATTCCTTATAAGCCATACTTACAGTATTCCTGCTAACTTTTAGCTTTTCAGAAAGCTCTCTTTCCGTGGGCATCTTGTTGCCAACTTTGAGAGAGCCATCCCTTATAAGATCCATTATCTGTTTTTTAACCTGCAAATATAATGGAACTCCACTATCTTTATTCAATTCTATATTAATAGTAATCCCTCCCAAGTTTCGCATTCAATGGACTAATGGACTAATCCATTGCCCAATTTAATAATACCATATTGGACTAGTCGTTTCAATATATTTTCTAAAAATATGAAAGTTTAAATTCTAAAGTAGCTTCATTATGATAGAAATGCACCATAAAGTAATAAGCGACATATTTCCCAGGTAATATGCCGCCTAAAGTAATTTATTGATTTTTATACTCCTGAAAGTATTTGTTTATTGATTTTACTAGGGAATCTACTATTTTTTGCTGGTATCTTTCATCAGCTAGCAGCTTCTCTTCTTCATAATTTGTTAAAAAACCACATTCAACTAAAATGGATGGCATATTATCTGTGCAGGTTAGTATTCTATAATCATTGTTAGCAGGCTTTTCTACCCTTTTATTTTCTCTGTCTAAATCTACTTTTAAGTTTTGTTGAACAATGTGTGCGAGAATTTCACTTTCTTTATTCTTTGAATACCAAACTTGTGAGCCGTAATATTTTCCTTGAGGAAAGTGATTTTGATGAATACTTATAAATAAATCGGCATTTGATGTCTCCTTAATCTTACATCTATTAGCTATATCCTGTGCCTTCTTTGTACCTGTTCTTTTTCCTTTATCTAATAAATCCTTATCTTCTTCTCGTGTCATAACAACATCATAACCATTTGCCTTTAATGTATCTCTTAGTTTTAAACTAATGCTTAAATTTATATCCTTTTCCTTGATTTTACTCGTTCCACTTGCTCCACCATCATAACCACCATGACCAGGATCTATCAATATTGTCTTTTTATTGCTTGTACCATTATTTTTAGCAGCGGCTGGCAAAGCAATTTTTAAAGTTGCATATACTAATAGGATTAAAACTAAGGTTGTAATTAGTATAAGTCTTCTTTTTATACTTTCCTTATAATTCACCGCGATTCCGTTACGCAAAACTTATAATTCTTTTAAAATATATTGAATTTGCCTAAGTAACTTATATAAGTTTTACTAACGGTATTCACCTCCTTATACTATAATTTTTTTAATACATCACAGTCTACTTATAGTTTGCGCTGTATTATTTTTTTTACGTTATGAAATTTTTTGAAATAACTTTACAAAAAATAAAAAAAAGAGGGTAAAATCCCTCTTTTGAAATATTATCTCTTTGAGAATTGTGGTGATCTTCTAGCTTTCTTAAGACCGTATTTCTTTCTTTCCTTCATTCTTGGGTCTCTTGTTACGAAACCTGCAGCCTTAAGCTCTGGTCTAAGATTTTCATCAGCTTTCATTAATGCTCTAGTTATACCATGTCTGATAGCTCCAGCTTGACCTGTGAATCCACCACCATGTACATTTACTATTACATCAAACTTTTCTTTAGTTCCAGTTAATACTAATGGTTGATTAACTATAACTCTTAAAGTTTCTAAACCAAAGTAGTTTTCTATGTCTCTCTTATTTACTGTAACTTTTCCTTCACCAGGTACAAGTCTAACTCTTGCAACTGATTTCTTTCTTCTTCCAGTTCCTATATATTGAACTTTAGCCATTATAAATCCTCCCTCCAGCTTCCGATTAGTACTTTAACTCTAGTACTTCTGGTTTTTGTGCTTCATGAGTGTGCTCAGCACCTCTGAATACTTTTAGCTTCTTAAGCATATCTCTTCCTAATGGTCCGTTTGGAAGCATTCTTCTTACTGCTTCTGAGAAAGCAAACTCAGGCTTCTTAGCTAAAACTTCTCTGTAAGGAGTTTCCTTTAATCCACCTGGATATAATGAGTGATGTCTCATCATCTTTTGGTCTAACTTCTTTCCAGTTAAAAGCACTTTTTCTGCGTTGATGATTACAACAAAATCACCTGTGTCAACGTTTGGTGTAAATACTGGCTTATGTTTTCCTCTTAGTATTGTTGCAACTTGGCTAGCTACTCTTCCAAGTGGCTTTCCAGCAGCATCAATAA
>CAZMQY010000270.1:0-5251 GCA_964568335.1 uncultured Clostridium sp.
TTGCGCTAAGGCTCAAGAACGTCGGGAGTTAGCAACGTTATATGTAATTTTAGAGCAACAGAGTGGCAGCTTAGAGTTTCTTAGATCATTTTAAATATACACAATAGTAAGATATTTTGTATCAGATGATAGGGGGTATTTCTGCTGAGAAAAATTTTAACCTTATTTGTTCTATCAATAATCTTATTTCAATTAATAGGATGTGATAAAGGTGGGGGTGTGGAAACTGTATACGCCCCAACTGTGCGATGGAATGACACTGATTATACATTGACTAACGATATTGTTCTAGTAGGAGATTTAGGTGAACAATTAAATACAATTAAAAAAGTTGTAGGAAAGTTTCCTAAAGAAAATTGCGAAGCCAACAGCAATATAAAAGTTGGTACTAAATTATATAGAATTAAGAGCGAGGATATTACTGAAGCTATTGCTGTAGAACATAATAATAAGTATATTAAAGCAGTTATAATGTCACGCTTAAAAAAACAAACCGACTCATGAAAGGTAATTGATAGTTGATCCTCATTTATTGTGAAATTAAAATAAAGATAATAGTAGTGATATAGATTAAAATATTTTTTATAAATTGTGAGGAGGAGAGATAAATGAAAGGAATTCCTAATATAGTACTTCTTATCTTGGGAGTAATTATTCTTGCAATAGAATTTATTTTTATGATAAATGGTACGCTAGGATGGTTATTAACATCAGGAGGTATAATTTTAATTGGAGCAAGTTTATTTAAAGGTAATAATCCATTTAAAGTTATAGTTGAATTTATATCAAAAATTTTCTAATAAAATATTAATATTAACATAACAAATTACTAAAGTGTTTATGAGTAGAATTAATATGCAACTTTATGTTGCAAAAACGCTTCAGCTAACAACATACTCAAATCCGCTTTGGCATAAAGAAAACTGTCAAAGCACATCCTTTCACCAAGCCAGGTCTGGCTAAGGCTCAAGGACGTCTTGAGTACAAAACGTTCTCTGAAATCATTCTGAACTATGTGCTGACTTTAAGTAATTGTTTGAGTGGAGTTCATTTATATCCATTATAAATTGCGAACTGGAGATTATTTATATAATGTAAAGCTCAGAATATACAATTAATGTAAATTTACAAAGAAGAGGTAACGTATGATAAAAAAAATTAAACTAAAGTTTACTAAACGAACTATGGTACTGATAACATTACTCTCAATAGCATTATTATCAATTTTCGTTGTATCAAGAATTGTAACAGCCCCAAGTTTTAATGCAGCAAACATAAAATCATTGGACGATAAAAAATTTACAGTTATGAAGCTCGCAGCAGCAGCGGCAGCATCCTCAACAGCTATATCGTTAATACCCGGAGATGCTGCAATGCCAATCGCTAATCAGATTGCAGAATTAAGTCCTTATTTCATTGTTGTACTGGGTGCAATTTTATTAGAAAAGATGTTAATTGCAGTAGTTGGTTATGTGTCATTTACTTTTATTATTCCTTCTGCTTGTTTTTTAGGCGCTACTTATTTATACATAAAGAACGCTGTATTAAAAAATCTTGCAATAAAACTAACTATTTTTGCAGTTATTCTATTTATGGCAATTCCGGCAAGCATAAAAGTAAGTGACGTAATATATTCTTCTTACAAAGCCTCAATAGAACAAACGGTTGAAACTGCAAAACAAAACAAAGAATATATAGAAGAAAAGAAAAATGAATTTTCCAAAGAAGATAAAAACTGGGCTGAGAAAATTGGCGATTATATATCCAATTTCACTTCTAAAATTGGAAATGGCATATCTGAAATAACTAAAAAGGGTGAAGATACACTTAGTACATTCTTAGATACAATTGCTATTCTGATTATAACCTCTTGTGTTATTCCGATAGTTGTAATACTAATTTTTGCTTGGGTTATTAAAATCTTATTCAGCTTTAATAGTAAAGGAATAACTCGACAGGATGACATACATATTCCCTCACAGAAAAATAATTCTATGCACATCTGACATTAATCTATCGCATCCAGAAAGCGTGGTTTTCTTGAAATGCATAAATTCTGATAAGTAAAGGCGTTAATCGGGTTTGCAATAGCTCAAAACTAGTATTGAAACCCTTGAGGTGACAATATTCATTAATAAAACTTGGTTGGATAAAAATCTGAGTTTTACATTATGAGCATAGGATAGTTCGCAATTTTATATATTCTGCACTTTGGGACAGTTTAGGATAGTGTTAAATTGAAGCGCAGAGGAGACTGACTTCAGAGAACATTATGCCCTCTTTTATAATAGCAGTAATATCTACAATAATTATTTGCTTTGCAAATAGAAATAAAAGTTGATACGTAATTTTCTTATATTGTTGAACAACTGTAAAATATGGTGAGGATAATAATTGAGAAGAGGAGTAATAAATTTTATGAGAAAAATCTTAATATCTTTTCTACTGCTACTCTTATTCCTATGTGAAGGATGTACTGCTAATAACAAAGTTGTTAGCTCAGAACCAACTTTATCAAAAGAAAAACCATTAAATTCACGATCAATACAGGATAAAGAATTTTTAATAGGAGGCAAAGCTATTTTAGGCCTTAATTATGTAGACATAATTAAAATTTGGGGAGAACCAAAGGAAATTAAGAAGGTAAAAGTCCATTTTCCAGCAACTGTGGAAGAAAGTTATTCTTATATATTAAAATACGATAGCATCGATATTGAAATGTATCCAGTAGAAAAAAATATTACTATCGATTATACAACAAGTTTTAGATTCGACATAACTGGTAATCAATATGATTTTTATGGCATTAAAATAGGAATGAGTCTCGAAGAATATTTAAATAGAGTAGAAAATAAGGACGTATTTTCTGTTAAGGAAATTTTAAGTTATTCAAGAATTGATAACTTTCCATATCCATATGTATATAGAACACTTCTCACGTTAGTAAAAGAAGATAATTATTATTTAAATTATGATAAAGCCATATATGAACAAGTAGTATTAAATGATGGTCCATATGGTGCTGTTATGCTATTTAAAGATAATATAATAGAAAGAATTGTGTATGGTTATCCTAATGCAAGTTAGCTCGCAATTTTCTTATAGGCCTTAATAGTACGATTATGTTTAATAATACGGTAGATTGTTTAATTGATAATAGGAGGATTTATGGAGTATTTTCTGTTTGCTTGGATGTTCTTAATTGTTTTCTTTATATTTATTGTAATTACCAGAGTTTTTATGAATGTGGCAAACCATGTAGGTGAACGATTGGGTTTTGCAGATTTTTTTATAAGCTTATGGCGAAAAATAAAAAAACAGCATTATTAGTTAATATTTGTAAAAAATGACTACTCAAGAGTAACTTATAGTGCAATAAAGGGAGGATTTTAAGTGTTAAAAAATAAAAATATTGTAGTATGTGTATGTGGTGGTATAGCGGCGTATAAGGTGGTTGAAGTGGTTAGTAGACTTAAAAAGCAAAATGCTAATGTATTTGTAGCTATGAGTGAGTCGGCAACAAAATTTGTTACTCCTCTAACTTTCCAATCTATTTCAAGTAATCTAGTTACTATTAGCTTGTATGATGATATGGGAAGTGCAGATATAAACCACATAGCTCTAGCACAAAAGGCAGATTTATTTGTAGTTGCTCCTGCGACTGCAAATATTATAGGAAAAATTGCAAATGGAATAGCAGATGACATTATTTCTACTTCAATAATTGCAACAAAAGCATCAGTATTACTTGTTCCCGCTATGAACACTGCTATGTTTGAAAATGCTATTGTTCAAAATAATATTGAAAAGCTTAAAACATTTGGTTATAAGTTTATGGAACCTGAGATAGGAACTATGGCAATGAAGGGTGAAAAAGGTGGTATTGGCAGATTACCAGAGCCAATGAATATAATAAATCATATACTGGATATGAAGCTTTAAAAAGTATTATTAATGTTAGCTATTGTATATTAACGGGAGATTAATGATAATAAACTCGTTATTCAACAAACTCCTAATGATATAAAAATTAGGCTATGTTAAAGGATAGTGTTGATAATATAATATTTTTTAAGGGAAGTAATTCAAACCTTCCCTTAATTTACACTTTTGTAAAAAGATTTTAAGATATAGTTGCTTGGAAGCATAATATTCCATTGCTAAATCCTTTTATTATATTTCCTTCATGTTTTATATAAACTGGGTTACATCCATAAACAGGATGAATATATTTTACTTCTATCTCATTAGTTTGAGTTGTGTCACAAAGTTCTTTTAGAATAAACATTCCTTGTACAACTGGATTTTCTGAAAGATGAATGGAATTTGTATCTCCTGTTAGATGACTAAAATCTGCAATTTCTTCTTTTGAAAAATTACGCCATAAAGTGCCCGTATCTTCAATAATTTCTGGCTGAATAGATTCTTTAACGGTTACATTCATCATTAAATAAACAGTTAATGTTTCTGCAATTTCATTGTCAACATATCCATTACAGTTGATTACGCAAAGTCGCCTATTGCCTTTAACAACTTCATTCTTATAAGTTTCCTTATGTGATTTTGATTGAAAACGCTGATATTTTATTTTAGCAATAAATGCACCATCATAAAAAAAATCTTCCTTTGTAGTAAATGCTCTAAATAAATCTATCATTTTATTCTCCTATATCATTGTTATAATATTTCAACAAAAATTACAATTATGTTCTTATTTAATTATACAAAATACGAATTATAATTCCAACACTTAATATTACTATATATAAATTGCCTCTCTAATTTTAAAATCCTTTAACGCTAAAAAAAATGTTGACAAGGAAACAAAAAAATAATATTATTGTTTCATTGGAAACAATAAGGAGGTATTTAAAGTGGATAATATTAATATTATTATGAAGAGTTTTAAAGAAATATATGAAAAAGAAGAAACTCTAGGAAAACTAGCATTTAAGGGGGAATATGAAAAGTATGGGGTTTCAGAAATACATTGTCTAGATCTCATAGGAAAAATAAAAGATCCCAACGTTACTAAAATATCTCAAAATATGAATATGACGAGAGGCGCTATAAGTAAGATTAGCAAAAAACTTTTAAATAGTAACCTTATTGATAAGTATAAAAAGCCTGAGAATGATAAGGAAATATATTTTAAGTTAACAGAATTAGGTGAAATGTTATATAAACATCATGAAATAAAACATAAGCAGTGGGAGGAAAGAAACAATAAGTTTTTTAAGACTATCGATAC
>CAZMQY010000271.1:0-5248 GCA_964568335.1 uncultured Clostridium sp.
TCGCATAAATTTAAGAGTCTCTTATCCTCAGGAAAAACCTTGTCTAATCCTAAAGCCACTATAGCAGCAGGGTTTGTATAATTTAAAATCCAAGTATCCTTTGAATGTTTACGCACCTGATGAACCATTTCTATCATTGCCTCAAGAGATCTCATGCCATAAGCAAAACCTCCTGGTCCACAGGTTTCCTGACCAACTAATCCATACTTTAGTGGAATTTTTTCATCAAGGCTTCTCATTTCATTCTTTCCAGCACGCATCTGACAAAATACAAAATCCGTATTTTCATAGGCTGTATCTGAATCTGTAGTGAAGACTACTTCTGTTTCACTACAATAAGTCTTTAAAACCAGTCTTATATAGTCCTCCATTTTTGAGGTTCTTTCATTGTCTATATCATAAAAAATTACCTTCTTTAAAGGAAATCTATCCTTTAATTTTACTAAGCTTCCTACTAACGCTGGAGTTCTGCCACTACCCGCCCCAGTTATTGTAATTGTGTTGCTGCTTCTCATGTCAATTCCTCCATTTATATAGATTCAATTAGTAAATCGCTATTTAATCGAGTGAAATATGGATGTTTCTACGATTTTTACGAAAATTAAATAGCTGATTTACTTTGATATCTATTTAGTTGTGTTTACATAGCTGCTAATTGTTCATCCACTTCATTTCTTACAAACTCTACTAAAGGTCCATAAACAATATGAATATGCTTTGGTGCCGGGAAGAACATTCCCGTACAGCCTGAAGTATCTAGTAGCTTTCGGTCTACTATATTTACTTCGCCTAAATCTATTCTTAGTCTAGTTATACAATTGTCAACATGCTTTATATTTGCCTTTCCGCCTAAAGCTTGTATTACAATTTTAGCTATTTCATCATACTTCTTTTCTTTGATAAGGTTGTTATCTAAAGATGGTGAATCTTCTCTACCTGGAGTCTTAAGGTCAAACTTTAATATTGCCCACTTAAATACAAAGTAAGTAACCACTGCAAGGATTAAGCCTATTATTACAAAGGCTATCCAATTTGTTTTTTCATAAAGAAGTCCAAAGATTGCAAAGTCGAATATTGTTCCTCTTATATAGCCTATTCCTACATTAGCTAGTGATAGGGCAACTGCTCCAACTCCTATAATACATGCGTAGATTACATATAAAAATGGAGCAATAAATACAAAGGAAAACTCTAAAGGCTCTGTAACATTACCTAAAAGTGCAGTTAATATACAAGTAACCATTAAGGATTTTACCAGCTTTTTATTTTCTTGATAAGCTGTTTTGTACATAGCAAGTCCGATTGCAGGGAATGCAAATAATGTACATAGCATTTGCTGCTGAGCCATGAATCTTGTTAATTTAGGCATCATGCTCCAGTATTCGCTGTTTGGACCTAGATTAAATAATATCTCATTTAGAGTAGGAACAACCCCTACATAGGTCTTTCCATTTATAACATAGGAACCACCAGCCTCTGTAAATCTAAACAGAGCATTCCATACGTGGTGCAAACCAAAAGGAATAAATAGTCTTTCTCCGGCTGCTGTAAAGAATGGTCCTACGGGGCTTAAGTAAACTACAGATAATTTCGTTAATAAGGCTACAAATATTTGCCATATAAAAGGTATTGTTAAACCAATTACCATCATTATTCCCATAGTTATGATAGGTACTGATTTTTTACCTGAGAAAAATGCTAATGCTATTGGAAGCTCAAGCTTGTAGAATCTGTCTGTTGCCCATGCTGCAACTAAACCTGTTATAATTCCTCCCAAGGCGTTTACATTCATGGTCTGTATTCCTAAAACTTTTATCTGACCAAACTGGCTCATTACATCTGCAGGTGCCAGCCTACCAGTAACAGTCAGCCATGCATTCATGGAAATTATCAGTATAATGTATCCTATAGTGGATGCAAATACCGCTATTCCCTTGTCTTTTTTACTCATTCCATAGGCTACACCCATGGCAAACATTAATGGAATATTATCAAAAACCGCACCAGCTATTGTTCTTAAACTAGTTAAGATTGTTTTAAGTACTGGGTTGCCTAAGAAAGGAAATCTGGCAATCATATAAGATTGAACAAGTGCGCCTGTTATGCCTAGCACCATACCTACCGGCGCCATAACTGCGATAGGCAGTAACAAGGTTCTGCCAAACTGTTGTATCTTCTGACTAAAATTCTTCGACATTTCGCCTTCCTCCATTTATTAATTAAAAATAAAAAATATGAACACGTTTACCAAAAGAGCGCTCTTTCTAGTAACTATTCTACATTGTGCTGCAAGACCTGACAATAATTCCTGATGATACTCTTTTCCTAGATAAAGTCTTAAGTCACAGGAAATGACCTAGGTCATGGGGTTATTTGGAAAAATAAAAATAGCCCGCTTTTAAACGAGCTATTTTTTATTAAATTCCTTAATAGAATTAACAAGCATTTCAATTACTATAAACATTCCTATTCTGGAAATACTGTCATCGTGCTTAGTCTCCGTATCATTTGATACGCAATGCAAAGTATAATCGCTTATCTTAGATAGTTCATTATTGCCAAAGGAGGTTATGGCTATGCTTTTAACTCCTTTTACTTTTGCAATATTGGCTACCTCTAATATTTTCTGTGTGTTTCCTGATAGTGAAATCATAATTACTAGTTCATCACGTTCTAAGGTTTTTCCAACTAAGGTAAGCAAATTATAGTCATCAACAAATACGCACTTGATTCCAATGGTCAGCAGCAGATGATTCAAATAAGCCCCTGCAGCTTTGCTTGTACCTCTGGCAAAAACGTATACAGTTTTGGCAGCTAATATTTCCTTAGTAATTTGTTTATATAATTCTGCTTCTATTACAACAAAGGTTTTTTCGATATTTTGTTTTAAGTCGTATTGCAAATCTTCCAGAACTTTTCTATCAGCGTCATCGCCCTTAGCTGATTTAAGATAGTATTTAAAATCAGAAAAGCCTTCAAAGCCCAGCTTTTGCGCCAAATTAATAATTACAGTTTTAGAAGTAAAGGTCTCTTTAGCTAAATCACTTATCTTCATCTTCATAACTTTTTGCTGATTTGCGTAAATGTAGGTAAATACCTTCTGCTCGCTATTAGTTAATTTGTTAAATAATTTAGCTAAATTCTCCATAAAAAGCCCCTTATCTTTTAAAACTGCAAACTATATGAGAAACTAAATCTACAATTTTTTTATCAAAAACACTTGGAATTATATTTTCACAGGTTAATTCTGTTTCTTTTATGCAGTCTGAAATTCCTCTGGCAACTGCCAGCTGTATTTCTGTGGTGATTTTATTAATACGTGCTTCTAAAGCTCCTTTTATTATGCCAGGAAAAACTAATAGATTATTTATCTGATTGGGATAATCGCTTCTTCCTGTTGCCATAACTTTAACCTTAGCCTTTTTCGCTGCTTCCGGCATTATTTCCGGAACTGGATTAGCTAAAGCAAACACTATTGGGTCCTGGTTCATTGATAAAACCATTTCCTCAGTTAATATATTGCCTGCGCTTACTCCAATAAAAGCATCTGCATGAGCTAAAGCATCTTTTAAGTCGCCTTTTTTATCCTTATTAAACTTTTCAGCACACTCTTTTTGATACTTATTAGTTGCATTATCAACTGTGATTATACCATATCTGTCGCAAATTACAATATTATGAAAGCCCGCTTCCCATATTAGATTAGCTATTGCAATGCCCGCTGCTCCGGCGCCATTTAGTACTATCTTAAGATTATAATCCTTTTTTACAACCTTAACTGAATTTAAAAGTGCTGACAGTACAGCAATAGCAGTACCATGCTGATCATCATGAAAAACAGGAATATCGCAAATTTCATTGAGCCTTTCCTCTATTTCAAAGCAGCGTGGCGCACTTATATCCTCTAAATTTATCGCTCCAAAGCTGCCCTCAATAAGCTTTACTGTTTTTACTATAGTTTCCACATCATTATCCTGTATGCAAATAGGAAAAGCGTCAACCCCAGCAAATTCCTTGAATAATACACATTTCCCTTCCATAACAGGCATTGCAGCTAAAGGTCCTATATTCCCAAGTCCCAATACAGCACTTCCATCAGTAATTACTCCAACAAGATTGCCTCGTCTTGTATACTTATAGGAATCCTCCTTATTCTTTTCAATTTCCAAACAGGGAAAAGCTACACCGGGAGTGTAAGCTACTGCTAAATCCTCATTATTATTTATAGTACATCTGCTTACAACTTCTATTTTGCCCTTCCATTCCTCGTGAGCTCCTAAGCTTTTTTCCTTCATTAGTATCATCCTCCTTCATTAGTATCATAGAATCTTTCTTATTGTCATTCAATACGCTCTAGCTATTTAAGACCTAAGTAATTTTTATTGAAGGAGGATGTTGAGTTGTATATTTTTTATAGTACCACTATCTGCAATTATTGTTTATCTTAAAGAATATTACTCCTGCTGCAGGTTAAACTAATCGGTTCCTTCCAGCAGCGGCGTAAGGCTTCCACTATAATACACGCAAAGCTTGTGCAGCGCTCTTGTGCAGGCTGTATAAAACAGCAGCCTTTCCTCTTCACAGCTGTAGTTTTCATTTCCTGCATTATAAACAAGCACCACGTCAAACTCCAAGCCTTTTGCAAGGTAAGCTGGGATAACAAGAGTACCGTTTATATATTCGTCATCGTCCTTGGTTACGCATTTGACTTCTGTCTTATCCTTTAAAAAGCTGTATACCTCGCCCGCTTCCTTTATGGTTCTTGTTATGATTCCAATGGATTTGAAGCCCTGAGTCTTGTGCAATTCTATATCCTTTAGAATTCTTTCCTTTATAGAATTTTCATCAGGAAAACCAAGGACTATTGGCTTATCTCCGCTTCTTTCCACATATCCATCAGTAACTTCCTTATTTAAAAGTCTTCTTGCAAACTCAGTAATCTCCATTGTGGATCTGTAGCTCTTTGTCAGGTTTATTATGCAGGTATTATCCTCTGGGAATATATGCGAGATATTGCTATAGTCACCTACATTCATAAAGGGGTTTATAGACTGATTAAGGTCCCCCAGCATTGTTATACTGGCATGGTTAAAGAGCTGATGAAAAATTTCATATTGCAATGGAGTATAATCCTGAGCCTCGTCTATTATTACATATTTGATTTCCGAGGTTTTTGGAAGATCTCCCAACACTCCCTTTAGATATAGCAGCGGCGGCTGATCTTCATAGTTAAGCTTTTGAGTCTCCA
>CAZMQY010000272.1:0-5215 GCA_964568335.1 uncultured Clostridium sp.
CAATATACCGTCCGCTAGACCTCGTCCACCTGGACCAAGAACACGATAGCCATGAAGCTCCACATCTGGTGCGACTCCATTTGCGGAATAGGTTGCATTATTATCTGTCGTATTGGCTGCAATTGTTCCGGAAACGTGTGTTCCATGCGCTGTAATATATTGTTTATAATTCGGTGTTGCCGGAACTAACACTTTTGAAGGATTGGCTTTCGCATCTAACCAGTCTGGGTAGATGGTTTCCATTGGGTCTTTGTCATCGATAAATGTTACACTACCATCTGAATTGACCACTGAATTGACAAAGTCATGTCCACCATATAGCTTACCCGTTGCATCATGTGTCACTTTGTATAAATCAGGGTGATTATAATCAATACCCGTATCTAATACACCGACCTTCACTTTTTTCCCTGCATTCGGACCAGATTTAATAATACCTGTATGTCCCTCTGCTTGAAGTTTGTCAACTCCCATTAAGGTAAGTGCTGAGGTAGGTTTACCTATTCCAGTAGTTGAACCATCAGCAACTTCCTCAGTAGTTGTCCCTGGTGATGTTTCGTATTTAACATTTGGCCAAATAGAATTTACTAATGAGCTTTCCGCAAGACTGCTCAATTGACTTGGTGAAACTGATAAAGCTACTCCATTAAAAGCCTCCGTATACTCACGTAAAATTGTCATACTAGACTTAATGGCTTCACCGCCAATTATTTCAGTTTTTACTTGAGTGTTAACAAAGTCTTTAAATTGCTTGTGAGAATCTTCAACCTTTTTTTGAGCCTCTTTGTAATCTGCAGCAAAAGCTTGATTATTAACGTTTGCCCCCCCTTGTGCCAAAGCCTTTTGAATCATTTGAATTTTTGCAGGCTCAACATTAAATCGAACAATAACGTCAATCTTTTCTGCACTACGTAATTCCGTTGGGTCAAGATGTATTTTTTGCGCATTGTCTGCTCCTGTAAGCTTGTTAATATATGATTTTTGCTCAGGAGTAAGACTAGCTAAAATACGATTCACTTCCTCTGCAGTAAAAGTTGCATTGGAGGCGATTTCCTTGTTGTTTGAACTAGCTTGTGCCAATGTTAAATTCTGAGGTAATACAAAGCTGAAAAGCATTGTAAATAGCACTAAGAAAGATAACATTCTCTTTTTTTGCTTCCTTCTTCGATTCATTTTTTTCCCCCTTTTTTTCTTTTTCAAATAGATTCATAATTCGGACCTCTATTTCTCCTCCTTAAAAAACCTACATATTAATTTTCCTACAACTTACATAATTATCCAATCACCCTTTATGGTTATTTTTGGTATTATTTTTTATATCCTTTAACTGCTTCTAATCATTTCATTATGAAATTAATAATTACTCAATTTATCTTCTATTAACAAATAAAAGCTTCTATCATTTGAAGCTTGTTTTGCATGAATATTCTAATTTTATTGAATTTATACAAGAATTATGTATAATTAAAGAAGGGCATATCTGATTTTATTAAAAAAGCAGAAGATAAGTTTTATTTTTGGGGGACTTGAAATGCTGTTAAGTAATAGAGATTATGAAAACATATTGGATTTTTCATGCAAACTCAGCAAAAGTTGCTTGCATTTTTATCAAGACATTTTAAAATTAATTTCAGAACACTTTAATTACTCCAGGCTTGCGTTCTTTCCTGAAAATATGAATATTTCTTCCAGTAATGATATAAACAGAGTTTATTTAACTAATTTCTATTCAATTAATCTTGAAAATAAATTTATAAAAGAATTTAAAGAATACTACTATAAAGTATCTATTTTCCAGCCTTTAAACTTACCTGAAAAATTATTAAATAGTACTATTATTACAATAACTGATATCATGCCGTATAATAGCTTTGCACGAACAGAGAATTTCCAATTTCTTAATAAATATAATCTACATTATCGCCTTAATATCATTCAGTATTCAGACAATGTTAGACTAGGCACTCTTTGTATATTTAAATCAAAGGAAGAGGGCGACTTTACAAAAAGAGAGTATAAAATTTTAAAAATATTAAACAATATTCTTTCTTCGCACTACAAGAGTTTTCTTAATTTATCTAATTTATTACTTGAGCAGAAGCTTTTAAAAAAGTGTTATGATAGCTATCCAGATGGAATAATTATTTGGGATAGTAAGCAATGCGTGCTTGAAGTAAACAATAAGGCACAAGAATATTGCTATGAAATAGCTGAAAGTGTTAATACTTCAGGTAATTTTATTTATGATAATCTAATTGAAATTAATCAAACTATAAGCTCTGTCCAGAAAACAATAAGCTTTTTAAGCTACAATATTATACAGAATACTAATAACCAAAATCTAAGTATATTTTCAAATAATCATACCTATACTATTAAAACTTCAGCTATAATAACACCAACATTAATAGGCAATATGGAGACTTCATATTTTACATGTATTACAAAATCGCTTAATAATGAAACCTTTTCATTACATAAAACAAAATATTTTTATAATTTAACTGATAGAGAATTAGAAATTATTAATCTAATTAACAAAGGCTGCAGCAATAAAGAAATTTCTGCTTCACTTTATCTCAGCAGTAACACTGTTAAAACTCATATTAAAAATATTTTTGAAAAATTAGGTGTGAATAACAGAACATCATTGTTAAATAAAATTATTTTCAACAAATAATAATGCGTGGTATTCTCTTCAAACAAAAAAACCTCCACATTCGTCGAGGGTTTCTTTGTTGTGATAAAGCTTTATGTGTAAAATTCACAGTATAGTTAATTTACGCTAGGTAAACTATTTATTTCTTATTGGGAGTTTTATAATTTTGCTGCTTTTATGGATGCAGACATAATATATTCTCCAACATTTAGGTTGTGTGCCCACTTTTCAGCATATTCCTTTGAGACTTCTTGAGTTTCAATGCTAATATCAATAAATCCAGCCTTTTCTAAATATAATCTTAATTCTTCAACTGAAGATGCGCCGGTAACTCATCCACAATAAAGCTTCTCATCCTGCTTCATTTCCTTCGTCAATTCTCTAATAAGAACTACATCAGAAACAGCTATTCTACCACCTTTTTTTAATACACGATAAGCCTCATTATATACTCTTTGTTTTTTGGGGGATAAATTTATAACGCAATTTGAAATAATTACATCCGCAGTATTATCTGCTACAGGAAGATTTTCAATTTCGCCTAATCTAAAGTCTACATTTCTATATCTATATTTCTTAGACATAACCCTTGCTTTACTAATCATCTCCGGAGTCATGTCAACTCCAATAATATATCCCTTAGGCCCAACCTTTTTTGAAGCTAAAAAACAGTCAAAGCCTCCTCCGCTTCCAAGGTCTATAACAGTTTCGCCTTCTTTAAGATTAGCTATTAATTGAGGATTTCCACAGCCTAGGCCCATATTAGCTCCCTCTGGCGCAGCAGATATTTCTTCATCAGAATATCCAATTTTACGTGATATCTCTACGGAAGACTTTTTAAGATTAATACTCCCGCCACAGCACCCATCCTCTTTTACATTTCCAATAGCTATCTTCCTATAACTATTACGAACAGCATTTCTGACATCAGCTTTTTTAAAATTACTCATATTTTTCCTCCTTATCTTAATTCCCCAGTGATAAATAAAAGTTGTAGAACTTTATCATCTTAATAAACTTGTTAACTTTTACTCATATAGTATGCTTGTTACTTATAATTGTCAATTCATAAAATTTATAGAAGAGTAGCAAACAAGCTGTATAATACAGACTAATTAAAATCTAAGTCGAAGTTCTAGCAGATGATTGGCAGAGGAACAAACAAGGACTTACTGTAATAAAGCAAGTCCTTGATAGGTTTATTAGGAAAATTGTGCAGTGTCTTTTACTATTCTTTTATAAGAATTTTTTCTATTTCTGCAATATAGAACGTATGATAATCTTTTTTTGGATACACTTGCTGCTCTATTTCACTTAATATAAAACATTCAGGTTTAAAATCTTGTGCATATATTTTTTTGCATATAATCACCATATTTCCTTCTTCAAAATAAGGCGTTTCATTTTCATGTTGAATCGTCAAATTTGCTTTAGAAATCTTATCTTCATCCCTTCCAGATACAGCCCCAAGATAAGCTAATTGTTTTCTGAAGGTTTCATCAAAGAAGGTTAGAGAAAATGTATTAGAATTATCTACAAATTCTTTAGTATAACGTTGAGGTCTTAGAACAATATAGGCTACATTTTTATTAAACATTACACCAAAGCCACCCCAGCTGGCGGTCATAGTATTTACCTTATTATTGCTTTCTGCTGTAATAAGCATCCAATCCTTGGCTATAAGTTTAAATGCACTTTCATTTAATTCTTCTGGTTTGATTTCTTTATACTTGTTCATAAATATAATTACATCTCCTTTAATAATATAAATTTCTTACTTTTTGTGAGAGCAGAATGTAATAGAATTTTTGCTTTATATATAGTAATCTTAATAAAATAAGCCAGGTAAAGCGACCTATTAGTCACTCTAACTGGCTCAGTAAAACCTCTTATGCTTTGATTGCAAAGCGCAATTTAGCAGAACGTGCACGACTATTAACATGGCATTCTTCTGCTGATGGACGAATAGGCTCCCGTGCTATTTCGGAATAAATCCCTTCACGGAAAAAGTGTTGAAAAGATTTTTTAACACGGCGATCTTCTCCTGAGTGAAAGGTAAGTATGGCAACACGGCCGCCGGGAGCTAACACCTCAGGGAGTTTTTCTAGAAATTCATCCAGCACTTCAAACTCCTTATTGACATTAATTCTGAGCGCTTGAAAGGTTCGCTGACAGGATTTTTTAATATCATCCTCTTTGATTCCTTTAACATATTTCATAGAATCTTTGATAATATTTCTAAGCCCAGTTGTTGTGGTTATATCAATTCCTTTTTTTATGCTGGAAAGTATGGCGCGAGCGATTACTGCTGCATGAGGCTCATCAGCATTTTCAACAAGCATATCTTCAATTTCAAATAGTGTCATTTCTTTTAAAAGATCTGCTGCAGAGATACCTGCATTTGGATTAAGTCTTAAGTCCAATGGCCCCTCAGCCTTAAAGGTAAACCCTCTGTCAGGATTGTCTATTTGCATGGAAGAAACACCTAAGTCTGCTAATATAAAATTAAAGGGCTCTGGTTCGGAGGTAACTTTATCTATTTGAGAAAAGTTCATT
>CAZMQY010000273.1:0-5197 GCA_964568335.1 uncultured Clostridium sp.
AATATACTTCAAACTGTGTTTTCGCAATATTCTAAGCATTGGCAGCAGGTGCAGGCAAGGATGAAACTGGGAGGAAGGGGCTGAGGAGAAAACTTTTTTTATTCATATTAGTAGGATGGATGAAAATATGATTCATGATTTAATGAAATTTATGGTACAATGTTTATTGTATATAGAATTAAACTAAAGCGTAAGTGAGGATGAGAAAGTGGACAATAATATTATTACTTTTGATGAAAATACCGCAAGACTTATGGGAAGAACTTTTTATGACTTAGAAAATGGTATTACCTATTTTAACTGGACATGCTCTGGATTCGAATTTGATTTTACTGGTACAAAAATAGAAGCAGAATTGGTCTCATCTGCAGAGCATGTAAAGGATTGTAATGCACAAGCCTGGATAGCAGTTTTTATTAACGATGATGAAGTGCCGGTAAAAAAATTCCCTCTTGATAAAGTTAAAGGCTGGTATACCTTATTTGATTCTGAGAAATCAGTATCCTGCAGGATAAAGGTTTTAAAAATAACTGAAGTTCAATTTGGAAGAGCTGGAGTTACTAGGCTTAGAAGCTGCGGCGGCTCTCATATTACAGCTACAGAAGCAAAGACTTTAAAAATTGAGTTTATTGGGGATTCCATAACCTGCGGATATGGAAATGAAGCTGAGAAGCCTGAAGATGGATTTAAAACCTATCAGGAAAATGGTTGGGAGGCTTTTGCTGCCAAGACTGCAAGAAAGCTAAAGGCGGAATTTAATTGCGTATGCTATTCAGGAATAGGAGTTTATTCTTCTTATGCTGGCGAAGATAAAATTAACAACTCCATATTGATGCCTATGCTTTACAATTATGCAGACAGATTAGTAGAGCAGAATGCAGGAAAGACAAGCTATACAGAATGGGATTTTACTAAATATGTACCGGATTTAATTGTAATTAACCTAGGTACTAATGATGGAACTTATGTGCGATATGATAAAAAGCGTAAAAAGAATTTTAGGCAAGCCTATGTTGAATTCCTAAGGCAAGTAAGATATAAAAACGGGTATACCCCTAAAATACTCTGCACATTAGGTTCCATGGATACATATCTATTTGATGAGATTTTAGCTGCGGTAGAGGAACATAAGCTTCAAACAGGTGATGAAAGCATTGATGCTATGAAGTTTAATCTGCAGCTTGAAGAAGACGGCATTGGAGGATCTTTTCACCCCTCTACCCTCACCCACGAGAAGATGAGCAATAAGCTTTTTGAATGGCTGTTATATAACTTATAACTTATTTTAGCTTTTTGAATGGCTGTCATTTTGCTATTATATTATAATGTAAATATAAGGAGGGGATTAAAATGTTATTAATCAAAAATGGAACAATTTTAACTATGGTTGGTGAACCTATTGAAAATGGACAGGTATTAGTTGACGGAGGAAAAATTATAGCAGTAGGTAAGGATATTTCGGTTCCTGAAAACTGTGAGATATTTGATGCAAATAGCGGTTTTGTTATGCCTGGTATTATTGATGCTCACTGCCATATAGGCATGTGGGAGGATAGCCTTGGCTTTGAGGGGGATGACGGAAATGAAATAACTGATCCAGTAACTCCACAGCTTAGAGCTATTGATGCTATTAATCCAATGGACAGGTCCTTTGTTGAAGCTTATGAAAATGGTGTTACATGCGTGTGTACAGGTCCTGGCAGTGCAAATGTTATAGGGGGTCAATTTGCTACTATTAAAACTAAAGGTAAAAGAATAGACCAAATGGTTATTCAGCAAACTGCGTCAATGAAGGTTGCCTTTGGGGAAAATCCAAAGCGCTGCTACAACGCGAAAAAGCAGGCGCCTTCTACTAGAATGGCTACAGCTGCTATCTTAAGAGAAGCTCTTCTTAAAACTAAAAATTATATTGATAATAAAGAAAAAAACTCAACCTTTGATATGAAGCTTGAAAGCCTAATACCAGTTGTGCAAGGTAAGCTAAACGTAAAAGCTCATGCTCATAGAGCTGATGATATTTTCACTGCTATTCGTATTGCAAAGGAGTTTGGCCTAAAAATGACTTTGGAGCATTGTACTGAAGGGCATCTAATTGCAGATGAACTGGCAAAGGAAGGCTTTTCTGCAATAGTAGGGCCAACCTTTGGAAGTAGAAGCAAAGTTGAGCTAAAAGAGAAAACCTTTGAAACTCCAGCAGTATTACATAAAGCCGGGGTAAAAATAGCAATAATGACAGACCACCCTGTAATACCAGTACATAATCTTCCAATGTGCGCTGCATTAGCTGTAAGAGCAGGACTAGATGAAGAAACTGCACTTAAGGCAATAACTATAAATCCTGCAGAGATACTTGGAATTTCTCATAGGGTAGGCTCACTTCAAGTCGAAAAAGATGCAGATATAGTAGTGTTTGACAAGCATCCTTTTGACATTCAAGCCAAAGCTTTATGTGTGCTTATAGACGGAGAGGTTGTATATAAGAGATAAAAAAAGTGCCCCCCACCTGGCAAGTGGCAAGTGGGTGCAATTACTTCAACGCAAGCTTTTTAGCTTTTGTAAGACCTTTATATACTAAATCATAGGACAAGTCTATTAAAAACAATATTTTATCTTCGGGTATAGTTCCATCTGCTGTTACGGTATTCCAATGTGTTTTATTCATATGGTAGCCAGGCTTAATGGAGCTATACTCTTTTCTTAAGTCCTGGGCCATGAGAGGGTCGCATTTTAAATTCATTTCAAGTACAGGCTTATTTATATTAGTCAAAGCAAACATTTTTGAGCCAACTTTAAGGACTAAAGTTTCATCGTCAAAGGGAAAGTTTTCAGTTACTCCTTTTTTACTCAAGCAATAATTTTTAAACTCTTTCAAATCCATATATTACTCCTCACTTAAATTCTTAGTAAAATATTATTAATTATAACATATTCTGCTGTAATTAGTTAGGTATTAGAGGCAAGGTTAATGTTTGCAGAATTATATTTAAAATCTTTATTAAAGCATAGAAATTAACAGTTGAATTATTGCTTCTAATCCAGCTCATGAATTTTATAAGCTGGCAAGAAAACCTTCGAGAAACTTTGAGGATTTCGTCGGAGATAATATTGATGCTTTATATACAGGAAATTTAAGTTTAGTTTATTCTATTCATATGGACCTGTATGATAACATATTAATATGTTAAGAGCTATAAATTTGAGAATCATGTAAAAGGCATTGATGTACATAATATGAAGAAGAAAGCGAGGTGAATAATCCTAACTTTTGGATAACTGGCTATGGAATATAAGGTTGCAAAGTATTTTCAGATTGAGCAGGATATAATAAATTCAATTAAGTCAGGACAATTAAAGCCCGGTGATAAAGTGGATAGCGAATCTGTGCTTAAGAAAAAATACAACGTGTCCGCTATTACTATTAGAAAAGCATTTAATGATTTAATAAATGAGGGTTATCTTATTGGAGTGCAGGGCGTGGGTACCTTCGTTGCAAAAAAACATATGATTCGTGGCTTGACCTCAATTAGCTTTAGCGATGAATTGCTGCAGCAAGGCTACAGAATTGATATGCAGGTGGATAAAATTGAAGAGGTTGTTAATTCAAGCATTGCGGATAAGCTTGAAATACCACAGGATCAAAAAATGGTTTGTGTTAGAAGAATAAGGCTTGCAAATGAAGAGCCTATTGCCTATCAAAGCTCTTTTGTTGACAGCCGTCTTGTTAGTATTGATCAAGCGAAGAAAATTTATGAAAATAAATCTTTTTACAAAACCTTATCAGAATGCAGGGTTTTTCCTATTTGGGTAAATGAGAATTATTCAGTAAAGGAAGTTAATGACAACAGAATTGCCAAGCTGATGAATATAAAAAAGGGTACAAATACCTTCTTTGTTAAAAGAATTGCATTTGATGAGTTTGATAAAATCATTGAATATGCTGAAACCTATTTTAATAAGGATTGGTATTCTGTTACTGTAAATATAAAGATTTAGTTTAATGAGACAAGTTCCATCCATTAGTTAGGGGAACTTGTTTTTTTATTTGCTGAATTTATATGTATGGCTGTGAAAAAGAGTTATATAAGGCGAGTTGCAGGAATATATTTAGAATAACTTAACATGTTAACATATTAATAACAAGAAAGGAAGATAGAATGAAAATATTAAATTATAGCCAAAAGTATGAAATGGAAGTAGTTGATTTATGGAATAAAACATTAACTGCCGATCCAATAACTGCTTATAAATTTCGAAGGCAGGCATTGTTTGACGAAAACTTTGATACAGAGCTTTGCTATATAGCACTAGAGAAGGAGTGTGTAACAGGGTTTTTACTAGCAACTAAACGAAGGTTTCCATATCTTGAAAGAGGCTTGGAACCAACCCGAGGATGGATCAATGTTATTTTTGTAGATAAAGCTCACAGGGGAAAAGGCATTGGAGAGGGTTTAGTTAAGGCAGCTGAAGAAAAATTAAAAACTATGGGCGCTGAGACAATAACACTTGGAGCATATAGTCCAAACTATTTTTTCCCTGGTGTTGATAAAGACAATTATAGGGATGCCATAAAATTCTTTGATAAAATGAGCTACCAAGCAGGTGAAGAAAGCTACTCCATGTGCAAGGACTTACATGGATATAAGCTTAGCGAAGAAACCTTGAATAAATTAGCTAAAGCTCAAGAGGCTGGATTTTCATTTATAAGCTTTGATTATAAATATGCTTTAGAATTGCTTGAGTTTGCAAGAAATGAATTTGGAGGCGGCTGGAAAAGAAACGTATTGATTTCTATGCAAAATAACACTGCAGATGATTGCATACTTTTGGTTTTAGATAAGGCAGAAAAGATTGTTGGCTTTTGCATGAGAGCTATTGACGGTAATAGCATGCGCTTTGGTCCCATTGGAGTTAAAGCAGATTTAAGAAGCTTTGGGATTGGTGGTATTTTGTTTGATATTATGCAGCTGGAGATGGCAAAAAGAGGGATAAACCATTTGTATTTTGTCTCCACAGACATGCCTGGCAGAAGATTTTATGAAAGACATGGAGTAAAAGTTTTTAGAACTTTTGTAGAATATAGAAAAAACCTTTAAAGGCAGTTTGCAAGTGGGAATGAGAAGTTCAAACTGTAAAGAAGACTTATAAAGGAGGAAAATATGAGCGAGATAAAACGAGTTGTAAGTATTGGCGCCCATTC
>CAZMQY010000274.1:0-5138 GCA_964568335.1 uncultured Clostridium sp.
TAATGAATAGATGAGTATCCAAGTCTTTCTGCAATTTCTGTAAAATTAAATTGACCTTCTCTTATAAGCTTCTTAGCTTTCTCAATTTTTAAGGATTTATAAAATTCCATTACACTAGCACCAGTTTGTTCTTTAAACATGGCCTTTAAAGTGGTAGGACTCAATCGCGAATATTTGCACACATCATCAAAGGTAGCACTGTTTTGTACATTATCCTCAAGATAATTAATTATTTTGTTTGCTATGTCATGCTGGGTTCTTTCTTTAACAGATGATGAGATTCTTTCCTTTGGTAAAATATTAATACCTTTCCTCACTAAGTGTGTTAATAGCTGCTGCAAATAAATTTTTATCAGTTGTTCCGCCCCAAACACAGAGTTTTGTTTTATGTCCAGTTTAGTAGTACTAGATATGTTAAGAGGTGTAGAAAAAGCCTCTATAGCTTCTTTTATTATCTGCGCTAAAAGGTTTTTAACAGTATCTCCTGTGGTAACTATTTTATTTTCGAAAAATCTCATAGCTTTAGATCTACAATCAAAGGATATTACAATGATATTCGGCGCTATTTTTCCATTAGCCCACAAATTATGAAACTCGTTAGGCTTATGAAAAATCATTTCACCTTGCTTAAGTTTAAAGCCTTTATCATCTGCCATAATCTCTAACTCACCCTTGTCTACATAGACAAACTCCCAAAAATCATGAGTCTCTCCCTCAAAAACATAATCACAAGCAAATTCAAAGTAGTGTATTGTTATTACACTATCTATCTCAAACTCTTCCTTTAGAAAGGTTTTTACGAAACCCATTGATAGTCTCCTTTAATCATAATACTAAGTTTCTTTTGTCTTATTTAAATATTACATCAAATTAAAATAATTTGCCATTTTTATATAGAAATAAGTATAAAAAATTATCAAAAGTATTTTTCTATTCCAAAATTAATTCGCCAAAAAACTGTGGAATATGAAAATTGGGTACTTCGCTAATAATTTCATTCCAGCAACCATAATGAGGATAGACTGTCTCGTCACCACATTTATAAAAATTTCCTTTAATTTTATCTCCTGACTTAAAATCTATCTTTCCGCAGTACTTTTCAATAAAATCAAAAGGAATAGAAAATTCAACACACCAATAGTCGCCTTCAACAACATGATTATTGATTTTAAATGCACTTGTATCTTCCTTGATAAATTGCCTGTTTATTTTATCTGTTCCAACTTGCAAAAGATAGGTTCCTTTAGCATTTATCTCAAAATTAATATAATCATATGCTATTTCAGGCAAAGGATTAAAAAAGAATTCCACACAGCTGTCCTTAAATACAGGGTCATTATTCTTAAAATATTTAACTTCTATGTTCTTCTCAAAACTAATGAATCTAACTCTAAGCTCTGCACTGTTATAAATAATTTTCACTTCTGTCTTAGGTCTGTAATTATTTGCACACCATGGGTAACATTCTATATGCATTGATGGAATATTGCTCCAAACCTGTTCATTTATTTCTTCCATAGTTACTTTCTTTATAGTATAGCTCTTCATTATGTGTCTCCTTTAATTTAATGTGAATATTAATCTCCATCCTCATATTCCTTTGAAAATTCATGCTTTTCTTTCGCTGTACATTTAGTTCTTCCGAACACAAAAACACTCCCCATTTCAGTGACGGATTTTTTAACCTGTCTTCCTTAAGGGGAGCTTATCATTCTACTCTATAGCATATATTTTACTTACAATTAAAACATTAATTTTTTAAAATATCCTTAAGCACTATTATTCCATTATCCTTGTGCTTTGAAGAAGCTACAATGCCAATAACCTTATTTTTAGTGTTAACCCCCATGCTTTCTAAAGCTTTATTTCCCTCTACGCTTATTGCATAAATTGCTTTTTGACTGCTTCCACTAGCCTCAATTTTCTCTTGTTTAATATCTGCCAAATTTATTTCACTTATACTGTCTAGCGGTAAAAACATATCCTGCTTCACAAAGTTATCAAAATTACTTTTATCTAAAATAACAATATCAATTTCCCCAGCTGCTACTCTGACAATAAATTTTTGCAGCATTTGAGGTTCTAATTGAAAATTATCAGAAGGCATAACATCTATAAAGGCCTGCTTTCTCTTTTCTCCTTCTTTAACTACCAATCCAGTAAACCTTTTTTCAAGGCTTTGAACTTTGCTTTCTTCTAAAACATTTCCTATCATTGTTACATTCACTACATAATCAACCTTAGTAAGTTGTCCATGTACAAATGAAGCTATAAAAGCTACTATGACTATTGCTGCTATAATATGAATCTTATAATAATCCCAAATATATTCAATTTTCTCTCTTTTGCTCATGCTTTTTAAATCTGCCATAAAACCTTCTCCTCTGTACAAATACCGTACTTTATTTAGTAGAAAACTTATAAATAGTGGTGTGCTTATATTCCTCTCCAGCTCTTAATATAGGAGATGGAAAATGTTCAATATTCATTGCATTAGGAAAATATTGAGTTTCAAGACAGAAGCCTGTTCTAATAGTATAAGGAACGCCGCCTTTTCCAATGTATGAACCATCTAGGAAATTTCCACTGTAAAATTGCACCCCCGGCTTCGTAGTATAAACTTCCATAACCCTTCCACTGTTCTCATCTATTACCTCAGCAGCTTTTTCCGGAGTCTTTCCGCTAACCTTAAGCACCCAGTTGTGATCAAAACCTTTTCCAAAAACAATCTGCTGGTATTCACTATCTATATTTTCTCCAATCTCAGTAAACTCGGTAAAGTCCATTGGAGTTCCTTCAACATCTCTAATCTCTCCTGTAGGAATAGAAAACTGGTTATTTACAGTAAATTTATCTGCATTAAGCATGAGCTTATGCTTTAGTATATTTCCTGAAGCATGTCCTGACAGATTAAAATAAGAGTGGTTTGTAAGATTAATAACCGTGTCCTTATCGCCTACAGCATAATAGTCAATTCTTATGGAATTATCTTCTGTCAAAGTATAAGTAACTTTAACCTGAAGATTTCCTGGAAAACCTTCCTCCCCATCCTTGCTTAAATATGTAAGCTCTAAGGCCGGTTCTTTATCCTCCACAGGATTTGCTTCCCAAAGCACCTTATCAAAGCCTTTAATACCACCATGCAGACAGTTTTCTCCGTCATTATTAGGCACTTTATATTCTATTCCATTCAAATTAAAGGTGCCACTCTCAATTCTATTTGCAAAACGACCTATAATAGCTCCTAAAAAAGGACCCTTCTCCATATATTTATGAAGTTCATCGTAGCCTAAAACCACATCCTCAAATTTCCCCTTATTATCTGGCACTTTAAGAGTCACTATAATGCCGCCAAAGTTTGATATTTCTGCAGTCATTCCATTTGAGTTTGTTAAGGTATAAATATAAGCTTCAGCACCTTCTAAAGTCTTCCCAAAAAGTTTCTTAGTAATCTTCAACATAACATCCTCCTTTGCAATCCTTACAATATAAAATATATCACATATTAACATAATAAAGTAAAGATTTTTTTGTTTCTATATAGTCTAGGAGGAAGTTAACCTATTTCAAAAAACTTGCTTACAACCTCAACAGTCTTTTCCTTGCCAACTTTTACTGTATCCTCAGCATTCCACTCCCAGTATTCAGGTCTGAAAAGCTCTACTGAAGCCATGTCAGAATAGCCTATTTCCTTCAGTGTCTTCATTATAGAATTTAGGTCAACAGCACCTTCACCAGGCCACAATCTCTTATGATCCCTTAATGCTCCTACAGGAAGATCTTCACTATCGTCTATGTGAAAAATAAATATTTTACTGGAATCAGCCTTCCTTAAATCCTCAATTCTAGAGCCCATGGCATGGAAATGGAAGCAGTCTAAAACCATACCTACATTCTCTCTGTTTACAGCACTAACTATGTCATAGGTTTGTCCAAAAGTATTAACAGAACAATTTGGATATCCAACAAATTCATAAGCCAGCTTAACTCCATACTTTTCGGCTATATCTGCCAGCTCATTTAGTCTTAATATGGATTCCTCTCTTATTTCAGCCTTAGTATAATCTCCAACATCAAAGGTAGGCACTACAACGATTTTTCTACAGTTAATCTTTTCCCCAATTTCACATAAGAAAACTAAATCTTCCTTTATTTTGTTATAACCAGCTTCATCACGAAAGGTGATGAATTCAAGCGCATTAAAGGCAAAAGGCTTTAATTTGCTCTTATTAAAGAAGTTAGCCAAATCTTCAACTGTATGTGTTTCTAAGTATTCCCTAAGCTTGTCTAGTCTTATTTCGATTAAGTTATATCCGTATTTTTCGCAGAGCTTTAAGTCCAATTCCAAAGTAGAATTTTTTAATGTTGTTGCTTCATTAAAGCAGATTTTCATGATAACTCCTCCACATAGCATTACTCTAATAATATTATAATATTTCTGTATATCAAATTTCTATTAAATATATATTTTGTAGTTCATTATCTTATACTTGTAATTGAGTTAATACGCCTTATAAAATACTTGCAAATACCAGAATATTGTATGAAAATAAAATTAATTACATAATACTGGAGGTACAAAAATGGCTTTAATTCATTGTGACTTTTTCTCAGAGGTACTTGGAATTTCAACTTCCATGTGCGTGATACTTCCTCAAAATACACGCGCACAAATTGGAATGGAGGGTTCTCCTAAAAAAGAAAAATATCCAACTCTATATCTACTTCACGGTTTATCCGATGACCATACGATTTGGCAGAGGAGAACCTCAATTGAAAGATATGTATCAGACATGGGTATAGCTGTTGTGATGCCTAATGCGGGCAGAAGCTTTTATACAGATATGAAACATGGCTATAAATATTTTACTTTTATAAGTGAAGAATTACCGGAAATAGCAAGACAGTTCTTTCCTTTGTCTGACAGAAGAGAGGATACCTTCGCAGCCGGGCTTTCAATGGGAGGCTATGGAGCCTTTAAACTAGCCTTAAGCTGTCCTGATAAATATGCAGCTGCTTCAAGCCTTTCAGGTGCTGTTGATATGGTGCGCAGAGTAAAGAGCCAGCAGATTCAAGACACTACAGAGCTTGAAAATATTTTTGGAGATTTAAACTATATAAAAGACAGTAAAAACGAT
>CAZMQY010000275.1:0-5082 GCA_964568335.1 uncultured Clostridium sp.
TGTTTGATACTTCCACTGGGGCAGATCTTACTGTTTTGGAGGAAACAGGGGAATTCCTAAGAAGGCTTGAAAAAAATGAAAAATTGCCGCTATTTACTTCCTGTTGCCCAGCTTGGGTAAGCTATGTGGAAAAAAATTATCCGGAATTAATAAGTAATGTGTCTACCTGTCGATCACCTATGCAGATGTTTTCTGCTGTGATCAAGGAGCATTACAAACACTCAAATAGAAGGATTGTTTCAGTTGCAATTATGCCTTGTACAGCGAAGAAATTTGAAGCTCAAAGGGAAGAATTTAAAGCAGAGGGAGTGCCTGATACTGACTATGTGATAACTACTCAGGAGCTGATTCAAATGATAAAGGAATCAGGAATCATATTCTCTGAGATAGAGCCTGAAGCTGTGGATATGCCTTTTGGTGTAAGCAGCGGGGCAGGTGTTATATTTGGAGTAACAGGAGGGGTAACCGAAGCAGTAATTCGAAGGGTTTTAGATGATAAATCCACAACAACTCTGCGTTCCATTGCTTTTAATGGAGTAAGAGGCATGCAGGGGGTTAAAGAAGCTAGCATAACAATAGGAACCCGTGAATTAAAAATAGCAGTTGTAAGCGGTCTTAAAAATGCGGATAATGTTATAAAAAAGATACAAGCTGGTGAAGCTCACTTTGATTTTGTAGAAGTAATGGCATGTCCAGGAGGATGTATTAGTGGTGCGGGGCAACCTTTTGAAAAAGCTGAAGGAAAATTAAGAAGAAGTGCTGGATTATATGAAGCAGATAGAATGAGCAGCATAAAGCGATCGGAGGAAAATCCTGTGATGATGTCTTTATACTCCGGACTTCTAAAGGGCAAGGTTCATAAGTTATTGCATGTACATTATAAAGGAAGGGAGTAAATATATGATTACATTAAGCGTTTGTGTTGGCAGTGCCTGTCATATTAAAGGCTCATATAATATTCTTAATACCTTTCAGCAAATCATTGAAGAACACAATCTTTCAGATAAGGTTGAGTTAAAGGCAATATTTTGCTTAGGCCATTGTACAGATAATGTATCAGTAAAAATAGATGAAAGTGAAGTTTATAGCGTTTCAGGAATGTCAGCCAGAAGTTTTTTTGAGACTGAAGTAATGACTAGATTGGCGGATGTATAGAGTAAAATATAAAGGGATTGCAGCTTGTATGCAATCCCTTTATATTTGATTTATTATTTAGCCAAAATCCTGCTTGTAACCTCTTTAATAGAATTACAACCGGTCAGTATCATTGCGGACTTCAAATCATCTGCAATACTGTTAACATAGGTCTCTACACCTTCAGACTGACCGCCAAAAGAAGCTGTAACAAATGGTCTTCCTATTAAAACTGCATCTGCACCAAGTGCAAGCATCTTGAGTACATCTACACCATTTCTAACTCCTCCATCTGCAAGTATTTTAATTTTACCTTTAACCTTAGCAGCAATTTCGGGAAGTACATCGGCCACTCCAGGAGTTTGGTCTAGTACTCTTCCGCCGTGGTTTGATACAACTATAGCCGAAACACCTGCCTCTGCAGCTAATTCAGCTTCGTCGGCTGTCATAATGCCCTTTAGTATGAAAGGAAGCTTGGTACTTTGTACAATTTCCTTAAGATCTTCTACTGATTTAGGCCCTACTGGTTTTCCATGAAGAGCAAGTGTTATTAGACCAGCAGCATCTATGTCCATACCTACTGCAAAGGCACCAGCTTCTTCTGCCATACGTATTTTATTAATAACCTCAGAATTCTTCCAAGGTTTAATAACTGCAATCCCTTCTCCACCAGCTTTTTCAAGTTCTTCTAGGTTTGTTATAAGGAAGGAATCTACTGCTGTGTCGCCAACCATAGGATAAATTCCAGATTTAAGACAGCCATCAATTACCCAGGATATATATTCCTGTTCCGTAAATTTTCCACCCATGTTAAGGGTTGTACCTGATACAGGAGCTGCAAAAACAGGTATTCTCATTTTCTTGCCAAATAGCTCTATTGATGTGTCAGGATTTTTAGCATTGTGTAACACTCTCATATTAAGCTTATGTTTTTTTAGTGCATCTAAGTTAACAGTAAAAGCTTCACCAGTTCCTTTTCCGCCCATTCCGGGAACTTCTCCAGAGCAAACCTTGCCATTGCAAACAGGACAAACTCTACAGCTTCCATTTAAATTAACCTTTGCATTCTTTAGTACCTCTTTGTAATTCATATGTGTTCACCTCTCTATTAATGTAAAAAGCTTCCGTAACAAATTAATTTTAGCACATAATAATACTTTAAGTCTAATTTGATATTGAAAAAGCTTTTGCAAATAATATAAGGTCGCGGTATATAATAGCTTGTCTATTGATACGCCGCAGACCTTTTTATTAATTCATATAATACTATGCGCTTATTTGATTATCTACATTTGCATGCAGCCTTTTGTTTGCTGCAATTAAAAACACTGCTAATGCCCCAACAGCTACTGCAATTCCAACAGGATAAGCTATTGAAGGTGCAAGCTTAAAGCCTTCTGGGGCTACAAGTATATAAGTTATTGAAACTGCTGTCATAAATACAGCCGGTACTGTAGCAATCCAGTGAATTTGTTTTCTTAAAGCCAAGTACATAGCAGATGCCCAAAGTACTATCATGGCTAAAGTTTGGTTTGACCATGCAAAATATCTCCAAAGTATGTCAAAGTCTATTTTAGTTAAAGTAAAACCAATAACAAATAGTGGTATAGTTATCATAAGTCTGTTTTTCATAGGACCTTGCTTGTAATTTAAGAAGTCTGCGATAGTAAGCCTTGCACTTCTGAAGGCTGTGTCTCCGGAAGTTACAGGACATGCTACAACTCCAAGTATTGCAAGAGCTCCTCCAACCTTGCCAAGAAGGGTGTTTGATATAGTGCTTACAACCCAGCCTTGTCCACCGTTAGCTGACATTTGTGCGTTTAATTCTCCTGTGCTGCCAAAGAAAGCTATTGCAGCTGCTGCCCAAATTAAAGCCACTACTCCCTCAGCTATCATTGATCCGTAGAAGATTGCTCTACCTTGTTTTTCAGAAGTAATACATCTAGCCATAAGAGGTGATTGAGTTGAGTGAAAGCCTGAAATGGCCCCACAAGCTATGGATATAAACATTAATGGCCATATGGGAAGATTTTTTGGATGTAGATTAGCTAAAGTAATTTCAGGAATTTTGTATCCACCAAATATTATACCTCCAGATACTCCAAGAGCCATTACTAAAAGACAAATACCGAATATAGGGTAGATCTTTCCTATAAGCTTGTCTATAGGAAGCAAAGTAGCTAATATATAGTATGCAAAAATTACGTAAACCCAAAACTTCACATCTAATGCTTTAGGGGTTAACGAAGCCAAAAGCTTTGCTGGAGTCGTTATGAAAACTACTCCTACTAGTATAAGAACTACGACAGAAAAACCTCTCATAAAGTTTTTAAAGCCAGGCCCTAGGTATTTTCCAACAACTTCAGGGATACTGGCGCCATCATGTCTTACTGAAAGCATTCCAGATAAATAGTCGTGCACTCCACCTGCAAATATAGAACCAAGCACAATCCAAAGAAATGCAACAGGACCCCACAATGCGCCTGCAATAGCGCCGAAAATTGGACCTGTACCAGCAATATTTAGGAATTGAATTAAGAATATTTTCCATGCTGGCATTTTAACAAAGTCAACACCATCTTCAAGTCGTACTGCTGGAGTTTTGATATTGTCATCAGCTCCAAAAGCCTTTTCCACGATTTTACTGTAAATAAAATAACCAAGGAGCAGGGCAACAATAGATAAAACAAATGATACCATTGATAATACCTCCCTATAAAATAAAATTTTCTATATTTTTATTATAAAGAAATTGAATAGGTTTACATGGATAATTGCATTAAATAGCAAAATGAGCACATAAGATACACTTATATGCCCATTAACTGTTTAAAGGTGTTTATATTTTGACGGCTGACTGGAACCTCGGTTTCCATTCCTTGAAGCTTCAGCACGTAAGTATTATTAAACCAAGGTATTATTTCTCTTATCTTATCAAGATTAACAATGAAGGAACGATGGCTTCTAAAAAACTTATCCTGTGGAAGCTTTCTGTAAAAATCGCTAATGCTTGAACTAATTTTGTATTGATCATCATTTGTATATATAAATACGTCATGCTCGTTTGACTGGCAATAATATATATCGCTTATATTTATGACAAACAATTTATTATTTTTCCATAAGGTGATTTTGTTGTTGCTGCATTTTGTTGCGGTACAGCTTTCAAGTCTGTTTAAAGTATCAACTATTCTACCTTCTGAGTAAGGCTTTAAAATATAATCAAAAGCTGCAACTTGAAAGGCATCTACAGCATACTCTCTGTAAGCGCTTATGAAAACTAGTAGAGGTTTGGATTTTAAGGTGTTTATTACTCTGCTCAAGGTCATTCCATCCAGTAGAGGCATATTGATATCGAGAAAAATTACGTCTACCGAGTTGTTTTGAATATATTCAAGAGCTTTAATACTATTATCAAATTCTTGTAGTATTTTTATAGAGCTGAAGTTATTAATAAAGTAACTTAGCTCCTGTATTGCAGGACGTTCATCGTCTATAATAATACAATTCATCACATGGTCCCCCCTAATGTTTTAGTAATTTAAGTCTTCATGAAGTATAAAGCTGATTCTTGTACCAATATTAAGTCTCTCAATTATGAGTCCGGATCCATAAATATATTTTATTCTGTTATTCACGTTAGATAAGCCAATTTTGTTTTCTTTGACAGTTCCTTCATATATACTATCAATTATTTCTTGAGAAATCCCAACGCCGTCATCCTCTATAGTAATTTGAGCTTGATCTAAAGCATACTTTTTAACTTTTATTAAAACATTTCCTGAACCAGAGCCCTTTAAGATTCCATGTTTTATTGAGTTTTCTACTAAGGGTTGTATTAAAAGTGAAGGAATTTTAATCTTGATATCTTCATCAATATCATAAGTTACCGTAAGCTTATCTCCAAAGCGAGCCTTTTCTATTTCTACATAGGCTTTTACTTGTTCC
>CAZMQY010000276.1:0-5078 GCA_964568335.1 uncultured Clostridium sp.
TTTAATATAGAGCAGTACATATAATATTTATTTAATTTTAAGCAGCACAAGCAGGCTGCTATTTATAATTCAAGCAGTCTTCGTAAGACCTGCTGCTGTCTCTTCCAAGCAGCAGGTTTTCTAATTTATTCATATCATAATTTCTTTGCTGAAAGTTGTTAAAATTACTCTTAGCAGCTTTTTTATAGCTCTCACACTTTTTCTTTATCTTATTTGTGGTTTTAACAACAGATTCTGAAGCGCTATTAACAACCTTCTTTAGAACCTGATAAAGGTTGCTGGTGGAGCCTCTTCTTTTAACAGTAATTAGACCAAGCTTTATAAGCTCATTTATATATCTTTGAGTAGTTCTAACGCTTTTTCTAAGTCTTTCAGCCAAGGTTTTTTGTGACGGAAAGCATTCCTTCTTACCACCATAGCAGTAGCTTTCGATAAGACAATATAATCTAAAGGCTCCATCGCTCATATTAATATCCATAATATCATTTGAAATTGCTGTGAAACTCATCCTAAGTACCTCCGCATATGTAATTAAAAACACATAAAAAATTGCGCTTTCAATTACTAAATATGTAGAAATAAAAAAAATCACCTTAGGAGCTAAAAATAATTTTAAATAATAATTCAACCTTCAGTTGAATTAACATATGCAACTGTCAATTGATTGAAACTACAACTTGCTTAATGCTATGCTTTAAATACGGTGCACCGAATTAACGATTAAGGAGGGAATATTAATGTTTGATAGCAGAAAGACAGGAGCGTATATTTGCAATCTTAGAAAAGAAAAAGATATTACACAAGTGGAGCTGGCGGATATGCTTAACGTTAGTCATCAGGCGGTTTCTAAATGGGAAAGAGGGGACTCCATGCCGGATATAGGTACACTGCCAAAGCTTGCAGAGATATTTAATGTTTCAATTGACAGCTTGCTAAATGGTGAAGCAGCAAGCTATATATATGAAAGTAAAGCTAAAAGATCTGAGGGAACAATTATTGAGGAGCTCGCCCATGGAAATACAGAAAAGGTTGCTGAAATGTTAAGAGAAAATCAAATTGGGCTAGAGTCAGTAGTAAATATTGCACCAATGCTTAAAACAAGCACTATAGACAAGGTAACTTCAAAAGCTTCCGAAGGCTCAATAAATATAAGTAATGTTATTGGTCTTGCTCCTTTTGTAAGCAGAGAAGTACTGGATGAATTAGCTGACAAAATAGTTACGGAGGAGCTTGATTATGAACTGTTAGGAGGGTTGGCGCCATTTCTTAGTAAGGATACCTTAGACAAACTTGTAAAGAAGGTTATTGATGGAAAGCTTACTCCAGAGGCTATTTATTCACTGATGCCGTTTTTGTCCAGGGAAACAGCTGATAAACTCTTGGAACATATAGAATCAGGGGATTTAAGCTTTGATATGTTAAGCGCAGTTGCTCCCTTTCTTAGCAGAGAAACTTTAGATAAGCTTGCAGAAAAAATAATAAACAATGAAATTAGCATAGAGCATGCTCAGCAGCTGGCACCATTTCTTAAGAAAGATACTTTAGATACGCTGCTTGACAATATAAAACTTGAGAATTTAAATATTGAGCTGGTAATGACTCTGGCTCCCTTTATGAAACGAGAAAGAATAGATAGCATTGTAAGAAAGCTTGCTTATAAATAGTTAATAAAAGCAAGGCAGAATGAAGAAAAGTTCTGTCTTGCTTTTATTTAAAAGGCAATGTTTTAAAACAGAACCATTTGAAAAATATAGAGGATATTAACATATTTTGTGGAATATATCATACTAATAGTTTAGTAAAAGAAGCAGCAGATTAATTTCATTTGAATAGGAGATATAAAGCATGACAAATAAAGTATTAGATCAGCAGGTTGTTCTTAAAAAATACATAAATGAAGAGGATTATGCGCAAATTAAAGAGCTAGAGCAGTGTTCTCTAAAATATGACAAGGTTAATTTAAAGCTGGAGCTAGAATATAAGCTGCAGGTTCAAAAGGATTATGATAAATCATTTAATGATATTAACGAGTATTTTTATTACATTAATAATGAGCTTGTTGGTTACCTTGGAATTGCTAGCTTTGGAAGAAGTATAGGCGAAATTAATGGTGTAGTTCATTCTGATTGGAGAAGACGTGGTATATTTACAAAGCTGTGTAATTTAGCAATAGAAGAGTGCAAGAAAAGAAGCTTCGATAAAATATTGCTGCTTTGCGATGAAAAATCTACTCCAGCAGTAGAATTTATAAAAGCTGTCGGAGCAAATTATGCTTTTTCTGAATGCAGAATGAGGCTTAATGGAAAAGCTGTTAATGAAAGTAACCAAAACATTAGCCTAAGAAAAGCTGTAAAGGCAGACGGAGAGGAAATGCAAAGGCAAAATACTGTTTTCTTTGGAGATGCAGGAAGCGAGCCTGTATTTATTGAGGATGAAGAAAGTAATAGGCCTATTACTTATATGATTGAACTTCAGGGAAAAGCTATTGGAAAAATTAGAGCAGAAAGAGAGCAAGCCTCAGCTTTTATCAGCGGCTTTGGAATTATGCCTGAATATAGAGGCAAAGGCTATGGAAGGCAGGCGTTAAATGCAGCTTTAAGTATGCTCAATAAAGAAGGAATATATGATATAGCTTTAGATGTGGCTGTGGAAAATAAAAGGGCCTTAAAACTTTATAAATCCTGCGGCTTTGAAGAACAGTCAACTATGAATTATTACGAGGTGAAATAAATTTATGAAAACAATAGATATTGAAAATTGGGGAAGAAAAAATCATTACAACTTTTTTAAGGCTCTTGATTATCCGCATTTTAATATTTGTGCCAATATAGACATCACTAACTTTATGAGCTTTATTAAGGAGAGGGGATTTCCGTTTTTCATATCTTTTTTATACTTTTCAACAAAGGCGGCAAATTCAATAGAAGAGTTTAGATACAGAATAAGAGAAGATAAGGTAGTTGAACATGATATAGTGGACCCTTCTTTTACAATAATGACTACCAAAGATGTATTCAGCTTTTGCACTGTAAAATTTATTGATGATTTTAATGAGTTTATAAATAATACTGCCTCACAAATTGACAAAGCAAAAAATCTTGTGAATATTGAGGATGAGCCTGGTAGAGACAACCTGTTGTATATTACAAGCATTCCTTGGGTTTCCTTTACAAGCGTAACCCATCCTATACATATGAACCCAGTGGACAGCATTCCTAGAATTGCATGGGGAAAATATTTTGAAGAAAACGGTAAGATTAAACTTCCCATGTCAGTTCAGGTACATCATGCTTTAGTGGATGGAATGCATGTGGGACATTATTTTAAAGTTATTCAGGAGATGCTGGATAGCCCTAAAAATTATATGGCTGCCATATAACTTTTAAGTATGTTCACATATATTTAACAAATTATACTCATAATTGTCATAAAGTTGAAACGCATTTAACGTAATATATACAGAGAATAAAGTGATAAGTGCGGCATAAAATATACTGAGGTTTTGATTTATGCATTTTTATATGGTAAACTTTAACTTACTATTAAGTTTGATTGGGATGGGTTGATATAATGTGGAAATTTAAAAGTCTTTCAAAGAGGAAAAAAATATTGGTGGTCACAATAACTGCTTTTGTTATAGTGTTAGGCTCTATTTTAGGAGCATATTTCTATGCTAAACATTCCTATAACAATATTGTTGTTGCTGAGTCTCCTAAGACTGTGGATGATACTGGCATTACAGAAGAGGAGAAGCAAATAGAGGAAATAGATTATGGAATGGAATCAGATATAATTAATGTACTTTTGGTAGGTGTAGATACGAGAGGTGAATTCGAGGATTCCAGAACAGATTCAATGATTATCGCAACAGTAGATCCTTCAACGAAAAAGGTAAAACTTACTTCACTTATGAGGGATATGTATGTAGAGATTCCGGGCAGGGGCTATAACAGAATTAACGCGGCCTTTGAGATTGGAGGAATTGAACTTCTTAAGAAGACTATAAAATATAATTTTGGCTTGGCTGTAGATAAATATGCAGCTATTGACTTTAATGGGTTTCAAGATGTTATTGATTTAATGGATGGAATAGAAGTTGATATAAAAAACTACGAGGTTAATGAAATAAATAAATTTATAAAAGAGGTAAATGGAAGTAATTCAACCTTGCTTCAAGGTCCAGGGCTTCAAAAGTTAAATGGGCAGCAAGCTTTGTCCTACAGCAGAATTAGGAAGGTTGGAAATAACGATTATGAGAGAACAGAGAGGCAAAGAAGAGTGCTTTCCCTGCTTCTTGCTAAAATAAAGGATACAAAAGTTATGAGTTATCCTAAACTATATGCTACATTATCTCCTTATATAAAGACAAACATTGATTTTAATTCCATGCTTAAGCTGGTATATACTGTATATAAATTTGATAATTTTACTCCAGACAGCTCTAGAATACCTGTTGATGGTCATTTTAAGGAGACTAGTATAAAAGGAGCCTCTGTATTAGTACCCGATTTGAGATATAACGCTAAAGAGCTTTATACATTTATTTATAATACTGTGCCAGCAAATCTTACTGTTCCAAATAACAGCAAGGTGTATAATGCAGAAGTAGTTCCTCCTAAGAAGGAAGAAGCTGAGCAAGATGTTAAGCCTAATACACCAGCACAAGGTTCGCAGACTACACAAAATCCTGATAATACAAAACCAAGTACAGGAACTGAAACAGGTGCTGGAGGGGGATCAGGCACTGGTAGTGGTGCTGGAACCGGAACAGAAACTGGTACCGGCGGAGGCACAGGTAATACTACAGGCGGCGGTACAGGAACTAACGGTGGAAGCGGAACCGGCACAGGCGGTGGAACTAGCGGTGGCTCGGGAACAGGTACGGGTTCAGGCACAAATACAGACAATAGCGGCGGTACAGGAACTGGTACCAGCACAACTAAACCATAACAAAATAGTTAAGGAATAATTAAATTAAAAATAAAAGAACACCCCTCAGCTGCTAGACTTTGGGGTGTTCTTATGTTTTAGGTTTTGGTAGGGATGTTGGTTATATATCAAAATTAAAACTTATTACC
>CAZMQY010000277.1:0-3476 GCA_964568335.1 uncultured Clostridium sp.
TACACAAGATGGTGGTTTAGTGGACAGTAAGACAGTAGATTATAACACTACAATGGCAGCACCAACAAGAACCGGTTACACTTTTGGCGGCTGGTATAAGGAGGCAGATTGTGTAAATCCATGGAACTTTGAAACAGATAAAGTAACAGCAGATACAACACTTTATGCAAAGTGGACAATAAATAATTACACAGTAACCTTTAATAGCCAGGGTGGAAGCAGCGTAGAAAGCAAGACAGCAGATTATAATACTGCTATTGCAGCTCCAACTGCACCAACAAAGGAAGGTTATATCTTTGGCGGCTGGTATAAGGACGCTGCATGTGAAAACCCATGGAACTTTGAAGAGGATAAAGTAACTGCAGATACAACACTTTATGCAAAGTGGACTGCTGTAACAGAATCTTCTGGAGGAGACAACAGCACAGAGGATGGAAATAACTCCTCAACCACTTTACCAAAGACTGGCTCACCAATAGATACAAAAGTACTTTGTCTTATTGGAGCACTTTTATTAGCAAGCGGATGTTTCCTATTACTTAAAAAAAGAGTAAAGATTTTTTCTCGTAATAAATAAAGCAAAGTTTCCTCAGCTCAGGCTCATTACAAAGGGACTGCTGCACAACTAACTGAATAGTTAGCTGCGCAGCAGCTCTTTTTTGCTTAGGAAAGTTTAAATTGATGTTTTCGGTTAAAGTAAATTGTATATGGCAATAGGATTTTGTATAATCTCTTCTAAATTCACCAGGCTTCCCTTTACCCAAAGCCATCATAATCACAAATTTCAGGTTTTCATATTCTGACTCCTGTGTTTTACCCATTCCGTACCAGCATACTCCCCTCGTTTACAGGTAGTTTCTTCTCTTCGCACAATACGGTATTTAACATCAATGTTATCTATAAGTGGTATTAAAGTTTTTATTTTTTCATTAATATCACATAATTCATTATTAGATAGTTTAAGTTCATCATTAAATTTTCTAAATGATTTTCTTTTAAAAATCATTTCATATTGTTCTATATCTATCACCATTGATTATTCTCCTATTTTTTAGTACATCGATGCCTGAAATAATCATACAATGCTTTAAAATGGAAAACAATCTACTTTTTAAAATAATTCAGTCGGAATTTATCTTATTACTTGTAATACACCATTTTCACTTATAAAAAAAGACTTATCCAAGTAAAATCAATGGTTAAGGCTATAAACCGCATTTACTTATGATACGGTTCAGCATACCACATTTTAAATTAATTTATCATTTATTCAATCTGCTCCTGAAACATTAACTTCCCATCATTACCCAACAGAAAGCTCAAACTATTCTCGAATTTTCAAGAACTCCTCTTCATTTAAAAACTTTATATTCTGTCCTTTTGTATTTAAGTCTGTAGCTTTTTTAAGCTTACTACTCATTTCCTCTCTACGTAAATCCTTTATATCCTTCATATTAGTCACTAAGATTGTTGTGTTTCTTGTAACAGAACATCCTGTGGTTCCACCAAGTCTTCTAACTAATCTCATAGCTTCATCTCGAGACATAGAGTTTAACTTGCCAGTAAATACAACAACTTCATTTTTAAATGCATCACAATCTAATCTTTCAAATTTATTTTCTTTTTTAGGATTATTAATTCTATTAGATATTTTGAGAATTCTGCCTTTAGCTGACGATGGCTTATATCCATTACTATCAACAGTTCCAATAGTTACACCTATTAGTTTAGATATTTCGTTAATATCCTTACATTTTAATTCATCTGATATATTAAGTAATATATTACTACAGGCAAGGGCATCATATAGTGCATCATGGTGTTTAAACTCATATCCTAAAAAATCATTTACTATATTTAATTTTGCATTTTCAATTCCTTTATAAAAGTTTCTAGCAAGTTTCATTGTGCAAATGTATTCAAAACTAGGCAATTCTAAATCATAAAGCTCTGCACTCTTTCTTAAAACTGATATATCAAAGGAAGCATTGTGGGCTATTACTAAATTTTCATTAAAATGATGCTTAATCTTCTCCCATACTTTATCAAATTCTGGTTCATTCTCAACCATAGCTGGTCTTATTCCATGGATCCCAATATTAACTGGCATAAATCTTATTTCTTTAGGTCTTATTAAATGATGTATTTTTTCTACAACTTGTCCATTTTTCACAACCACAATACCAATTGAGCATGGACTATTTCTTTTTTCATTTGCAGTTTCAAAATCTATAGCTATATAATTCATTTCTTTTCTCCATATCTTTAATAGAGCTATATTCCAACATATAACTTCATTTATTTTAATGAAACTTAATGTAGTTAATACTGATTGCTAAATAATCCAGCCCCTTTTATAATTTCCTGCTCCGTAAATAAGCTTAAAACAGCTTTATTATAATCACTTAAATTTTGTGACTTCTTTATTTTCTTAGCATATTTTTTATTATCTGAAAATATCCAAATCATATATCCCCATAGTTCTTTCATTTTAAACAGTGTATTTCTATCTTCATTAAATAATTCTATATATTTATATAAAATTTCATCATGAAAATCTTTTAATACTTTTTTATCTACAAAAGTATTATTTTTAATCTCATTTATCAACCCTGGATTTGCTAGTATCCCTCTTCCCAGCATTACTGTTTTTACTTCTGGAAAAACTTTGATTAATTTATTATATTCGTCAGTAGTGAAAATATCTCCATTATAGCATACTGGATTAGTGCTTAAAGATAATGCATCTTTAAACACCTGTAAATTAGGTTTATTTCCATAAAAATCTTTTTGTATTCTCGGATGTATAATTAATTCTTCTAAAGGATACTTATTGTAAATTTTTATTAGTTCATAAAATTCTTCCGGACTATCTTTTCCTATTCTAGTTTTTATAGAAATTTTCATATCATCTATTTTAAATATTTCATCTAAAAACTTCTCAAGCTCTTCTCTTTTGGCTAGAAACCCTGAGCCTCTGCCTTTTGAAACAACCGTTCCAGAAGGACATCCTAAATTTAAATTAACCTCGTTATAACCGAATTGTTGTAACTTTCTAGAAGTAATAATAAAACCTTCTGAATCGTTAGAAAGTATTTGAGGAACTATATTCATCCCTTTATTATTTTCAGGCAAAGCATCCCTAAATTCTTTTGTTTTAAAACTTGCGCCTTTATTTGAAGCAATAAAAGGTGTAAAGTATTTATCAATGTTTTTGAAATATTTTTCATAATAATTTCTATATATGTACCCCGTAATTCCTTCCATTGGTGCCAAATAATATTTCATTTAATAACTCCTTTATAAACATTCTAAAAAACATTATATCAGCCCTCATTTTTCTTATCTACCTAATATTAATTGTATTTTTCCCCACAAACCGCCTAGCTTGGAATCAGAAGTTGAGCCAAAAAAAGAAAGCAGTTTGATTTTATGCCTAAATTATGCATAAATCAAAGCTGCTCATTTTCTAAATC
>CAZMQY010000277.1:3576-5071 GCA_964568335.1 uncultured Clostridium sp.
AGTTTGATTTTATGCCTAAATTATGCATAAATCAAAGCTGCTCATTTTCTAAATCTTGCTATATTACATATAATTAGAAGGACCTATAATTTGCGATTGGCCCAACCCTCCCAATATACAGCTGATTTCTATTTACAGTGCCCTTGAAGGTTACTTGTGGATTATCACTAAAGTATTCCTCCTTATAGGCAATTCCGTTGGTAGACTCTTGAGTTGACCAGTACTTAAAACCTACTATATTACCATTGTCATCCTTTAACCAATTAATAAATACAGCAGCATGTCCTGATTTTGTTCTGCTAAAATCAATAAAATCTCCTGCTTTGGCATCCTCAAGTCTTTTGATTTGAAATCCAAGTCCATATTGAACAATTGCACCTGCAAGTTGATCGCCTGCATACTTAGGCGTTCCTTTTGCATTATACCAGGTCAACATAAAGTCCTTCATATTATTTATAGTCATGTTATTAAAGTAGTCTGGAGATATCCCCGCTTCTTTGTTTCTCTCCTCCATTGCCTTAAAGAAAACCTCATAGGTTAATCCTACGCAATGGCTTGACTTGCTTCCATCCGGGTTAGCCTTTGCAATAAGAGAACCTTGATAAATAATATTTTCAGTTACTCCGTTATAATGACTATAATCGGTATTTAAAAGATAAGGATATTTGCTACCCTCATAAGCAGGTATAACCTTCAGCACGTAATTGTTTAATTCTGATTTGACAGCAACAGCTTGCATCTCGGCTTTTGAAACAGCTGCGTTAGCCTGAACAGGAGCAGAAGCAGTATCATTAGAATTATCAGCTGGCCTAGCTTTTGAAACAGGTGCGTTGTCCTTAACCGAAGCAGTATCAGCAGATTTTGTGTCCGGCCTAGCTTTTGAGGGAGCATGTCCCGATAACGAAAAGAAAAGCCCTGCAGTAAGTGCAATTAACACTACACTATATTTAGTTATACTTGTTTTAGAAAGCATATGGTCTGTCTCCTTATGAGTCAATGAAAAACATATGTATAATTTTAAATTATTGTACAAGTGTTTTCAATAAAAAATGAAATATTCCTTTATATACCTGTTATACATATTCCGTATCATCAGCTGCAGTTGAGTTTTGAAAATATTCGTGGCTTACATTGATTATATTCCATTTATAATATTCATAATGCTTCTAATAGAAAAAAGTCTACTTTATATATGATACGGTTCATCGTAACGGTTATAAAGCAGACTTTTTTATTTTTGTATTTGCACTATTTCAATTGACTAATCGAAAACTCAAAGCTTATTTCTTTTTCATTCAGTCTATATTGCTCTAATAGCTCTGGTCCACAACTATTTGAACCAATACCAGAATTCTTATAATCTATACGTACTATGGTGTTTTCATTTTCTATCAACTCATCAGTGTGCATAGCATTAGTAAGCATTTCTGATGTATAATTTGATACGCTAAATTGAAAATCATTTTTAGCTGTAAATTTTAAACCGCCAATTTCA
>CAZMQY010000278.1:0-5065 GCA_964568335.1 uncultured Clostridium sp.
TGTCCTTCTGTAACTGATTCAGATGTAAATAATCTTCTCATATAAAAAATCTCCCTTCTTTATATACTAAAATTAATAATAATAATCTTATAAGTATAACTAAGCTGTCTATGAATAAAATAAAACCTCTTCCACAAGAAGAGGCGCGCTTTAGACGTCTCCCTTATCTTGCAAACTGTAAGCTGCTGGAATTGGCACCATGATATTCAAATCGGTTGCCGGGCTTCACAGGGCCATGTCCCTCCACCTCTCTTGATAAGAGCTTTTATTTATTTTAAATTCTAAAATATAATATCATAGTAGAAAATTACTGTCAATAAAATTTCCTCTCATATCTACTCATTTCTACATAATTCAATAATCTATTAATAGAAATACCGCTTATTTTTTGTTCACCTTTATGCTAATATCCTTAATTTTTTCAAAATCTTTATCGGATAATCTATCTCGCAGTAAATTAATTGCATTTTTAGCATTGGCGGTATTGATATATTTAAGATAGGTATTAATCTTTTCTTGGTCTAATGGCGATAGCTTTTTCGATGCTATCAGGATACGTTCCTTATCATCATCTGTGAGATTGTATTTAATATCCGAATTGAATACTGGAGAATCCTTATCATTTTCCTTCCCTGAATAATTTTCAACAACAATAGTCTTATCATTAATGTTTTTAAGCAACTCCCTTTCCGATAAATATAAATTTTCCAGCTTAATCTCCTTTGTAGCTTTACTCATTTTTAAAATGTTCAGCTTATAAGTTTTACCTTCAAATTTAGTATTATTTTGAGTATTATTTTGTACTACAATCTCGGAATTCTGCTTTACTTCCTCATATGTAATCTTAGGATTCTTATTTAGATTCACAATACTATTTATAACTTGTCTTACTTTAATACTACCTAAATCTAGTGTGTTATATCCATTTAGATGTAGTGTTATTGTCACATAAATTATTGTAATAAAAATAATTATAATAGAACCTATTTTCTTGGACATAGAAATCCCTCCCTATTTAAGTATTGTTCCATAATTTTTAAATTTTATTCAATTCTTCTTATATTCCAAGTAAGTTCCTCATATATATTATTGAGAAGTTTATAAGTTCTACTTATAATGCTACAAGTTAAAACATAGTGACAAGGAGGTTATCTCTTGAGCAAGGTAAAAACACACTTTAATAATCCTTTAGCCTATTACGAAATTGCTAACTTTTTAAAAGACTATATGGATGAGAATACAGTTATAGTGTGCATTGGTACAGATAGATGCATTGGAGATTGTTTAGGGCCATTAGTAGGTACATTTTTAAAAGATAGTTTTTTCCCTTTTCCCGTATTTGGAACAGTTTCAGAACCAATTCATGCCCTAAATATAGATAAAAGGCTTAGCGAAATAAAAAGTTTATTTCCTAAAGGGAATATAATTGGCATAGACGCTTGTTTAGGTGATAGCGACAGCATAGGGGAGATTCAGGCCAGGGATTATCCTATTCATCCAGGAAAAGGTGTTGGGAAATCTCTTCCGGATGTTGGTAGAGCTTCATTAATTGGAATTGTGGACTCCAGCGACAGTAGTGAGCTTTTTACCAACAGAAATATTAGGCTAGACTTAATTATGAAGCTATCAAAAGTAATAACTGATTCCGTTATACATGCTTATTATCTTTATTCTAAAGGCAATAAAAATTTAACTTAAAAATAGCTTAGGCTCTACATTTAAGTAGAGCCTAAGCTTATATCAGATATATTTATCTGTCAATTAATGCAACGTCATAGCCATTGTTGCTAAGATCTATTTTATCAAAGTAATCTAGAACCAACCCCGTGCCTAACGCTACACAGGATACAGCCTCATCTGCCACACGTACTGGTACCTTTGTAACCTCTTCTATAAGCTTATCCAAGCCATTTAAAAGTGCACCGCCACCAGTCATAACAATACCTTTATCGGCAATATCTGCCGCTAATTCAGGCGGAGTTCTCTCAAGCACTGAGTGAGTACATTCGGCAATAGCATTTACGGTTTCCTTTAATGCTACTCTCATCTCTTCAGAGGATATACTTATATTCTTGGGAAGACCTGTAACCAAGTCTCTTCCTCTTATTTCCATAGTAACTTCTTTATCCCTCTTATATGCTGATCCAATATTTATCTTCAAATCTTCTGCTGTTCTTTCTCCAATCATTAGCTTATGATTTTTTCTAATATATCTTATAATCGCTTCATCGAACTTGTCTCCTGCCATCTTAATAGATGACCTTACAACTATACCACCTAAAGAAATTACTGCAATATCAGTAGTACCTCCACCAATATCTATAACCATACTTCCACTAGCTTGAGTTATATCAATATTGGCGCCAATAGCTGCCGCTAATGGCTCTTCAATAAGAAAAACCTTTTTAGCACCTGCATTGACAGCTGCATCTCTTACAGCTCTTTTCTCAACCTCTGTTGCTTGACATGGAATACATACCATAACTCTTGGAGCTGAAATTCTTGTTTTCCCACAGGCTTTTCTAATAAAATGCTTAAGCATTGTTTCTGTAATATCATAATCTGATATAACTCCATCTCTAAGTGGGCGAATAGCCACTATATTTCCCGGAGTTCTTCCTATCATTTGTCGCGCTTCTTCCCCAACAGCCCTAACCTTATTATTGCTCTTATCGATAGCAACTACAGAAGGTTCTTTGAGTATAACACCCTTACCTTTAATATATACAAGTATAGTGGCCGTACCTAAGTCAATCCCCATATCAGTTCCTAAGCTAAAAAACATTCCTATCTACACTCCTGCTCTTTTGTAATACTTTAAACCAAGCTAAAAATTCACTTAAAATTTTAACCCATTTAAAAGCTATACATTTATTATAATAGGAATGCTTTTAACCTTCAATAGCCTTATACTTCAACTTAGTAGCTTTTCCACCTCTTATATGTCTTTCTGCTTTGTTAACATCTAAAATATTTTTAGCTTCATCTGCTACTTGAGGATTTATTTTAGGTAACCTTTCTGTCATATCTTTGTGTATTGTGCTTTTACTTACTCCAAATACTTTGGCTGTTTTTCTAATCGTAGCTTTTGAATTAATAATGTAGTTTGCAACTTCAAGAACTCTTTCTTCGATGTAATCTTTCAAAGTGCTACCTCCTTAACCCTTCTATAATAATAAATATGCATTTGTAGTTTGTTAAATTACTTTCATTAGCCATTTTCCGATAAATATTTCGGAAAATGGCTAGCTAAAAGCATTAAATTTTTATTCTTATTTGCAGAAACTAAGCTCTTTATTAAGAGTCTATAGGTCTAAAGAATCTAGTTATTTAGCAGCATCATATTTTATATATCTTGCTGGATCAACATAGTCTTTGCCCTTTAGAACTGCAAAATGTAGGTGACTCCCATACTTTTCATAGCCTGTTCTATTGGTTGTATTTCCAACCTTGCCTATCTTTTCACCCTTCTTAACAGCCTTTCCCTTAGTAACTAATACGTTAGAATCTAAGTTAGAATAAACCGTCTTTAGACCATTTTGATGGTTGATAACTACTTCCCTGCCATAACCTAGCTTACTCTCACCAACCTCTTCAACTTTACCATCTAAAGCTGCCGCAACATCTTTTCCTAGATCAGCTTTGATATCAATACCGAAGTTAGGTCTCCAAGTTTCAGTAGAATCTGACCAAACAGGATCCTCAGAGTATGCTCTTGCAAGTGTACCTTCTACAGGTTTTGCAAAATTAGTATCAACAGTCTTTGATACTGTTGCTGCTCCATTCTTGGGAACAGTAATACCTGTATTAGCACTAGTATTAGGCTTAGTTGTTTCCTTAACTTGAGTAGCACCTGGGTAGTCAACTGTGGGCTCCTCAGTTATTAATCCTGTACCTGTATTTTTTGAATCATTTATTGCTGTGTCATTAACTACTGGTGGGTTCTTTGGTTTTGCCGTTCTTGATGTAACAGCTGCCACTGTAGCTACTATGCACAAGCATATAAACAGGATTACATAGAAGCCTTCCTTCTTAAGAAAGTTTGACGTTTTGCTGAAAAATTTTTTGTCCATACAAACACCTCCTTTTTGTAGTTTGTCCAGAGGATAGCAATTAATACATATTTTATGAAATTTTATTACTACATTTTTCCTTATATTTTGACAAAATTTATGTGATAAAACCAAAAATATGGATATACCTAAGGGTATATCCATTAAAATCTTTATCTCAAATCATCAATTTTATCTATTTTAATTCTCTGATAATAGTAACTTAAAATCTTTTCATAGCTACTGCCTTCCTTAGCCATAATACTTGCACCCTATTGACTCATATCTACACCGTGACCATAGTCAAAACATGTAATTTGTATAAGTTTTTCATTAAATACTATCTTAAAGTTAGATGATTTAAGTTCTAAAAGCTCTCTAAACTGACGACCTGTTAAAGTTGTACTGCCAACTTTCATATTTTTGACGCTTCCCCCGCCGGAAGTTCTATCGATTATGTTAATTTGGCTCTTAAGCTTCTTTGATGATACTTAAGCCTTTGGGTATTTACTGTTTATAATATCATCCAGTTTATCATAAGTATAAGTAATACTCGTTTCAAAATCCTTTGCTGATTTCTCTCCTTCGCTTTCAACACTTCTTAAATAAGGTCTGTCAAAGTAAAAAACATCAATAGCGTTTTCAGTTTTTCCACTGCTCATTGAGAATTAAAAGGGATCCATAACTAATTTGCCATCATAGGATAAAACAATGAACTGCATCACAGATATGAGCACCCTTTCCTATAGAACATTTGATTCCTCCAAACTCTATCATATGAGACAATACATAGGTTCTTGCAGCAACTGCTTGGGCCTTTAAAGCCTCAATTCCCCAGGATGCCGGCATTTCAGCGGCAATAATCCCTCTCACATATTCTTCAAGGCTCATTTCTACAATTTTATCCTCCTCGGTTATAAATACCTTAACCTTTAGTTCTCCACTATTCTTTTATTAATATTGCATCATCATTACTTTGTTTAAACTCTTCTATAACGTGGGCTTATTTTCTA
>CAZMQY010000279.1:0-2262 GCA_964568335.1 uncultured Clostridium sp.
ATGGGTATAAAACAATGCTAAATAACTCATAGTCTACTTCCTAATAGTAATTTTAATATTGTCATCCTCACCCTGAATGTCTATTTTATATCCAAGGTTTTTGGCATATCTTTCAACGTTATTTCTTGCTGTATTGTTGTCAACCAGAACCTCTATGCCTAAAGGACTTTCACCTAAAGCCTTTTTTGTCATTAAAACCGGCTGTGGACAAGAAACTCCTCTTGCATCAATTTGAACTGACATTTGCACCTGCATCTCCTTTCACCTTAACTTTTACAGCTCTTTCAATATTAAAGTAAGAAATTAAAAGCACTACAACAAAAGCAATAAGTACAGCAGCTTTTCCATTTGCTGTTGGACCTTTTGCGCTGGAAGCAAGTCCGAAGTTATGTACAAAGGCTGCTCCTACTACCATTCCTAACACTGTCATAACTGAATCTATATTTCCTTCTCCTGATAGTATCAACTGACGAAGTGGGCATCCTCCAAGTAAGACTGAAGCCCATCCAGCTAAGGCCATGCCTAAAAAGTTCCACAATCCATCCATATGAGCAATTGGCTGAGCATCAAAACCAAATTTATAAAATCCAAAAATTAAATTTCCTATTGTAGCAAATATAAATATGGCTATAAAGCCTGATATAAGATAAGTATCCTTAAACATTATCAAATCTCTTATTCCGCCAACCATACAAAGTCTTGTTCTTTGAGCAAGTATACCTACTATTAGACCTGCTCCAAGCGAAATCCAGATGGCAGCATGAGAAGCTCCTGGAGTTCCAGCCTTTTGGCTAAAGAAAATGTACGCAGGTGCAGCAACTAACAAAGCTATCAAAGCGACATTGATAATAGGGAAAAGATATCCTTCCATCTTGTTAAGCTTATAATTTCTCTTAAGACTAAAGCCTTTATTTAAGAAAAGTATTCCAACGCCAATACCTGCTGCAAAACCAACAAGACCTACTACAGCGTTCATGTCTCCTCCGCCTATTCTTAGTATCATTCTAAGCGGACAGCCTAAGAACATCAATGCTCCTACTATAACTACAAAGCCTAATATAAATCTTATAAAAGGCGAGGAACCTCCTCTTGCATCAAATTCCTTCTTGCCAACAGCCATTAAAAAGGCTCCAAGTACAATACCTATTATTTCAGGCCTTATATATTGAACAGTATCTGTCCTATGAAGCCCCAAGGCTCCTGCTGTATCTCTTAAAAAGCAGGCAACACAAACCCCCATGTTTTTAGGGTTTCCAAAATACACTAATAGCACGGACAAAATCCCTACTACTGCACCAGTAAAAATAATTCCTTTCTTTTCTTTTAGAAAATTCATGTTCATTCCCCCTATATTTCACTACATATACAATTTTACCAATGTAATGCAATTATGTTAAATTGTATATTTGAATAGTTAAATATTTAACTATTCAAATATCAAATACCATAGGGACGTATAATATGAAATATATATTAATCTGATATAATTATAGTAAGATAATTTTTTAAAAAGAAGGTGCTTGCGGTGAACTTAATATATTTTGATAATGCTGCTACTTCCTTCCCAAAAGCTCCGTTGGCAGCAGAGGCAATGTACAAGTACATAAGCGGAGAGGGTTTGAATATAAATAGAAGCGGCTATAAATCAATGTATTCTATAGAAAATACAGTTTATGAAACGAGAGAACTTATAGCTGAGTTTTTTAACTTTCCAGTGGAAAAGGCTGAAAATGTGGTGTTTACAAAGAACATAACTGAAAGTCTTAATGTTATAATAAAGGGACTATTAAAGCCGGGGGATCATGTAATAGTATCTTCCATGGAACATAACTCTGTAATGCGACCTCTTCAAAGCCTTATAGAGAAAAATATCACCTTTTCAAGAATCCCCTGTTCAAATAGAGGCGAACTTATTACTTATAAACTTGACTCTTTGGTTCAGCCAAATACTAAAGCTGTTATAATTACAGCTGCTTCTAATGTGTGTGGAACAATTTTCCCCCTTGATTTGATTGGAGATTTTTGTGAAAAGCATAACTTGTTTTTTATATTGGATAGTGCTCAGTTGGCAGGTTTTTCAATGCTTGATATGAAGGCTTTAAAGCTTCATGCTTTAGCCTTTACAGGTCATAAGGGGCTCTTAGGCCCACAGGGCATAGGTGGATTTTTAGTTGACAATACCTTGTCCAAGCTAATAGCTCCTCTTATAGAAGGAGGTACAGGAAGCCTTTCAGAGCTTGAAGTTCAACCAGACTATATGCC
>CAZMQY010000279.1:2272-5062 GCA_964568335.1 uncultured Clostridium sp.
AATTTGAGGCAGGCACTCCTAATATAGCAGGGATATTAGGCTTACATGCTTCTATAAATTACTTAAATGACATAGGTCTTGAGTATATAAGAGATAAAGAGTTATATTTAACCTCTTTATTTATTGAAAAAATAAAAAATATACCTAAGGCCAAACTTATAGGCTTAGATAGTATTAAAAATAGAACCTCAACAGTATCACTTGACTTTTCACCTTTAGACAATGGTGAGATAGCCTACCGTCTTCATACGGACTACAATATAGCAACACGCTGTGGCCTTCACTGTGCCCCTAACGCTCATAAAGTTTTAGGTACTTACCCGCAGGGAACTGTACGCTTTAGCTTTGGACATGCTAACACAGAAGGTGAAGTTACTAAAGCTATAGATGCAATTAATAAAATAGTATAACTTTATACATCTATAATTTACTAAGGTTAAGTTCAGGAATAATTCAGAAATTAAAAGGCAACCTAATGCTGCCTATAGTGATGATGAGAGAAAAGGATATGATGTTGAATTTACTGCAATGGAGAGCAATGGTATTGCTCTTTAAGAAAATCAAAGAAGTAGTATATTGATACTTTAATTATTACGAAATTTTCTTTTATAGTGTAATAGTAAAATATTATAAATAATAAACTTTAATAGCTTATAAAAATGGGGAGTAAAATGTTATGGGGAAATTAAAAAAGAGGCATTATATACTAATTTCTATTATTCTAATTGTTCTTATTTATTTAATAGGAATGTATAACTACCGTAAGCCAATTTATATACACAAAGTATTTAATGATGCAGTTGAAACAAAATCAGGCAGTAAGGAAGTGCTGAAGAAAACTAGCATTGAATTGAAGGCTAATTTAACTCGAGGAGTGTATAAAGGATCAATAATTCATTTTGATGCTAAATACGTAAATGAATTGGAAGGAACAATTACAATAGAGAATAAAGAATATTATTTTAATGGATACTCACAGGGCCCCAAAGGTACTAATATACGTGGTTATTTATATGAAAATAAGGAAAGTAATATAATTGTTTACTTTCTTAGTATGTACGACCTGGATTCAATTATTCTAATGGGTTGGGATGGGAATGACCATAACTATCGAGCTGATAACCATTCTAAATGATTAATCTATAGACAAATTAGAATTTGAGGAGGACATCATGGAGATTAGGAAATATCAAAATGCAGATTTTGAAGAGATAGCAGAGTTGTTTTATAACACTGTACATTCAGTCAACCTGAAAGACTATAGTCAGGAACAAGTAGATGTGTGGGCAACAGGAAAATTAGACCCAATTAGATGGAATAAATCACTTTTAGAAAATTACAGCATAGTGGCAATTGAGGGCAAGCAGATTGTTGGCTTTGGAGATATTGATAAAACAAATTATTTAGATCGGCTCTATGTTCACAAAGACTTTCAAGGCAGAGGTGTTGCAACAGCGATTTGTGATGAATTGGAGAAACAAGCAAATGGGAATACAATTTCGGTTCATGCTTCAATTACAGCAAAGCCTTTTTTTGAAAAAAGAGGTTATAAAGTTTTGAAGGAGCAACAGGTGGAGGTGGCAGGGGTTTTTCTTACAAATTATGTGATGGAGAAGTAATCAAAATCTAATTTGTATATTAGTTAGTTGGAAATACAAAGTTGTTGACAATGTTTACACAAAATGATATATTGAGATTAATTTAATAAGAGGTACAAATAGGATTGTAACTGATAATGCAGGCAAAACCTAAATTAATGTGAGTATTTTAGTATAGTGTATACTAAAAATATTCAAATGTTAGTTTAGGTTTTTTTGATTGAAAAAATGCATTATATAATTAAGGAAAGGGGAGGGATTAAATGATAATACATAAAGTTTTGAATAATAATGCTGTTACAATACTTGATAATAACAAAGAATCTGTAGTTATGGGAAAAGGTATAGCATTTCAAAAGAAAAAAGGCGATGAGATAGATGAAGCTATGGTAAATAAAGTTTTTGTATTAGAAAATAAATCAAACACAGATAAGCTAATAAAGTTAATTAGTGAAATTCCAATAGAATATATTCAACTATCTGAAGAAATTATTAATTATGCAGAAAACAAGCTAGATAAAAAATTAAACGAAAGTATTCATTTAACCCTTACAGACCATATAAGTTTTACAATTTCTAGATATAAAGAAAATATAGTAATAAGAAACCCTATGTTATGGGATATTAAGAGATTATATAAAGAAGAATTTTCGATAGCAATGAAAGCCTTAGAGATAATAAAAGAAAAGACTGGTATTGATTTGCCAAAGGATGAGGCTGCTTCAATAGCATTACATCTTATAAATGGGCAGCTAAATAAAGATATACCTGAAATTACGGGCATGATGAATGTTATTCAAGAAATATTAAATATTGTAAAATATAGTTTAAATATAGATTTTGATGAAGAAACATTAAATTACTATAGATTTATAACACACCTAAAATTTTTTGCAGAAAGAATTTTCATGGGTAGTTATTATGAAGATAATGATGATGAGTTATATTATATGATAACAAAGAAATATCCTAAATCTTTTGAATGTAGTAATAGGATTAAAGAATTTATCTACAATAAATATGGCAATAATATTACAAAAGAAGAGTTGTTATATTTAACAATTCATATTGAAAGAGTAGTTCAAAAAAAATAATATAAGAAAAGTGTTAGGATTGTAACTGGCAAGGCAGGCAAAACCTAAGTTCATTGTTTAGACATTCTATATATAGTAGAGTGTTTTTAATGATTGAA
>CAZMQY010000280.1:0-5056 GCA_964568335.1 uncultured Clostridium sp.
AATACCTGGTTCTATATTTTTCATATCAAGTACAGCTGAATTATTATCAAGCTTTAGCTCAAAGGTTCCAACTGTAATTTGATTAATACTGCTGCTCGCACTTGAGGTAAACCATGAATAAGTATTAACTCCAACTCCAATTGTAATAATACTTAGTAATAATAGACTTACCAGCAATTTATTATTAATCTTAAGCCGAAGAAATCTGTTCTTTCTTCTTTCTCCTCTGGTAACCATTATTGTTACTTCCGCCTTCCTTTCATCATAAGAAACACCATTTTTTGTTTCAGATTGCCATATCATTTAAAAATCCTTTCCTCACTTGCGAACTTAATGATACTAGAATACGCGTCTTTCTCTTCTACATAAAAAATAGCCTCTTTTATTTTTAGCCAAGTTTTTATTAAACTCAGGAGCTTTTACTCTCCTGAGTTTAACAATCTTAAAAGTTATTAATTTGTTTGTCCCTTAATCATTGACCATATACTATCTGTATAAACAAATTCAGGAACCAACTCATTCATTAACTCTTTTACAGCTCCTTCTTTAGCCTGCGTAGCTTTCACTTCATAGCCTAAAGTAACTTTTTGCCCTTGAAGTTCCGCTGCTTTATCATATTGAAGCTTAAATGTAATATCCATATATTCTCCAGGTTTTAAACCTTCTGCATCCCAACCAGCACCTGTATTCATTATATCGCACGGACCATTTCCATTTGCCCAATCATATATATTTGTTGACATACCTATATTTAAAGCCTTAGAATCTAATTCTCCATTTGTTATAAATCTATCTTCTCCCGGATAGTTACCGTGAAGAGTTGTATCGTATTGCTTTCCATCAGCCTTATAATATCTAACATTATAATCAACGATCTTGATATCTTTTGCAAATCGTTCACTATCTTCTTTATTCTTATCATCTAGAGCAACCGTAAATCTTCCAAAATACGCCATATTGATATTTCCAAAATTTTTGATTCTGATTGTAGTTAGGCCCTCTCCATTTGCATCTTTAGTAAGTATATCTCCAGGCTCAATATTTAATGTCTTTATTGGCAGCTCAAATGTTTTTGAAAACTTTCCATTATTATTTAAGTCTAAATCAAAGTCCAAAATACCTGCCGTTATATTATTGGCTGAGCTAGTTACCTGAGCTTTGTACCATGCATATGTCCCCGCTACTACTCCAACTGTTAATACTCCTGCCATAACTAAACTCGCTAATACTTTCTTGTTCATTTTTAAATTCCTCCGTCTTCTTTTTATTTTTTCTTTTAGCTCCACCACTCTATGTGGCATATTAAAAATAGGTTATTTAAATTTTTAGAGTTATCTTTAAGGAGATATCCCTATTTTTTATGCATTCTTTGAATTTGCTCCCCCCTCACTGTTATATGGCGTATGTTAATAAAATTATGTACTAATATTTATCCATATTATCAACCGCAGCAATTTGCTTCTTATCTTTCTCTTTCTTCATTTCTGATAATACGGTTTTAACCTGATCATAAATTAATAATGCTGCGGGCACCAATATAAGCAGTACAAATCCATATATGCTTCTAGCAAAATTTGCTACATAACCTGCATATGGAATTCTAAAGGAGTATCTGCCTATAAGCTGCTCCTCAGTGACCAAATTATTGTCTTCAACGTTGTTGGCATCGCCCTTCATTTTGAAGGCTGACTTCCCTTCTTTATTTACAATCTCAATAACTCTATGAGTTATAAGCATATTGCTATTAACCCTATAAGTAACTACATCCCCAACCTTTATGCTCTCTGGGTTAACGCTTTTATCAATTATCATATCTCCTGGGTTTATCTTTGGTGCCATACTTCCTGTTAGTACAGTCATAGGCTTGTATCCAAGTATGGACGGTACTCCATCTCTATTTTTCTTAGCGCCTATTGACATAAAAGCTGATAGTATTAAAAATATAATCAGCAAGGTAAAAATACTATTGCTAAATACTTTTATAATTTTTTTCGTTCTACTCTCCTCCCAACCCCTAATATTCTTGTCCAACCTCTATTAGTATCTTGGACACTTTTTACAATTTTATACAACCATTAAAATCTTTTTAAAAATAAAAACCCAGCCTACCTTTTTACAAAGTAGATAGGGTCGATTGCACTATTGACTATGTGGATTTTACGCTAAATATATTTTTTCTAAATAATTGTGATAATCCTATATTCAATAAAAAGGTTCCTATAAGAATAAGAGTCTTAAAATCAATCCTTTGACCTGTCTTGACAATATCAGCGGCTTCGCTATAACCAAAAGTAACATCAAATTTATACATCATCCCCATAACGGAATTGCCAGCTGCTTCACTAAGTTTATATTCTATTGTGCAGTTTTTTAATGCACTTTTATCTATTTTAATAGCTTTATCACTAGATAGGTCTAGGCTTAAAAATTCACCTAAAGTCCCTTTAAATACTTCCTTGTCTTCACTAAAAAAGCTTATAAAGGAATTATTTAAAAAATCATTATATTCAGCTTTACTCTTGTCTATAATTTTTCCATTGCTGTCTAGTAAATTTCCTTCTATACTAATGCTGTTAACAGAAACCCCAAACTTGTTGTTATTATAAATGTAAAATTCTTTTACAAGCTTATCTCCAGGAGAAATTGGCATCTCATCATTAAATATAGAATTATTCGCAGTTCCGCCTTGATTTAAATAAATACCCTTCTTATCAAGTTTATTTTCTGCTTGTACTATACTACTAAATGTACAACCAAAAAATAATGCGATACTAATAGCAACAAGAAAAGAAGTTTTCTTTTTAATAAATCCCAAAAATATCCCACCCTATTATAAATTTAATATAGTCTTCATACATTTCAGTATAGTTATATTTGTAATATTTAAACTTGAAAAATAGTATCCAGTTTATCTATTCTTATTTCCATATTTTTACCAAACATATTTATTTTATTCATCCACGCACTTGTCAAAACCTTAAATAGCTTCAAACTTATAAGTTTAATATTAATGAGGGAAACAACCCTTGAGAATTTGTTAATACCTAAAGATTGCTCTATAATTTATCACATATATTAATTTTATTTGCACATAAATCATACCTTTTTCCGCCAAACACTTACAACAATTATACTTAGTCGCACCTTTTGCATTACTTTAACACCGTCTTCAATACATTTATTTCCAAATAACTTATTAAAACAACATTCTTCTTTATTAATTTGTCTAAATATTTTACTATATTTTCCAGTTGATATGTATCATAATATTATTGCATAGTTTATATAATGAAAAATATAATTTAGAGATGCTTTCTCTCAAGGAGGAGTTTATTGTGATAAGACTTATTTGTCAAAAGTGTGGTCATATATGGTACACCGCTAATACCAGACCTAATCAGAAGTGCAACGACTGCGGAGGATATTTGCGTGAAACTGAATTGATAAATTCTAAGAATACTGAAAAGAATGCTGAATGTAAGGTTATACATCTTAACTTGAATTAGAAAAATAAAAAGTGCCACCCACATGGCAAGTTTCAATATAACTTGCCATGTGGGTTGCACTAATATACTACATAAACAGTTTAAAAATAATTAAAAATATTACTCCAGGAACTCCAAAGAAACCAGCTATTAATGCTGTAATCCAGTTAATTCCTAGGAAAAAATTAAAATATCCTCCGATAAAGTTTACTATAAGTAATAAAACTACTCCTAGCACTGCATTTATTAGCAGTTTAAACAATATTTTTATAGGCCAGGTAAAAACCTTTACTAATAAAAATAAAAATATAAGTGCCAGCATAAAATATCCCATGTATTCCATTGTGCTCCCCCCGTTCTTTAAAACCTTTTGTTTTAATTATCTCTATAATTTATATTACAAATAAGCAATAAATTATACCACCGCATCCGAATCATTTTGCTCAAATTTATTATTAAGCCTTAATCCATTTTCCTTTGCCTGATTTAAAAGATAGGTAAATCTAGCTTTAGCAGCTTGCTCCATATATATCGCATAGTCTACAAGCTGTGGATCACTAACCATTTCGAAGTATTGCCTTGCTCTATAAAGCTCTTCTCTTGCCGCTTCAATTGCTTTTACCAATTCTTTTTGTTCCTCAGTGAACTTAGCATTATTAGACAAATATTCAACGATAGCAAATCTATTCATTATGTAACCCTCCCATTTTTGGACAATCTGTTCTTTCTATATGATTGACACAAAATGGGACTTGTATACATTTTATTGCTAATTTATATCTCTCTTCTTCCCTCTAATGCTTTGGAAAGTGTAACCTCATCAGCATAGTCAAGGTCTCCCCCAACTGGTATTCCGTGGGCTATCCTTGTTACCTTTACTCCAAGAGGCTTTATAATTTTTGATATATACATCGCTGTAGCTTCTCCCTCAATATTTGGATTTGTAGCTACGATTACTTCCTTTATTTCACCATTGAGTCTTCTTATAAGTTCTCTAAGTTTTATCTGCTCTGGTCCTCTTCCTGCCATTGGGGAAATTGTTCCATGAAGCACGTGATATACACCATTGTATTCTCTTACCTTTTCCATAGCCATTATGTCCTTTGGCTGCTCTATAACACAGACAGTGCTTTTGTCCCTGCTTGGGTTGCTGCATATGCTGCAGGGGTCTTTATCCGTGAAGTTTCCACAGATTGAGCAATATTTTATGGTTCCTCTAGCTTCAACTAAAGCCTTTGCAAAACCTCTAACCTCATCCTGAGGAAGATTTAAAACATGCAGTGTTAATCTTTGTGCAGTCTTATAGCCAATTCCAGGGAGCTTGGCAAACTCTTCTATAAGCTTTTCTATAGCAATTGGATAAAAATCCATAATGATTCCTCCTTTTAGTCGGAACACGGGGTAATTATGCCCACTCGCTCCGCTCGTAAATTACTCGTTAAAGTCCATTTAGGACTTTGGCTTGCGCCCACTGGGCAACCTATACTCGCTCGTTCCCACTCGCTAGGTTGCCCGTTAAAGTCCATTTAGGACTTTAACCTCCTTTGCATCTTATGATTATTATAGCAAAA
>CAZMQY010000281.1:0-5013 GCA_964568335.1 uncultured Clostridium sp.
TACAGAGTTAGCACATGAAGGCTTTCATTTTGCTAAGGAGTTCGGTAAGGAGAATGAGTATAATAATCGAGTGTATACAGCGTTTTATCAAGAAGATCAAAATATTGGAGAAATTGATATATTAGCAAAGCTTGCTGCTGAAGTAGGACTTGATGAAGTAGAATTTAAGAAAGCTTTGGTTTCAAGAAAATATCAAAAAACACAGCAACAGGCTTTGAGACATGCGTATGAAGAAGCTAAAATTACAAGTATTCCTACTTTTAATTGGGGATGAACGTATTGAGGGTGCTGCTAGTAAAGAGGCTTTTGAACATGCCATTGACCAAGAAAAAAGAAAAATAAAAAATAACTCACTTGATCTAATGCAGTGCTCCATTGATGGGGAATACTGCTAAGAAGAAGGTTCTGCAATGTTGATATTAATATTAATCATACAAATTGTTTAATAAATAAAATTTAGGAGGAATTATTCATGAAAATTGGTGTAATTGGAGCAACTGGTAAAGCAGGAAGTCTTATTGTAAAAGAAGCATTAGAAAGAGGTCATGATGTGACAGCTATCGTAAGAAATGCTTCGAAAGTCAAAGAAACAAATGTTAAAGTGATAGAAAAGGATATATTTGATTTAACATCAAATGATTTAAAAGTGTTTGATGCTGTAGTAAATGCATTTAATGCAGCACCTGGAGAAGAAAAACTACATGTAGTCGCAGGTAAAGTATTAATTCAAGCGCTTGAAGAGGCTACAAGTACAAGATTAATTGTTGTAGGGGGAGCTGGTAGTTTATTTGTTGATGCAGAGAAAAAAACAAGGGTATTTGATACACCAGATTTCCCAGAAGCATATCTTCCAACTGCTAAAAACATGGGAGAAAATTTAGTGGAATTACAAAATATAAAGCAAATAAAATGGACCTATATTAGTCCATCAGCCTTCTTTGATCCGCAAGGAAAAAGAACTGGGAACTATGTAGCAGGAAAAGATAATCTTCAAGTGAATTCTAAAGGACATAGTTATATAAGCTATGCTGACTTTGCTATTGCTGTACTAGATGAAATTGAAAAGCCAAAGCATATAAACGAAAGATTTACAGTAGTATCAGAAGGCGAATAGTCAAAAGGGAGCTGAAAATAATTAATAGGTTTCACATATGACTTTTAATTTATAAACCTCTTACAAGCATTTGTAAGAGGTTTTTTTGTTAGAAATCCCTGGATAGACCAGGGGTTCAATAAAGCTTACAACGATGAGAAAAGTATTTTATGAAGATAAAAGATTAGATGTAGGAGCGCATTAAGAGAGTTATGTAAATGGAAAGGAGTAAATATAATAGAGGCGGAGGTATGCCCAGATCATGCCCCACATAACAAGCCAAATAGTAGTTAAAATATATAGCATTGGCATTTATACACTTACATCTATATACTATATAGCTATATGATTAAAATTAAGATAGAAAGTATTTTAAAATTAAATTTATAGCTATGTTTAGCTTTTAGTTGAAGTCAGCATATTCTATGATGCTGCTAAAACAACATAGAATTAACCGTCGCGATATCTTGATATCTTCTTATCATGATATCGCGATATCTTCTTTTCATGAAATCACGATGAGGCTTAGTGCACATTAGCTGCGCTTTATTGAGAAGGTCTTCCCTCAATAAATTTGCTTTTTTATAATAATGCGTATCAATCAATCTATAAACATCAAAGTGAGCTGCCAAGCAAAAGGAAAACGGAGATTGAAAAGCTTAAAAAGCAAATACTAGAGATTTATGAAGATAGTAATAAAACTTAAGGTGATCCAATGAAATAGGGGTATATGATATAACATACATTCCAACTAAGGAAGGGTGGCTATATCTTGCAGCTGTAATGGAGTTGCATGGGCGAAGTAAGGCTCAATGCTTAATTAAATTATTTTTGGAGAATATTATATTTTAAAAGAATTAAAACTTTTTATGCTGCAGTGGCGTCTATTAAGCGTAAAGCAGTTAAGATACGTATCTAAGACAAAGGAGAGTTTATTACTAATGCATAAAGACAGTTTAGAAAAGCAAATAGCAGAGTATGTCATTAGAAACAAGGAAAAATACTATAGGCTGGCGTATAGCTATGTGAAAAATGCTGATGACGCTCTAGATATTGTCCAAGAATCCATATATAAGGCGGTTTTGCATATTGATTCACTGAAAAGTCCTAGCTATATAAAGCTATGGTTTTATAGAATTGTAGTAAATACCTCACTTGATTTTCTGCAAAAACAAAGAAAGGTGGTTGTTGTTGAGAATGAGGTTTTAGCAACATTTGACTCCGGAGTATATGATGAATATAAAAACTTTGATCTGCAAAAAGCATTGGATAATTTATCTGAAAAATATCGTACTGTAGTAGTATTAAGGTATTTTGAAGACTTAAAAATAGAGGAAATTGCAGAAATTCTTGATGAAAATATTAACACAATAAAAACACGTTTGTATAAGGCGCTTAAAATGTTACGTATAGAAATGAATGATTATGAGGAGGTTTAGTATGGTAGATAAAAGCTTAAATCAGCTTAAAAAGGAATATATTGAGGCTGATATTCCAAAAGAATTAGACTTTTTAGTAAGAAAGGCGTTAAAGGATAGCGGTATATATAGGAGGAAAAGAAAATATTTATTTAAGAGGGCAAGTGTTGTAGCCGCTTCCATAGCTTTATTCGTAACTACACTTACAGTTGGTGTTAATACTAGTCCAGTATTCGCAGCATCATTGTCAGAAATACCTGTGGTAGGTAGTGTAGTAAAAGTGCTGACCTTTAGAGAATATACCGTAAATGAAGATAAACACAAAGCCAATATAAAAGTACCTGCTATACAAGGTTTGGAAAATAAAGCTCTGCAAAACAGCTTAAATGAGAAATACCTTAATGAAAATAAAAAGTTATATGATGAATTTATAGCTAATATGGAAGATTTGAAGAAAAACAGTGATGGGCATTTAGGCGTAGAAAGCGGTTATGTAATAAAGACTGACAATGAAAATTTACTTTCCGTAGGCCGCTATGTTGTCAATACCGTAGGCTCTTCATCAACGACATTTAAGTATGATACTATTGATAAGAAAAATGAAGTTTTAATAACCCTACCTAGCCTATTTAAAGACAACAGCTATGTAGAAATCATAAGCGAAAACATTAAAAAGCAGATGCGAGAGCAGATGAAGTCAGATTCAGATAAAATTTATTGGATTGCTAATGAAGGCAAGGAAAAGAATATGGAGATTTTCGATAAAATATCAGAAAATCAGAATTTCTATATCAATGCACAATCTGAATTGGTAATTTCATTTAACAAGTATGAAGTTGCTCCTGGCTATATGGGTGTAGTAGAATTTATAATCCCAACAGATGCAATATCTGATATATTAGTTGGTGATGAATATATCAAATAAAGATATGAAATAAATAATATTTAAATCAAGGACTCAAGCAGTTTTGCTTGGAGTCCTTTTATATTGATTTTGTGCTCAAAATAAACTGCTTAAAGACGTTTTGGAATGAAATGGAAAAGTTTTTTGAAAACTTTTATCGCATCTTTGGAGTCTTATATTAATGTAAGCTGATGAAGATGTTAGATACTTTTAAAAATCCAGTTACGAGGAGGAAATATATATGTTAAATACGATGCAAAATCATGGATACATATCTGGATTAGACGGACTTAGAGCTTTTGCTGTATTAGCTGTAGTTGCTTACCATTTTAGCTTTAGTTGGGCTGGAGGAGGCTTTTTAGGGGTTGATATATTTTTTGTTATATCCGGTTATCTAATAACCTCAAAAATTTTATCTGTGCAAAAAAATAATCATAGTTTTAGTTTTAGGGAATTTTGGATTGGACGTATTAGAAGACTATTGCCAGCAGCTTATGCAATGATAATTGCAACCTTAGTGTGGACAATGCTGTTTAATGGAAAACTATTGACCAAGCTTATAGGAGACGCAGCATCTTCTATCATTTATGCAAGCAATTGGTGGTTCATTTTTCATAAAGTCTCCTATTTCGATAGTTTTGGTTCGCCATCACCTTTGAAGAATCTATGGTCCTTGGCAATAGAAGAACAATTTTACATTGTATGGCCTGTTGTGCTTATATTAGGGTTAAAGTTGTTTAAAAAGCGTGACAAGCTGGCTAATATGGTTTTTATTGGGGCATTATGTTCAGCAGTGTTAATGGGAATATTATATAAATCAGGTGAGGACCCTAGCCGTGTTTATTATGGTACGGATACTCGCGCATTTGAACTGCTCATAGGAAGCTGGCTAGCTATTATTTGTCCAATGGAAAGATTTTGGAGTAAAACACTTTCAACAAAAAAGATCACTATTAAGCAAAGAAAAGTGTTAAATATTATAAGTATAATTACTTTCGCTGTCTTTATTATTAGCGTAATCTTTGTAAATGAATATGATGAATTCCTATATAGAGGTGGAATGCTGCTTTTTAGTTTAAATTCCGCTATACTCATAGCTTGTGTTTGTCATCCCGAAGGCTATTTAGGTCATGTATTATCGTGGAAGCCCCTTCGCTGGATTGGTAAAAGATCCTATGGACTTTATCTTTGGCATTATCCCGTTATTGTTTTAAGTACTCCTGTTTATGAAATAGGGAATCCATCATACTTGCGTATTGCTTTCCAATTGGTTATAACTCTTATTATCGCGCAGCTTTCATATCACTTTATAGAAATGCCTATTAATAAGAATGTAGCAATTAAGGGTTCTACCTCCAAAAGACTGCCTTTGGCTAGAAGGATTTTAGCTGTAGTGATTCCGTTAATGCTTGTGTTAGTTACTGTTGGAATCACTAGCGTGTCAAAAGGCAAACAACAAATGGACAAGGATGAATCACTACCAACTGAAATAATTATAGACAATACAGATCAATCTTCTGTAGGTGAAGATTCCAGTGCAAGTTCCCCAGCTGATAGTAAGCCTTACAAGGAAATACTAGCAATAGGAGATTCTATTA
>CAZMQY010000282.1:0-661 GCA_964568335.1 uncultured Clostridium sp.
CTACTGATGCCATTATAAAATTTAAAAAACTGATTATAGCTGCAGGCTCTAAGTCGGCTACTCTTCCAATAGAAGGTGCTGACAGCAAAGATATTCTTACAAGTCAAGAGCTATTGGAATTAAAAGAAGTTCCATCCTCTATAACAATTATTGGCGGCGGAGTTATTGGAATGGAATTTGCTTTTATTTACAATGCTTTAGGAGCCAAAGTAAATGTAGTTGAATATTTTCCACAGATTTTAAACACTATGGATGAAGATGTAATAGACGTAATCAGAGCTTCTGCAGTTCAAAGAGGCATTAATATATATGAGAGTGCCAAGGCAGTATCAATTAAAACAGCTTTAGATGGAATGAAAATCGTTGAAATTAGTGAAAATAATGAATCCAAATACTTAATAAGTGAAAAAGTAGCCATGGCAGTTGGAAGAAAAGCAAACTTAGAGTCTCTTGATTTGGCAAAGCTTAATGTAGAGCTGAATGAAAAGCGCAATGGAATTATGGTTGATGCCTACATGAGAACAAGCAATCCTAATATATATGCAATTGGAGATATAACAAATATAATTCAATTAGCGCACATAGCTTCACATCAAGGGATAGTGGCTGCTGATCATATAAACGGAGTAGAAAATGAGATGTGCTACGACTTAGTGCCAAG
>CAZMQY010000282.1:671-4996 GCA_964568335.1 uncultured Clostridium sp.
ATGTTGGACTGACTGAAAAGGATGCTAAATCTCAAAACCTTAATTATGCAGTAGGAAAGTTTCCTTTTATGGCAAATGGCAAAGCCCAGGCCATGGGAGAAGCAGAAGGTTTCGTAAAGCTTATTGGAAATAAGGAAACTGGAAAAATCATAGGAGGCACAATCGTTGGTGTGCATGCTACTGATATGCTCAGCACTATAAGCAATATCATAGCTTCAGGCTTAACTATGGATAAGGCTGCACACGTAATTTATGCTCATCCTACTACTTCTGAAGCTATTCATGAAGCATTGTTAAGTATGGAGGGAAGAGGGATTCATTTTGCATAAGCAGTTTAAAATATATATATCGGAATCCTTTGATCCTAAGGTTAATTTAGCCTTGGAAGAATGGCTCATGGAGAACAATGCACCTGATGAGATAGTATTTTTTCTGTGGCAAAATGAAAATACCATCGTTATAGGAAGAAACCAAAATCCATATAAGGAATGTGACATTAAGAAGCTTAACGATGATGGCGTTCATCTTGTAAGGAGACTGTCCGGCGGGGGAGCCGTTTATCATGATATTGGAAACTTGAATTTTACATTTATCTCTGCTGATGAAAACTATGATGTGAAAAATAATATGAACATTATTTTAAGAGGTATTTTAAAGTTTGGAATACATGGTTATTTTAACGGCAGAAATGACTTGATGGTTGAGGATAGAAAGTTTTCAGGCAATGCGTTTATTAATGAAAATGGAGTAAGCTGTCATCATGGAACGCTGCTTGTAGATGTTGACTTTTCAAAGCTCTCAACGTATTTAACGGTATCTCCCTTAAAGCTTCAGTCAAAAGGAATTGATTCTGTTGCGTCCAGAGTAGTTAATCTTAAAGAAATCTCAAAGGAGATAGATATTGATAACTTAAAAGAGGCGCTTATTTCAAGCTTTAATGAGTTCTATAATACTAAGTCGGAAATCATAGCCTTAAATGAAAAATCTGTAGATTTGGAGGCTTACCTTGAAAAATACAGCTCTTGGCAGTGGAACTTTTCTGAAAGCCCTGATTTTACAATATCTATAGAAGAAAAATTTCTTTGGGGAATGTTTGAAATCCATATTGAGTTTTCTGATGGAAAAATTAAAAATTGCAAGTTTTTCACAGATGCTATTGTACTTGAAGATTTTCAAAGCTTGGAAAGAATTCTTCAAAATGAAGAGTTTAAAAGCAAAAATATAATAGAAGCTATAAAAAAATGTATTAATAATGAACAGATAAAACTAGACCTGTACAGCTTGTTCATTAAAATTTTAGGAAAGGGAGCAGCTCTTTAGCTTAATCCCTTTCCTTTTTTATTTTATATTATCTCTTTCTAGAAACCTTGATAATGTAATAAGTTATAGTTACAAAAATTATAGTAAGCTCTAGTGGTAAAAACCAGGCTCCTAAAGATTGTATCTTTATATTGCAGTAGGATATATAAGCAAAGGTGGCTATTACCTCCATTTTAAGTATTATTAGCATGGTTTTTAAATTAGTATATGTAAATTCTCCATTGTGGTCAGTAATTTTGACAGGAACATTCCAAGCTGAAGGGAAGAAGGACACAATTGTTAATAATATATAGAGTGCAACACTAACAATTGGTATTAACAATATTTCATTTTTATTTCCCCACCTATCAACTACTCCTTGTGCATTATAATGACCTGGAATTTTATCTGGAATAGTATTCCATGATAATATTAGATATAGCCAAATTAAAAACAACAAAATAACTGTAATGAATTCTACTGTTATTTGAAGCTTAGTGTGTTTTAATTTCATAATAAACACACCTAATTTTTATTATTAAATATATAATATTTACTTAACTATATTTTATAAATATATACTACAATTATATATTAATAATGAATGTGCTACCAATATTTTCAATTAACATATTATCAACACTATATAGATTGACAAGGCTCACAAAGCAAAAAGTTAACTATTTATATAGTTAACTATTTAAATAGTTAACTTTTTGTGCTGCGAGAGAAAACGTGGTCGTAGTAAAAGGAGATAGCCTCGTCCACTATGGTGTTCAGATATATGTTCACATTAGAGTCTTACCCATATCAATATCTCCATCAAAAAAGCCATCCTCATCAGCCTCGTCAATATCAAGAGCTTCAATGTTTTTTGGTTTTGTCATATCAATTATCTCCTTATTTGTTTTTTGAAAGTTTACATATATACTTGTAATGTTAATGCAATAGATTTTTATCAGCATGAAGGCTTTACCTTGATTGGCATGGATACTTGCTGCTACAGGAACAATGATTTGCAAAGAAAAGAAGTAAGATTAGAATTCGGATGGTTTCCAGCGGAAAAGATGAGATTAAACCCTGAAGAAATAGAGATTAGAATAGAAACATAAAGTATTTATCTAATTCCTTTCTCATGTTTTCAGGAATCTTTTTCTCAATTGGAAATACTACTGAGTTTACAATTGCTTCACTGAATTCTTTAGTTATAACAGTAGTTTTTTCCAAGGCTTCAGCACTTAAAAAATCCATAACATCATTGCGAGTGTGGATGATGGCCCCGCCTTGAGGAGCAAAACGGCAGAAGGTAACAGAAGGTATTCCTGCATCAGCGAAGGCTGTGGAATCACTTGAGTATATATCCTGTTCTACCTTAAGCGGGAAACCTTTAATTTTAGCCATATGGTCAATGAAATCAACTAAGCATTGCTGCGCAGTAACTAGAGCCATCTCTCTTCCAAGAACGGAACCTGCAACATCTACGTTAATCATTAAGGATCAGGTCTGATGGTGAATGATATATATACAAGGGCTCGTGCTTTTTTGGTGTTCTTTGGTGTATTTTTGGTGTTCTTTTGCGCTGTCAACGTTGACACTAATCGACATTTTGATTAAACTACATTTGTGCGCGTACAGGTTTATGTTAAAAAATATACAAAAAACCAAAATGACAGAGGTGTGGTTATGACAACATTTTTAGCTTATGCAATGATTATAGTGTTTCTATTTTTAGTTATAAGGAAAAAATTAACACCATTTTCAGCATTAATTCTTGTACCATTAGTTTTTGCAATAGTTGGAGCACTTTTGGGAATATTCCCTGCAGATATCGGAAAAATGACTTTAGACGGAATAAAAAGCGTATCTACAACAGGTATAATGCTGCTTTTCGCAATACTATTCTTTGCTATTATGCTAAACGTAGGATTATTTGATCCAGTTACTGCAGCAGTAATACGTTTTGCAAAGGGAGATCCAGTAAAGATATTACTTGGAACAGCTGTTTTATCAGCAGCAGTTTCATTAAATGGTGATGGAACAACAACTACTTTAATAGTGTGTTCAGCTTTTATTCCAATTTATAAAAAATTGGGATTAAAAATGATGAACTTAGGTGTAATACTTATTCTGATGAATACTATTATGAACCTACTTCCATGGGGCGGTCCAACTGCCCGTGCTATTTCCGTGTTAAAGCTTAATGAGCAAACTGTATTACGTGATTTAGCACCAGGTATGGTTGTCTCAATTATTTATATGTTGGGTGTTGCTTTCTATTTAGGATTAAAAGAAAGAAAACGTATAGGAATTCAAAACTTAAGCGAGCAGGACATAAAAGATTTAACAACTGTAACTGATCCAGAAGAATTAGCATTAAGACGTCCAAAGAAAGTTTGGATTAATGCCATTTTAACAATAGCTATAATTGTTATGTTGATGTTAGGTACATTACCATCTGTAACATTATTCTTAGTTGGAGCTGCTTTAGCTTTAGTTATCAATTATGGTTCATTGAAGGATCAAAAGGGACGTATTCAAGATAACGCAGGAGATGCTGTACAGGTTGTTATATTAGTTCTAGGCGCAGGTATCTTCATGGGTATATTTACTGGAACAGGAATGGCAAATGCTTTAGCTGGCAGCTTAACAAGTGTCATACCAGCATCCTGGGGTAGATTCTGGGGCTTAATTGTAGCTATATTATCAGCACCAGGAACCTTCTTCTTATCCAACGATGCATTCTATTACGGAGTTTTACCAGTACTTGCAGAAGCTGGTGTAAAATATGGTTTCACTGCTCAAGAATTAGGTGTGGCTTCTTTATTAGGACAAGCATTCCACCTATTAAGCCCACTAGTTGCGTTCATTTATTTATTATTGAACTTAACTGGATTAGACATGGGCGAATGGCAAAAGGAAGCTGGTAAATGGGCTGTAGGTATATTTGTTATCTTCATCCTAGTAGCAGCTGTTACTGGAGCAGTTCCTTTAGTTAAATAGAATTTTATTAAACGATAAAAATGCAG
>CAZMQY010000283.1:0-4932 GCA_964568335.1 uncultured Clostridium sp.
GTTATTTATAAGCTTTTACGTTTCAATGGAATGTTAGTAATTAGAGACTTTCATCCAGTTACAACTAAACTTATTTCTTCAAGGGGTTCAACAGCTAAAGTGCGCAAACATAAGGTAACTGGAGATTACTTTGATACCTCTCTAGAGGAAAAGGATATATCTTACTCAAAATATTTAACTGATAATGAAGAACCAAAGAAAGTCCTTCTTCGTAAATGGAATCTCGGTGAGATAGTTACTGCCGTTGCTAAAGAAGGTTTCTTCATTAAGAGTTTAGATGAAGAACCTAACTTATCTTCAGAGACTTTTGACAAAGGACTTCCAAAGACCTTTACTTTAGTAGCAGAGAAGATTACTCCATAGTCAATATTTATAATGACCGCACAGAAATGAGATTAACTTGAATAAGTACGTCTTTTTCTTATTAAGCGTCGCAAGCAATAAAAGCTTGCGGCGTTTTTGATTTACAGCGGAGTAGAAACATAAGATACGACATTGAAACTATATATGCTATAATTGGTATAATACGGAACGATTTCAATTGATTTGTTCTTTGCTGCATCCTTGTATGGCGAACTAATTACAAATATAGAAAGGAGATTTTGGATGGACATTAACATTCTTACTATTATAGCTACCATCATTAATTTTGCTCTATTATTTGCTATCATAATAATAGTATTTAAAGCAATAAAAGGTATTAAAAATTTTATTAATAGAAATAAAGAGTTAGATAAAAAGGTTGATATTATTTTAAGTAAATTAGATGAAAAAAGTAGTATAAGATGAATTGAAGACTATATATTGGGGGGGTAAAATGCTAAATAATAAGGGTACGCAGCAAATAGAAACTGAAAGGCTTATATTGCGTAGATTTAAGCCAAGTGATGCTCAACATATGTATAAAAATTGGGCCACAGATAGCGAAGTATGCAAATTCTTGAGTTGGAATCCTCATAAGGATTTGAGCGAAACAGAACATGTAGTTGAAGGCTGGATTAATAGCTATCAGAATTTTGATTATTACAATTGGGCAATTGAATTAAGAGATATTGGTGAGATTATTGGTCAAATTTCTATAATGCATATTAATGAAAAATATAGCTCTTGCAGCGTAGGATATAACATAAGCAAGTCATTTTGGGGAAAGGGAATAATGACAGAGGCTTTAAAGGCTGTTATCAGTTATTTGTTTAAAGAGATTGGCATGAACAGGATTGAAGGAAGACATAATACCCTGAATGCCGCTTCAGGTAGAGTAATGCAAAAGTCTGGCATGAAATTTGAGGGGATTATGAGGCAGGTGAAAGTCAATAAGTACGGAGAATTATATGACTTAGCAGTATATTCAATATTGAAATCGGATTTGATAGAATAATAACCTTAGATAATTCGAAGTATTCTTAAAGGGTACTAATAATTTATGACGAACCATAAATTTTAATCTTAGAAAAGTATGGGGTAATCTATACTGAATTGGCTTTGAAATTCTTGAACAGTTCGAATTAAGAGGGGGACAAATTTTATATGGTCATGAAAGAGACTTCGGTTGAAAAAAGCTATCCCTGGGATTTTTTTAAGCATCTGATTTTACCTGTATTAATAGCAAATATGTTATTAGAATTTACATTTGAAGGAACAAGCTATATAAGTGTAGTTTTACTTATAGCTCTAAGTTTAACCTTAGCATTAGTGCTGCCAGTAAGAAATTATCTAAAGAAAGGCAGTATTAAAGGTAGCTTGGCTATTTTTCAGCTTACTGTTAATACAATGTTAGCGCTGCTATTTATTACCTCAATCTGTATAATATCTTTTTCCAATAGCTACAGCTTAAAATATAGTTTTTGGATAGCATTGATATCACTAAATTTAATATTATACATATACTTTCTGACTCATCTAATAAAGAATTATAAAGAAAATGCTTATATAGCTAAGAGGATTAGTAGATTTGACATTGCGTTTGCATTATTTTGGGCTTTATTAGTACCTTGTGTGGAAGGATATAATCTTGTTAAGCCATATATGCATCCACAACGTCAGGTGGAAATCTATAATTTAAAGACTCCTGTAAAAATGACCATATATAGGTATGGAGATAATACACAAGGTGTGAGTTCTCAAATAGGTGAAATAAGTTCTGCTGATGACATAAATAAAATCATTGAGGAGTTAAATCTAATTAAAACTAAGCATCTTGTATCCACTGAGCTTATGAACTATGAAAGGAATAAAAGAAAAAAGTCGCCCTATTATTATATAGTATTCAATTATGGTGACAAGGGAGGGGTATCTACAAAAATAGAAGAGGGATATATTTTTTATATAGTGGTCACATCTAATAGAAATGCAGCTATTGAAGAGCTTGTAGACAAAAAAACAATATTTAACAATTCAAAAAGCTACTTTGAAGTTTATCCAGTTAAATTGTCTGATAAAACTATAGATATGATTTTTAGTCATATTAGATAGGTGAATAATGTAAAAAGGGGGACGTGGGTATATGGAATTGCTATTTACAATATTTAGTCCAATAATTTATTTTATTGGAATTATTGCGGTTATTTTCATTCTGCATATTTTTTATAGAGCTGTAAAAAAAGTTGATTATATGCTTAATGGTAAGATTAGCAAGTTATATAATAGCTGGAGGAATACAAGCAAAGCAAAAAAGAGGACTAGCTATTTGCTTATACTAGTATTATTAATTGGGTACTTTTGTTATGATACGATTTACTTGTCAAATAAAAATTATAAGTTTGCTCTGTATGAAATTAAATCGATGGGCGGAAACAGTGTAGAAGGTTCTATACTGTATGACAAACCATTTCTCACAGAGGAGGATATAAAATCATATAACTGGAGCAGCCATACTTTTGAGCTGAAAAATCATAATAATAATTATACAAAAGAATCAAAAAGACTTGAAAATAATAAAAGAGCCTTTGTATTAGTAGCTAATGGAGAAAAAATATATATTGGTGGCTTTTACAATGGTGGACCAAACATATATTTATCTTTAGATAATAACAGAGGGGCTTTATTTTATACAGGTGCTCAAGGCTATGATGTAAGAGCAGACGAACGTATATATAATGCTCTTAAGTCCTGTGGCAAATTATAAAGGAAATGTTGATTTATATAAATTTAAGTAAGCGTGTCAAATAGCACGCTTAAATTTTTTAAAAAAGATTGTAACGAAATTTAGTTTCAAGAGTCTTATGTATGAAAGCGAGGTGAAATTGTGACTGGTTTTGAAGATATATACTCGGAGTATTTTGCTGATGTTTATAAATATTCTCTTTCGCTATGCCATAATGAAACTTTGGCAGAGGAAATAACTCAAGAAACCTTTTTTAAAGCTTTGAAAGCTATAGACAAGTTTAAAGGGAACTGTAAAATCCGAGTTTGGCTGTGTCAAATAGCAAAAAATACTTATTTTTCACTATGTCAAAAAAGTAAACATATTACAGATGAACCTTATGAAGAAACTGAAGGTGAATATATTGAAGAAAAGTTAGTAAATAGTGAAACATTAAGGGAAATACATAAGATACTTCATTTTTTAGATGAGCCCTATAAAGAGGTTTTCACTTTACGAGTGTTTGGTGAATTACCCTTTTCCCAAATTGCTGAGCTCTTTGGAAAAACAGAGAGCTGGGCAAGAGTCACATTTCATCGTGCAAAGATTAAACTCAAGGAGGGTTTAAAATGAAAATTTCATGCGAAATAGTTAAAGATTTACTCCCGCTATACTACGATAAAGTTTGCAGTAACCAAAGTCGTACCGCTGTGGAGGAACACTTACAAGAGTGTGATAACTGCAAAAAATATCTTGATAGTATGAATAGTGACTTCATTCCAACTAATGCGGAGAAAGCAGCAGAGCAAGCAAAATCTAATATATTAAAAGGAATAAAAAAGAAACTGCTTAGAAAAAATGTTATGATATCAGCTATTTCAGTTATATGTGCAGTTGCTGTATCATTAGGAGTATTTTCACTTATCTTTCACTACCAGACACCAATTTCCTACAAAGATGGACTAGTGAGTGTGGAAATGGGAGATAAGGGAATGGTTGAGGTCTCATTTAATGGGGATGATTACCATGGCTCATATAATTGGAACATCACAATTGAAAAAGATGGTATACAGCAAAAAGTTGCATACATTTATTACACAGATACTATATGGACAAAATATTTTTCTAAGCCACAAAAGGATAAGGAATATAAGTATTCAATTAACAATACTTCATGGAGGGATTATGATGACGGTGCTGGCCTTGTAGAAGTAAAAGAAGATATATCAGCAGTGTATTACCTGGATTACTCAGATATTCCAATGCTATCGAAGGAAGATTTACTGAAAATCTCTTCAAAGGCTGTTCTCCTTTGGGAAAAGTAGACGCATATTTATATTATCTTCAGGAGGTAGAAGTATGACATTTGAAGAATTTCTTGTGTTTCGTGATGTAAAAATCAAAAATTCCAATCACGAAAGAATTGTTAGATTATTTTTTGGTTATGCAGCGTCTGTAACAGGAAATAAACGGTTGTTGCCAGATTTACTCGGTCAATTGTTAAATATGGACTTATCTGATACGACAGTCCCGACAGGTTGTTTTAATGGTATTTTTGACGAAACGGAGCCCCCCTATGAAGATGTTGACTTTTATGTTAGATTGCAGAATGGTATCCGTGTCTATGTTTATGGTTCTATTCCTTACAAAGAGTTGAAAGAATTAAAGAATAACGAATATGTTTTAATCCTGTTGTCTGATGACTTAAACGGTAATATAGAAAGAAAAGCAAATAGATATATCTATATTACTTAATAAGCATAATACGAAGTTAAGTTAGTTCATCATCTTTATATTAAGCGTCGCAAGCAATAAAAGCTTGCGGCGTTTTTGATTTACAGCGGATTAGA
>CAZMQY010000284.1:0-271 GCA_964568335.1 uncultured Clostridium sp.
GAAAATGGTGATAGTTTTGACAGATTTCATATTCGTCTTCTTGAAATACGTGAAAGTTTAAAGATGATTGAACAGGCAATTGCAGCATTACCAGAGGGTCCTATTGCTGCAAAAGTGCCAAGGATAATTAAACCTCCTGTAGGAGATGCTTATGGGCAAATTGAAAGTGCAAAGGGTATATTAGGCTACTATGTTGTTAGTGACGGAAGCCCTAAGCCTTATCGTTTGCATGTTCACTCACCTTCTTTCGTAAATATAGGAGTATTTCCGG
>CAZMQY010000284.1:281-4927 GCA_964568335.1 uncultured Clostridium sp.
TTGATATTTGTCTTGGTGAGATTGATCGATAACACTTTATGGATGGGCTTTACGGGTAACTAGCTAATGCTTATCGGGCAGGTTAGGCTGGCTTATTTGACCACTGGAAGGGGGAATTTGAATGGATATGATTAATAATATTTTTATAAATGGCTCGGGACTAATAAAAAGCATATTAAGTGCTTTAGGATTTGGAAGCTTCTTAATCAATCTGGTTATGTCTGTAGTATATTTTGTTGCAATAGCTGCTGTGGTAACCTTCAATATAATTATTATTGTATGGATGGACCGTCGTGTTGCTAGTCTTTTTCAGGAAAGAATAGGACCAAACAGAGTTGGACCATTTGGTCTTATGCAATCACTAGTTGATGCTGTAAAGCTAATAGGAAAAGAATCTGTAATTCCTGCAGCGGTAGACAAAACTGTTTATAAGATTGCGCCAATATTCATTTTTACTGTTACTTTTATGATGTATGCTGTTCTGCCTTATGGAAAAGATATGTCAGCAGTTAACTTAAATCTAGGTATTTTATATTTCGCAGCAGTTTCATCAACCTCAACAATTGCTATTCTGATGGCAGGCTGGGGGTCTAATAACAAATACTCTCTTCTTGGCGGAATGAGAACAATTGCAATGGTTGTAAGCTATGAAATACCTTTAGCATTTTCTATGCTTGGAATTGTTATGATTACAGGAACCTTAAATTTAAATGAAATCGTTGCTTCACAAAGTTCTGTTTGGAATATTGTACTTCAGCCAGTTGCCTTTGTCATATTTATTATTTCTGCATTAGCGGAACTTAATAGATCTCCTTTTGATATGACAGAAGCTGAGCAGGAGATTGTAGCAGGTTTTCATACAGAGTATACCGGCATGCGCTTTGCCTTATTTTTTATGGCTGAATATGCAAACTTATTTGTTGTTTCAGCACTTGGAGTAACATTGTTCTTCGGTGGTTGGCATGGGCCTGTTCTGCCGTCCTGGCTATGGTTTATGATAAAGTCCTATGCCATGATATTCTTCATTTTGTGGATTAGGTGGACAATGCCAAGAGCTAGAATGGACAAAATGATGAAGTTTAACTGGAAGTTTCTTATACCACTTTCAATAGCCAATATACTCGTGACAGGCGTTGGCATAAAGCTGATTCAATTTATTAGATAAAAGGAGTGTGATTGTATGTTTGGTTTAGGTATATTAAAAGGCTTAAAAGTAACAATGAAAAGATGCTTTACAAAGAAGGTTACAGAACTATATCCTGAGGTAAAGCCTAAGCTGCCTCCACGTTCTCACGGATCCTTTAAGTTTGAATTTGACAAATGCATATCTTGTAATATGTGTGCGGATGCCTGTCCTAATGAGGTTATTAGAGTAGATTTTACTAAGGATGAAAAAGGGAAAAGACTTTTACAGCAGTATAATATGAACCTTGGGTATTGCTTATTTTGCGGTCTTTGTGTAAAAGCTTGTCCTAAGGATGCAATAAATTTTAAAACAGATTTTGATATGGTTTGCTACGATAAGGACGATACGATTTATAGATGGAAGAAGGGTGCTAAAGAAAATGATATAAGAACTAGGGAAGTAGCAGTTTCAGACCAGTGTAGCAATGTGCAGGAAGGGATAGGTGTATAGGTAATGGTTGCTTCTATTATATTTTATTTCGTTGCCGCTTTGATTATTTTCACAGCATTAAAAATGGTTTTGTCAAAAAATCTTGTGCATAGCACCTTATTCATGGCAGCAACCTTCTTCGGCATTGCCATAATTTATATTCTGCTTAATGCAGATTACTTAGCTATAGTTCAAATAATGGTTTACGTGGGTGCTATCTCTATACTCTTTGTTTTCGGCGTTATGCTTACAAAGAGAAGCAGTATGGAAGAAAGCAATCAGTTTAATAAATATAAAGTTAGCGGCATAATTGTAGCTGCCTCATTGTTTATAGTTTTTACTCTAACTATATTTGCAATGAAGGTTGTTCCAAGTGAAGTAGCCGGCGTAGATTCAAGTATATCTGCTATAGCTTCGCTGCTGTTAAATGACTATTCAATTGCCTTTGAAATAGCAGGTGTTTCACTGCTGCTTTCTACCATAGGGGCAATAGTGATTGGGAAAGGAGTGAAAAATCAGAAATGATTACTCTATACCACTTTTTAATTTTAGGAGCGGCACTATTTTGCATAGGCCTGTATGGGGCAGTATCAAAAAAGAATGCCATTGCGGTTTTTATGGGCGTAGAGCTTATGTTAAACTCTGTAAATATAAATCTTGTAGCTTTTAATCATTATTTAAAACCATTTGAGCTTACAGGACATACCTTTGCAATTTTCGTAATTGCTGTGGCTGCCTGTGAAGTAGCAGTAGGTCTAGCAATAATTCTATCACTATATCGCCACAGAAAATCTACTACCGTAGACGATATAGACTTATTAAAATGGTAGATTATAAAAAGGCAGGTGAATATTAATGGCTGAAAATGCTTTACTTATAACACTATTACCGCTTTTATCTTTTATAGTTATTGTGTTTATAACGAAAAAGTCGAAAATGGTTAGTGCAATGGTAGCTCTAGCTTCCATAGGAGCTTCTGCTATACTTTCAATAATAGTATTTATTAAAACTTTGGGAGATAGAACACCAAAAGAGTTTTCAATAGAATGGCTCAATATACCATCTTTAGGTTCCTTTAAAGGATTGCATATTGAGATGGGTATATTGATAGACCCTCTATCTTCACTAATGCTTGTAATTGTAACATTTATTGCCACCCTTGTAGTACTTTATTCTTTAGGCTATATGAAGGGTGATGAAGGTTTTTCAAGATACTTTGCATATTTATCATTGTTTACTTTCTCTATGCTAATTCTCGTTGTAGCTAATAATTATTTCCAAATGTTTGCTGGCTGGGAGTTAGTTGGACTTTGTTCCTATCTATTAATAGGCTTTTGGTTTCATAAGCCATCAGCTGCTGATGCCAGCAAAAAAGCATTTATCACTAATAGATGGGCTGACTTTGGATTTATGACTGGTATTATCCTACTCTTTGTTAAGTTTGGTACTTTTAATTTTGGAGAACTTGCAAAGCTAATAAGTGGTTCCCATGGAGCGGCTTTTTTAACACTTATAGCTGCACTTATATTTGTAGGACCTGTTGGTAAGTCAGCGCAGTTTCCATTGCATGTTTGGCTTCCAGATGCTATGGAGGGACCTACACCAGTAAGTGCCCTTATGCACGCTGCCACAATGGTTGCAGCTGGAGTTTATTTAATCGCCAGAGGATTTATTCTGTTTGAAAGCGTACATGCTGTTCTTACAGCAATGGCATATATAGGTGGATTCACTGCTATATTTGCAGCTTCAATAGCACTTGTACAAGATGATATAAAAAAGATTCTTGCCTTTTCTACACTTAGCCAGCTTGGTTATATGGTAATGGCTATGGGAGTAGGAAGTGTAACAGCAGGAATGTTCCATCTTACTACACATGCTTTCTTTAAGGCTTTACTGTTCTTAGGAGCAGGTAGCGTAATCCATGCTGTACATTCACAGAACATATTTGAAATGGGTGATATAAAGAGCAAGATGCCAATAACTACTTGGACTTTTGTAATTGGATCTCTTGCCTTGGCAGGAATATTCCCGCTAGCAGGCTTCTGGAGTAAAGATGAAATATTAAGTGCAACATTGGCAAGTGGACATGTATACCTCTATGTTATAGGTACAATAGTGGCCTTTATGACTGCGTTCTATATGTTTAGATTGATTTTTATAGCTTTCTTTGGTAAGAAGCGTACTAACCATCATGCTCATGAGTCAGGCTGGGTTATGACTTTGCCACTTATAATACTTGCTGTATTAGCAGTATTTGCCGGTTTTGCTAACTCACCTTGGTTCTATAATACTTTTGGACAAAGTTTTGGAACCTTTATCTTCTTTGAGGAGGCAGAAGTTCCTCATGTTAATATGGCTGTTGCAGGGGTATCTACTATCGTTGCTTTAGCAGGTATATTTACTGCATGGCTTATATATATTAAAAAAGCTGTTAACACTGAGGCTTTAGCTAAGAAGTATAGTGGATTATATAATCTTTTATATAATAAATTTTACATTGATAACCTCTATTTGAGAGTTTTTGACAGTGTAATGATGGCAGCTGGAAAAATATTTGATTTATTAGATCATAAGTTTATTGATGGAATATTTGATGGATTTGCAAGACTGCTTGGAATTACAGGTAAGAGGGCGCGAGTTACGAACACAGGAAACTTGCAAGGCTATGCTCTTGTGATGTTTGCTGCAGTGGTTATAATCGTAATAGTTATGTCCACTCCTTTATTAGGAGGTGTTTTAAAATAATGGGATTTCATATACTTTTCTTAATAATGTTAGTGCCTGTTATTGGTGCTTTGCTTCTCTTATTTGTGCCTGAGAAGGATAACAAGACTCCAAGAATAATAGCCGCGGCAGCTGCTTCTGTGGCTTTAGTGCTTTCACTTATTGCATTTTTTAATTATGATAGCCAGGTTGGAGGCATGCAATTTGTTGAAAGTTATAGTTGGGTGCCAAGTTATGGTATAGACTTAACCTTAGGCGTAGATGGATTAAGTATGCCATTAGTACTTTTAACTTCAATTATAATCTT
>CAZMQY010000285.1:0-4911 GCA_964568335.1 uncultured Clostridium sp.
GAGTTACATCTAGGAAAGCTTCGCTACGCAAACAAGACTAAAACTTCTTTTATCTGGTTCTACAGTTTTGCCACTTGCCAGGTGGGCGGCACTTTATACTTTATAAACATAAACTTCTGACTGCCACTCCTCTATCCAGCCATCATATACAAAACCAAGTTTAAGCAGCAAATTTTTCGAAGGAATATTTTCTTTTTCAGTCATGGCTACTATTTCACAATCAGGATAGTCTGCTTTAAGCTTTGGCAATAAGGCTTTCAAAACTTCGCTTATATATCCTTTTCGAGAATAAATTGGATTAATTGAATATCCAATTGCAATAGTTTTTTCTTTTTTTGCAAGATATAAATCTCCTAAAAGATTATCTGTAGTTTTATCAGTAATAGCAAGCTGGGTTCCTTTTTCCACATTTAAAGGAACTAATAATACTTTTCTATACTGGTCTTTAGTTAAATTCTTAAAATCTTGATACTTCATCCACTCTTCATTGTTTCTATATGTCATGAATGAGTCTAAATCTTTTTCTTCAAAACATCTTAATATACATCTGTCAGTTTCAATCACTAGATCACCTCATTTATGTATTTTCACTTGCCACTTGCCACGTGGGTGGCACTATATCGATTGATGCTCTAAATTCATCAAGATTTCCTAATAACTCTTGATACAAATCCGTTTTTCTTTTAATAATATTTGAAACCTGCTGCTTATCTATAAGCTTGCTTTCATAAAGCAGTTTCATAGCTTGAATATCAACGCCTTCCATTATAAGTTTATTATCTAATGTAACAGATAGCCCATATAAATCCTCTTTAATCTGGCTCATTAAATCCTTGTTCCATTTACTTACTACCTCAGATAACAGCCATATTATCCAAATTCCATCTTCGGATTTTAAGACTTTTTTTGCATATGGAACTATCTCATCATCTATTGTAATCAATAAATCAACTATTTCCTGTGCACCAGGCCAATTCATATCTTGAATCCACTCCAAAAGCTGTGGAATTATGAATTTAACCCTTGGATATCCAATTCTCTTTAAAACTATTGCCGCATTTCTCCAATAGCTTTTTGATATGGGTTGTAGAAGTAAATGTAGTTTTGAGCCTTCAAGATGAATAAGCTGACTTATAGCGTAATCTTGTAAATATTGAGGTGCATCTGAGTTTAGATTTTGTATATATTCATCAATTTCAATATTATCCATTACTTTCTCCTTGCATCTTAATCTCTAAATATATAAGATAAGCAGCACGTTAACAATAATTATACTTTAATTCTATAATAAGGTAAATGCTTGGAATGAAAAAGCCAAGTTTAAACTTGAAACAAAAGAAAAAAGTGCTTCATCCACTAATACGGATTTACTTTTTTAATCCTCCGTACTATAATAATCTGCAAATAGACTTGTAATATTATGTATCTTTAGCATAGAGGTGATCCTTATTTATGAAAACTAACTTATTTCATACCCGCCCTTCAAAAGCTTCTGCTGAAGGAAGTTCTGCTTTAGAAACTAATTTTCGCTCCAAAAGAAAAATAATTGTTAATTGGGTTATAACATTCGGCTTTATGGCCTTGGCTACACTCCTTTCTCTTGCATTTAGATATATTGGCATTCATGAATCAAATATCATAATCGTTTATATATTAGGAGTGTTGTTTGTTGCTAGACAAACTGATACATATTTTTATGGAATATTGGCTTCTGCCATAGGTGTCATGACCTTTAATTTCTTTTTTACTGAGCCCTATTTTACCTTCGCCGCATACAGAGCTGATTATCCTGTTACATTCATAATCATGCTTATCGCTGCAATTATAACAAGTACGATGACGGCAAAAATTAAAAGAGAAGCCCTGCTTTCCTCTCTTCGTGAAGAGAGAACTCATATGCTGTATGAAGTCAGCAAGAATTTACTGAAAGCCAGAACCATTAATGATATGGCAGGTATAGCCAGCAATTCAATTGCAAAGCTGTTAAATGGATCAGTGGTAATAATTCTAAATAATATATCAGAGCATTCCAAAAAGCCTTTGATTTATTATTCTGATATTGCAGGCAAAGATAACGTATTTAATGCTATTAAGGATGAAGGAAAGGATATCTTACAGTTATTTGATTCTGGTAATTCCGAAGAAGGGACTATTGAATTGTTTGAGAATAACTATGCCGATTACCTTCCCATTCAGGGCCAGAGCAATATATTTGGTATAATAGCAGTTTCCTGCTTCAGCCAGAGGGACCTATCTTTTGAACAGAAAACACTCTTTAAGGCGGTGGCCTTGCAGTTTGCTGCAGCAATGGAAAAGGAGCTTTTATCTGAGCAGCAGCAAAAGTCAAAGCTTGATATGGAAAGAGAGACACTGCGCGGGAACCTGTTAAGAGCCATATCTCATGATTTAAGAACACCTCTTACAGGAATATTAGGAGCTACTGCTACAATAATAGAAAACGAAACAGTCATAGATGATAAAGTAAAAAGAGAGCTGCTGCAGGATATATACGAGCAGACTAGCTGGTTGATTCACTCTGTAGAAAATATCCTGAACATGACTAGAATTGAAGAAGGTAGAATTCATATTAAGAAAAAGATGGAAGCTGTAGAGGAGATAGTTGCTTCAGCAGTATCAAGAGTTAAAAAAATTTCTCCAAAGCATAAATTTAAAATAAATATACCCGAAAATCTTATCATGATACCTATAGAGGGGACTCTGATTGAGCAGGTTATAATAAACCTGTTGGATAATGCTGTGAAGTATACACCTGAGAATTCAACAATTGAAGTAACGGTGTACAAAGAAGAAGACAGTGTTGTTTTTGAAGTATCAGATAATGGAAAAGGAATTCCCCAAGGGTCAATTTCCAATATATTTGATAGTTTTTACATAGCTTCTGAGAATATTAATATAAGAAAACGCGGCATTGGTCTTGGACTTGCAATATGCAAATCCATTATCAATTTGCACAACGGAGAGATTTACGCTTATAATAATGCATCAGGCGGAGCTACATTAAAATTTACCTTACCGGCTAAGGAGTGATTGAAGTGGAAAATAAACCATTAATTCTATTAATCGAGGATGACAAAACCATAAGAAATTTTATACATGTTTCTCTTGAAGCCCAGGGATACAAGTGTATTGATACTGAATATGGTAATACAGGTGTAGCACTTGTCTTTTCCCATAATCCAGACATTATTATTATTGACTTGGGCCTTCCAGATACGGATGGAATTGATGTTATTTTAAAGATTAGACCAGTTACAAAGGCTGCAATAATCGTTGTATCTGCTAGGGGTCACGAGCGTGAAAAAGTTGAAGCCCTTGACTCTGGAGCAGATGATTATCTGACAAAGCCCTTCAGTGTTGTTGAGCTTTTAGCTCGAATACGAGTAGCATTAAGACACATCAAGCAAACACAAAGTTCTGATGATAATATGCCTGAGCAATATTCCGTTGAGGATTTAACAATAGATTTTGAAAGACGCCGCGTATTAGCAGCTAAAAAGGAAGTACACCTGACCCCCATTGAATTTAATCTGCTTGCTCTATTGGCAAAACATGCGGGGAAGGTTCTTACCCATAAATATATTATAAATGAGATTTGGGGCAATTCACCTGTAAATGACACTCAGTCCCTCAGAGTATTTATGGCAAACATACGCAGAAAGATTGAAAAAGACACAACCGATCCAAGATATTTATTAACGGAGGTTGGAGTTGGATACAGGCTTGTAGATGAATAGTATTAAACAAGAAAGAAGCTTATGAGGCTTCTTTTTTATTTCTGTCTTAACACTATATTTATGCTTTCTTAACACTTTCTTTATGACCGTAGAAGTATCTTCGCAGCATATTAATATGGCTTTTGTTATACTTGAAATATAAGAATGATTGCAGCCTCATTAACATAGAGACTACTTTGAAATGGGGGGTAAAAGAAAAATGACTAATAAGTTTATGGATTTGGAGCATGAAGCTCTAACTAGATATTTAAATAGGCTAGACCAGGATTTTACTGGGCTGCAGAGAATAATGCATATCTTTATGAAGCTGAAAAACGAGATTCTGTATGACAGCATTAAAGTATCAGAGCAGTTAGCCTCCGAAACTCTGGTAATGGGCCTTGGAAATAACTTTAGCAAAAATAATCTGCTTTGCGCAGTTTTGCAATTGGCAGGTTATGAGTGTGAATTAAAATATAAAAATGTGTTAGACAATACTAAATGGCTGTTTAGCCGAAACGGCAAGGTAATCCCGTGGTATTTCGTAAGTGTGAATTATTCGGAAAAAATATTAACTTTAGATTGCAGCTTTGACAGAGGCTTTATGAATGCAGCGGGAATAGTCTACAAGGGCGACAAGTCTGATTATGGATTAGAGAATTATTTTTTTGCAGAAGGATTGGTTTTTGAAGTAAAAACTTCTCAGCTTGATGCTATGAATTAGTAGGGGGTAAATTATGTATATAGTTATTATTGGGTGCGGAAGATTAGGCAGCAAATTAGCAAGTGATTTGTCTAATGACGGTCACGATGTTTCAATTGTAGATAACAACGAGGAGAACTTAGAAAGACTTGGCAGCGGCTTTAATGGACAACGTGTTAAAGGTGTAGAAATAGATCATGATATTTTGCTTGAAGCAGGAATTGAAAGTGCAGATGTTTTTCTTGCTGTGACTCCTGATGACAACATAAATATAATGGCCAGTCAGATGGCTAAAAAAATCTTTGGTGTTAAAAAAGTCATGGCAAGAGTTAATGATCCATCAAGAGATATAATATACAAAAAGCTTAGTATAGAAGCCATTAGCACCACTCAGCTAGGAGCAGACATTATAAAGAGCAGGCTTGAAGGTAATGGAAAAAAAGATATAGAAAAACTATTACAAGCATTTTTAGG
>CAZMQY010000286.1:0-4868 GCA_964568335.1 uncultured Clostridium sp.
TGCTGTTATCATCAGCAGCATTCTTTATCAGCCTCTCCTTCTGCAGTTCTAAGTAATTTTCTTTAGCTTTTGATGCAATAAGCTCAGACATTCTATCCAAAAAATCAGAGTACTCCTTAAGCTTTGCCAGAATCACTCTCTTCTGCTCATCTGTAAAACATATTAGTGAGATAACCCCAATTACTTCCTTATCTACAATAACAGGTGTGCAGCATTCAAACTTTTCAACGCAGTAGTGTCTCTTTCTGCATTCTATACAATATCTATGAAAGCCTGGGTTTTCAAGCACAAGCTTTTTACCCATTTCAATAACTTTTCTGTATATTAAACATTCGCCTTCTAAATTCTTTACTGCCAAGCTGTCATATCTTCCTGTACCAGCAACTCTCTTTAATGCCTTATCGACAATCTCCACATCAACTCTCAAAACCTCAGTTATAAGTTCTCCCAGCTTTAGCACATAATCCTTAATATTCATCAAGCTGTATCTAATCATAAATACCACCTTTTTAATTTCCTCTAAAGTAAGTATATTCATGAAAATTTCTAAAAATGCGAAAACATGCTCATCTTGAGAAATGAAGTTCGTGTTAAATATTTGAGATATATAGTACTTTTTTGTATAATGAAATAAGAAAATAAAATCCATATATTGCCAATGATTAAAAGGAGCGTAAAAGTATGAAAATAGCAACATACTTAAAATTTAATGGAAGATGTGAAGAAGCGCTGAATACCTATAAAGAATTATTCAATGCTGACATAATATGCATGCATAGGTGGGACATCTTCGTGGCTCCTTTGGAATAACATGGGATATTGTCTTTTGTGGATAAATTAAATACTGCATTTTGTGAAGAAGCTGAAAAACTGCAAGATATCCCTGCAGTTTTCCCATTATCTCATCTCTTTAATTTTCTCATTATAATAATTTACTTTTTCGTATTCCTTTTCCCAAAACTCAGGCCTTCTCATTGAATCTAAATATTCCTTGCTGTAGCCAAACTTTAACCAATCCTTTTCCTTCTGAGCAAAAAGCTTTTCCTTAGCATCCTTTCTTCTGTAATCAAAAACATTGTCATTCTTTTGCTCAATGAAGATGTCTTTAATCCATCTTCTTAAAACAAAATCCTCCACCTCCAAATATCTGGAGTCTAGGTTTTCAATTACAGAATTATATCTGTCAAAGCCATCTGTAGCTATAGTAACTACGTTGTCCTCTGGTCCTAGCTTTAGGTACTTAGCCATTTTAATCGCTCCAAGTATATTACATATGCCTGATGGCCCAAATAGTTCTCTCATGTAATTTGCAGTTTCTTCCTCTATTCCGAGCTCCATCAAAGCCTTTGTTCCATCGTGCATTATCTTTATGCCCTGAACAGTTTCTTCATCCTTAATCAAAACTACAAAGTCAGTAGTTAAAATATTATGGATTAGAGTACACATCTTGTCGCCTATGCCCTCAATTCTGTGCTGCCCTCTTCCTCCATTTGCTAAAGTTGAGCACTCATAAGGCTCCAGAGCAGCTACCTTGCACTCTGGGAATACAGTTTTAATTTGATCACCTGCAGCTATAGTTCCAGCAGAGCCAGGCGCCGAAGTAAAACAGGCGATTCTTCCATTACCAATTCCTTTCACAGCTTCTATGGCTGAATTTCCAGTCACATGCCTGTGGAATCTATAATTCGGCAAAAGTTCAAATTGTGCTAAGGCTCTGTTTTGAGGATCTTCCTTCAGCTTGTAGGTTCTTTCCAAGGTTAAAATAACGTCCGATTCTGAACCTGGAGTTAAATCAAGCCTAGCTCCATATTTTTGTATTCTTTCATATCTTTCCTTACTCATGTTATCAGGCATAATAACTATAGACTCATAGCCCATAAGCCTGCAAATATAAGATACGCCTATGCCAAAGTTTCCTGTGGATGGGCCAAGTATTGTATGCTCTCCTGGAATAATATCTCCATCAACACAGCCTTCGATAAGTGTTGAATATGCAGGGCCCACCTTATGAGATCCTGATGGAAAGTACTTTCCAAGCATAACAACAATGTTGGCATCCACCCCTGTAAGCTCCTTAGGAAGTACTATCTTTCTAACTTCATTATTTTCATCCTTCCAGGTTATGTTAAAAAGGTTTATTGAATCTAATTCATTTTCTGCTAAAGCCTCAAGAGCTTTTTCTCTAACCCGCGGATTTAGATTTTGCGGATTTAGCATCTCGTCATAGTTTGGACCAAAAGGAATTTTACACATAAATTTACCCCCATATATTTTTATTTTTTTATATATTTTACAAGCTCTTCTAAGTCAGGATTTACTTTTGCAGGCTTATGTACAGCCTTCATGGCTGACTTTACATCCTTAAGACCATTGCCTGAAACTATTAAAGCTATCGATTCTTCCTTGTCTACAAGTCCTTCCCTAACTAGTTTCTGAAGCCCGGCAAAGCCTGTAACTCCTGCTGGTTCTCCAAACACTCCGCTATATCTAGCCAAGGTAGTCATAGCCTGCAGTATTTCTTCGTCACTGACATCCACAGCTATACCTCTGCTTTCATTAAGTGCATTTAAAGCCTTGTAGCCATTTCTCGGTATTCCAACTGATATACTGTCTGCAATTGTGCTGGGAGTTTTGTAGTCAAAGCTCCTGGTACCTTTTTTGTAGACCCTGTTAACAGGGTTAGAGCCTTCCGCCTGAACAGAAACCATCTGAGGAAGCTTATCTATAATTCCTAAATCATAAAACTCTTTAAAGCCCTTCCATACTGCAGATATTGAACAGCCATCACCAACAGACATAATTACTTTATCAGGCACTTTAAAATCAAGCTGCTCACAAATTTCAAAAGCTGCTGTTTTCTTTCCTTCAACTAAGTAGGGATTTATAGCACAGCTTCTGTTGTACCAGCCAAAATGCTCCACTGCCTTAAGACAAAAATCAAAGGCTGTATCATAATCACCGTTAACTAAAATCACATGGCTTCCATATATTAAAAGCTGTGTGATTTTTGCCTCAGGCGCATTTGCTGGAACAAAAATATAGTTTTCTATTCCCATACAGGCAGCAAAGCCAGAAACAGATGACGCTGCATTTCCTGTGGAGGCTGCGCAAATAACTTTTTTATCAAGTTCAATTGCTTTAGCAACTCCAACCGCTGATGCTCTATCCTTAAAGGAGGCTGTAGGATTTCTTCCGTCATCCTTTATATATATATTCTTTAACCCTAATAATTCTTCCAATCTTTTCGCCTTGTACAAAGGTGTCCAACCTACCTGAAGCGGTGTAATTCCTCTCTCGTTATCCAAAGGAAGTATAGGAATATACCTCCATAAATCTCTTCTTTCATTTTCTATTAAGTATTCCTTTGTTAGCAGTTTACTTATTAAATCCATATCATATATTACATCAAGTGTACCTTCCGTGCCGCACTCATCACAGTGGTACAAGACCTCTTCACCAAAGGTCTTGCCGCACTTTGAGCACTTTAGATGTTTTATCTTATCCACCTTATCCCCTCTCCTCCTTAACTATTTACCTTAAATTAAATAAGCAATTATCATACCAAAAATAAAAAAGCAGAGGCTGAATACTTTTCATATTCACCTCTGCCTATAAACCTTCATCAATCTATTTATTTATGCATTTCACTATCGGCGTAATAGCGTTCCTGTCCGTCCAATCTGCCGGATTATCATATTTAAATGACTACCTAAAGTCTTCCATAAACACTCTTGCCTCCTGAGGCTTCCACTGCCTTTCAACAAGTGTTTTACTCTCAGTTAAATTTGAAACTGCTTCTGTATACTCTACTTTTTCTTCTTTATATATTACACCAAGAGGTATTTTGTTTTCCCACTCCATCGCCTTTTTGATAGCTTCAAACTTATCTGATGGATTATAGGACTCATCCAACTTATAGGTGTTTTCCTTATACCATTTGAATGTATTTACATGATTAAAGGTTACGCATGGCTGAAGTATATCCACAAGAGAATAACCCTTATGAAGTATAGCCTGCTTCATTATATCTACTAAATGTTCCTTATCGCCTGAAAAGCTTCTAGCAACAAAGGTCGCACCTGCTGTTATGGCAAAGGCTAGAGGTTTAAAAGCCTCAATATTTGTTCCATCAAATTGCATTGAGGTCTTTTGACCTTTTTCAGTTGTTGGAGAGCCTTGACCCTTAGTCAAACCATAAATTTGATTATCGTGAACAAAATGTGTTATATCTATATTTCTTCTTATATTGTGAAGCAGATGATTTCCACCCTCGCCATAGGAATCTCCATCTCCAGAGTTTATTATTACCTTTAAATCTTTATTTACCAGCTTAATTCCAACCGCTGGCGGTACAGCTCTTCCATGCAGTCCATTAAAGCCATTAACATTTATATAGTGTGGAAGCTTTGCAGCCTGACCTATGCCCGAGGATATAACTACCTCATGAGGCATAAGCTTTAGTTCCGCTAAAGCTTGTTTTAATGCCGCTAAAATTCCAAAATCTCCACAGCCTGGGCACCATGCACATTCTTCTTGAGTATCATATATATTTAAATCTAACATTATTTTAACACCTCGCTTTTTACCCTATCTGAAATTTCTTGTGAGCTTAACTGTCTTCCATCATACTTTAAAATACTGTTAGTCATATTAATTCCTGCTTCCATTCTTATAAGCTTAGCTAATTGTCCATTAAAGTTTTGCTCTACATTTACGATATTCTTAGCTGTAGCAGCATATTTCTCTAGACGGTTTGTAGGAAGGGGATATAAATCTCCATATACCAATGCACCAATAGAAACACCTTCCTTTTGAAGCATAAGTACTGCTTCTTTAAGTGGACCATGCATTGAGCCCCAACCTACAAG
>CAZMQY010000287.1:0-3258 GCA_964568335.1 uncultured Clostridium sp.
ATTAGTCGCCTGACATCCTGCAAATATAAATAAAAATAAAACTGTCCATAGTTTTATTAATAAGTTGCTCCATTTTTTATTTCTATGCATATATATCCTCCTCTACTTTGCTGAGCACAAATAATGCTTCAGCATTATTTGATTATTTCTTTATAACTTTTAGTTTATCCATGGTCTCCAGGCTTAGCTGCCCAACCTTATTATAATGTTACATTGAAAGCAGTGTTGGTGTCAAACAAGTAGCTTACCTAGTTCCCTATCTGCTCGTACCAGATTATTATTAATATAATCGTATCAAAGTCCCTTTTTTCTCTTAATTTTGAAATGCTGCAACAGAATATAAATACATAAATATAACATCAAATATAGAAGCTAATATTAACACTATATTAATGGGAGGACAGCTTCTATGTTCGTATCTTTAAATGATATAGAAAAATTAACATCAGAAGAGCTTAATAAATTATATGAAAAAAATTTTAGTAATTCCTTGTATGAATTTTTTAAAATAAGCAACATGGCTGTACATTATGAGAGAGCTTTAGGTATGAATGTTTGGGATACTGAGGGCAATAAATATTTAGACTTTATGGGTGGTTTTGGAGCATTAAATCTTGGTCATAATCCCCCTAGCGTTATAGAAGCACTAAAAAGCAATTTTGGAAGGCCGAATCTGCTGCAGCAAAGTATAAATGTATATGATGGAGTTTTAGCCAATAATATATCCTTTCTAACAGAAAGCAAATTGCCTGTTAGTTTTTTTACTAACTGTGGGGCAGAAACTGTGGAAGAAGCAATTAAAACAGCATATTTGTACAAAGGAAAAGGGGAAATTGTATACTGCACAAATGCATATCACGGAAAAACTTTAGGCGCTATTTCTGCATTAGGTACAAAGAGCAAGAAGAAATTTCCTCATCTTAAAAAGCATTTTATTGAGATACCTTTTGGAGATATAAATGCCTTTGTAAAAGTTGTAAAAAAGCATAAGGTAATAGCCTTTTTAGTTGAGCCAATTCAAGGAGAGGGTGGAATTAACCTGCCGCCAGAAGGATACTTTGAAAGTGTACGGGGAATTTGCAGCGAGAATGAAATAGTTCTTATATTAGATGAAATACAAAGCGGTCTTGGAAGGTGTGGAAGTTTGTTTTGTTATGAACAGCTTAATTTTGCTCCAGATATTCTCTGTCTTTCAAAATCCCTTAGCGGCGGTGTAATGCCAGTGGGCTCAGTTTCCATGAAACAAGAAATTTGGGATAAGACTTACGGCAAGCTTAAAAATGCTACACTACCAAGCACTACCTTTGGAGGAAATACCTTTGCTTGCATCGCTGCAATTGAGACTTTAAGAGTTATTAAAGAAGAGAAGCTTCCTGAAAGAGCAAAGGAGCTTGGAGAATACGCACTTGCTAAGCTAAATAGACTTAAGGAAAAGCATGATATTATAACCGAAGTTCGTGGAAAAGGACTATTTATAGGCATCGAATTTGCCGGTCTTAAAAAACTTCACTCTGCTATGGCAGAGGAGCTTATGATGGTAACCATAATTTCAAAGCTTCTTAGGAAATATAAAATCTTGTGCGGGTTTGCAGCCAATAATCCTTCTGTACTAAAATTTGAACCTCCGCTAATAGTAAAAAAAGAAGAGATAGATTACTTTATAGAATGTTTAGATAATCTGCTGGAGGAAGTGAAAAATGAGATAAAGCTGGCCATTGATACTTTGATTAATACTGGAAAGGGGTTAATTGAACAGGAGAAAAGAAGGTAAAAACTTTCCTCGGGGTTCATATAAGTTTATAAATAAGTTCCGTTTTAAAATAGAACAAAAGGCATTGCAGTTTTAAATTTGCAATGCCTTTCTAATTTATTTTGTATGAACACTAATTTTGTGCACTATAGCTTACAGTGTATAATTTCTTCTGTAAGCTTTTTCAAAGCCTCTGCAGCAACAGCGAAACTCCTCGGTCCGCCTTGAGGCATGTTTTTCCATTTGCTGTCCAATTCTATTTTTTCAAAGCCTTCAAAATGCCCCAGGTGCGGCTCAATTGACAAGAAACCTTCAAATCCCTTAGCATATAATGCGCTTAAGATCTCTTTCACTTTTCCATCGCCAAGGCCTGCGGGCTCCACATGATGATCGCTATATACCGCATCTTTTATATGCATATAAATAACGTGATCCTTCAAGAGCTCATAACCCTCAGGGAAGGCCTTCACATTGCACTGTACAAAATTTGCTGGGTCAAAAATTGCTTTTACAAACTCACAGTTCATGGTTTTGATGATATCAAGACACCTTTCAGGTGTATCTCCATAAATGTCCTTTTCATTCTCATGCAGCAGAGTAATTCCTGTTCCTTCGGCAGCCTTTACAAATTCACTCCATCTGTACATAACTTCGTCTCTGTATTTTTCCGGAGCTTCTCCTCTTGGTATAAAAAAGCTGAACATTCTTATATATTTACACTCCATAAGTTTTGCAAGCTCAAGTGTATGCTTGAAAAGCTCAAGATGAGGCTTAAAGTCGTCAGTTATTGAAATCTTTCCTATAGGAGAACCTATGGCTGAAAGTCTGAAGCCTCTTTCATCAAGCTGCTTTTTTACTGCTTTAGCTTCCTCTATAGAGTATTCAACTAATCCTTTTCCGTTGACTCCTCTCATTTCTATATAAGAAATACCATGCTCTTCAAGAACATCCATCTGAGTTTTTAAATCTGAACTGATTTCATCTCCAAAAACAGACAAAATAAATTTGCTCATCCTCTTACCTCCTAAAACACTTTTATTTTATTGAAACCTTGCAAATATTGCTCTAGAATAAATATTGGAGGGATTAACTTGACTGATCAAAGTTTTACTTATACCACTAATAATTTTGCCTTGTGCCATTTATACACAGAATCACCTAATGATATTTCAACACATATTCATGATGGCTACGAACTTTTTTATCATGTTTCGGGCGATCTTACCTATTATATTGAAGGACAGGCTTATAAGCTTAGACCAAATGACCTTATTATTACAAACACAAGAGAACTCCACAGAATCGTCTTCAATTCGAAAGAGCCCTATGAAAGAAAATTCATCCAGTTCAAACCTGAATATCTTTCTTTTCTGCAAAGTGAGGAATTTAATCTATTTAACTATTTTGAGAAAAGAAAACTGGGTTTTTTCAACAAAATAAGCTCCGAAGACGTTCTTTCAGCAGAAATCAGTGCTCTATGGAATAAAATAGAGAGCTATGCTAAGGAG
>CAZMQY010000287.1:3268-4860 GCA_964568335.1 uncultured Clostridium sp.
AACCTTTTCGAAAAACAAGGATATGGTAATAGAGTCCTTTGAGCATAATGACAAGGTCGCTGCCATACTGGAATATATAAATAAAAATATTGATCAAAAGATTACCCTTGATTTACTTGAAAAACTATTTTACATTAATAAATATTATTTATGTCATATTTTTAAGATGAATACTGGCTTTACGGTAAATGAATATATCACCTATAAAAAAATAATGAAATCACAGGAGCTTCTCATAAGCGGAGTTCCGGTACTGGAAGCCTCCAGTATTGTAGGTTTTGGCGACTATTCAAACTTTTACAAGGCCTTTAAAAAGGTTGTTGGCTGCTCGCCAAAGAAATATATAAAGCCAAGTTTATAACATTATGCTAAGAATCACCAAGCAAGAAGCGGGTTATATTCTATTTGACTTTGACAGGCTTACCTGTTCTGGAAGACTCATATATTGCAAGTATTATAGCCAAAGGTTTTATCGCCTCTTCTCCGGTAATCTTTGGCTTTCTTCCTTCTTTTATTGCAGCAATAAAATCTTCTATCTGCCGTTTATGAGAAGTATGCCAGTCTCCAGGTGTAGATGCCCAGCCTTTAATCGCTCCGGTGGTGCCGGATGTTTTTTCTGTCTTAGCTATACTTCCAAAATCCGCTTCTGTAACACCTTCACACTTAAAATTCCATTCCTCTATTTTGTCGTTAACGATAATTACACTTCCATCGGTGCCGTATATATCAAGTCTTGTGCAATAGCCCGGAAAAGCTGCAGTATTACCTTCTATAAAACCAACTGCTCCATTTTTAAATTTAACTGTGGCTGTTCCGATATCCTCAACCTCAATATTTTCATGGGCACGAGTTACACAATAGGCAAAAACCTCTTCCACGGGCCCCATTATATATTGGAGCATATCTATATAGTGGATGGATTGATTCATGAGAGCTCCACCTCCGTCAAGCTCCAAGGTTCCCCTCCAGTCGCCGCTGTCATAATATTTTTGACTTCTGAACCACTTTGTATGAGATCCGCCAAAGTTCAGCTGCCCTAGTTTTCCCTCGGAAACTGCTTCCTTAAGCTTCATAATATCATCATCAAATCGATGCTGGGATATACCGCTTAAAAGAACTCCTTCTTCCCTGCACACCTTTATAAGCTCATTGGCAGCCTCAAGTGAGACATCAATAGGTTTTTCAACAATAACATGTTTTTTTGCCCTTGCTGCCAAAGTTCCGTGCTTGCTGTGCATTCCGCTGGGAGTACATACACATATAACCTTTATTTCATCTCTTTTGAGCATCTCTTTGTAGTCTGTATAATAGCTGCAGCCATATTTTTCGGCCAACACCCTGGCCTTTTCCGGCACAACATCACAAACTGCCATAAGCTCTGCACCTTCAATTTCACTGACAGCTATTGCATGTGTGTCTGATATGTTACCACAGCCTATAATGCCAACGCCTAATTTTGCTTTCATAGTCTTCTATCTCCTAAAAATTTGTTATATAGAAACCAAACTTAAATCTGTGATAAAGCCTTATGAACGTATTAGTTAATTTAAACTTTCGTAATGGATATCTTTAGAAAGTTCCCTTAACATCCA
>CAZMQY010000288.1:0-4852 GCA_964568335.1 uncultured Clostridium sp.
TTTAACTATTTTTATTTTTAAATATTTATATAGATAACAAGTTAACTTTTTGTTCTGCGAGAGAAAACGAGCTGGTAGTAAAAGGAGATAGCCTCGTCCACTATGGTTTTCAAATATATGTTCACATTAGAGTACTTTGCCTTAAGCTGGTTGAGCTTTTTCATGGTTGAAAGCCTAAGCATACAGCTGCGGACAAGGCTGAAGTTCTATCAATATACAGCAGGTGTTGCACCTATGGTGTGGGTGCAAAGCTGAAGGTCATTAAAGTCTTGCCCATATCAATCATCTCCTTGTTTGTTTTTTGAAAGATTACATATATATATTTAAGCAATCAAATATTAATAAAAAGTAAAAATGATCAGTAAAGAGTGAAAATTTACGTTAATTATGTTATTATCATAAAGATTATATATTTTAAATTTGGAGGAATAAAAATGAAGGTAGAACCTGACCCTGCGAATATAACTTCGCAACTAATATTAATAGCTGTTTTAACATTGATTAATGCCTTTTTTGCTTCAGCAGAGATGGCTATAGTATCTCTAAACAAGAATAAGCTAAAGCTTCTTGCTGATGAAGGAAATAAAAAAGCATCGCTTTTATTAAAGCTTTTGGAAGAACCAACTAAATTCTTATCAACCATACAGGTAGGGATAACCCTTGCTGGATTCTTTTCCAGTGCTTCTGCTGCTACAGGAATAGCAGGTAGTTTATCAATTTATCTAAGCAAAATAAATATTCCCTATAGTGAACAAATAGCCTTAGTAGTAGTAACCATAATATTATCTTATATAACCTTGGTTTTTGGTGAATTGTTCCCTAAGAGAGTAGCATTGAAGAAATCCGAGGCAATAGCAATGTCTTCTGTAAGACCTATATTATTTGTGTCTAAGATAGCAGTTCCTTTTGTAAAGCTGCTTTCAGCATCAACAAATATTTTGGTTAGTTTAGCTGGGTTTGATAAAGAGGGATTAGACGAAAAAGTATCAAAAGAAGAGATTAAGTCCATAGTAGAAGTTGGACAAGAACATGGTGTTATTAATGAAACAGAAAAAGAAATGATAAACAGTATAATTGAGTTCGATGATAAGCTGGCTAATGAGGTTATGACACCAAGAACTGAAGTATACATGATTAATATAGATACTCCACTTAAGGAATATTTGGATGAGTTAATTGAAGAAAGATATTCAAGAATTCCTGTATATGAAGGGGATACTGATAATATTATCGGTATACTCTATATGAAGGACTTCTTTGTTGAAGCGAGAAAGCATGGCTTTGAAAATGTAGATATCAGATGCATACTGCATCAGCCCTATTTCGTTCCCGAGACGAAAAATATAGACGAGCTATTTAAAGAGCTTCAAGCTTCTAAAAAGCATTTAGCAGTGTTGATAGATGAATATGGAGGATTCTCTGGAATTGTATCTATTGAGGACCTTATAGAAGAGGTTATGGGAAATATTGAGGATGAGTATGATAATGACGAGCCAGAAATAGATAAAATCGATAAAAACACCTATATAATAGATGGTATGCTCTCTCTTGATGATTTTAATGATAGTTTCCATGTAAACATTGAAAGCAATAATTACGATACAATTGGCGGATTTATAATCGACCTTCTTGGGCGTATCCCAGAGAGTGCTGAAGAAAATAATTTGGAATATGAAAACTTATTATTTAAAATAGAAGAGGTAAAGGAAAAAAGAATTGAAAAGATAAAAGTAAATGTTAAAAGTCAGTCTTAGTTTTGTACTAGCTGTCTTCAGGATAGTAGATTAATTTATATCATTCACTAAGGCTAAAATGATGGGAGCGTAAATGGTTTTGTGTAAAATCAAAACTATTTACGCTCCCAATCTAATAACCTAGTTCTATAAATTCATAACTTATAATAATTTTTGTGAGAGTTTACACGAAAAATTTTATGCACTCATGGATTTTCTACTTTTTACAAAAGCTATACATAATAAAGCTGTTATAAATGACAGGATAAGAGCTGATTTCAGCTTATTCTTATTAATCAGCTCATTTGTTGGATAGCCTTTTTCAACTATTTCTATAGACAGTGAATGAATGTCCATGTCTCCGCCATGCTCAGGGCATGCTCTGTGGAACTGTCCTAGGATTTTAACCTTATCTCCCTTTGTTTTATAATTTCCATAAAAACTTATCTTCTGGGCATCACTGGTTTTTATCCATATACCTATTGCAGTACTTCCATCACTTATATTAACCCAGGTATAATCTCCTCTTTTCATTGGCTCACCTATAGCTTCTCCCAATAGTATAACTTCATTGCCATCCAGAGCTTTTCCATTTTCTATTAAATCATTGTAGTTAGTAATCTCCGCGGCGTAGGAGTTATAGGTATATCCAAAGGTTACTAATATCAAAGCTAACATTACTATTTTGAATGCTTTAAACATATTCTTTTTATTCCTCCAAACACATAGCCAATTAGGGCAAACACTGATATAAACTCAAGTCTTCCAAGGTACATGGCTATGATATAGTAGACCTTCAATACTGCAGGCATACTTGTGGAAGTTACTCCAATGGATAATCCAACATTACCTGTTACAGATGCAGCCTCAAAAGCTGAACTTAGTAATGGATACCCATAGTAAGTGCCTAACAAAGTGCCTATAGAGAATAAAATTATATAACATATTATTATTAAAGCTGCACTTTTAACTAAATTGTCTTCCAGAATCTGATCCTTGATATGATGAAATTTATATACTTTCACCAGCTTTTCAGAACTTAAGGTTTTTCTTACATCATTGACAATGCCTTTAAATACAACACCTACTCTGAGGCCTTTAAATCCGCCGGCTGTGGAGCAGGCTGATCCACCTATTAACATGACAATAATAAGAATCAAAACACCTAAATCTCCCCATTCCAGAGCAAATTGTCTTGCATAAGTAGTTCCAACACCAGTAGTTGTATGGGCAGAAAGCAGCTGAAGTATACCTTTTCTAAATAAAGCCACAGCATTGGGATAAACATTAAGCTTTGTAAGTCCCAGGGCAAGTATAATTGATGAAATTGCAGCAGTTATAAAAAAGCTTTGAGTTTCTATATTCTTTAATACTTCTTTTTTGTTACCTTGCCATACTGCAAAATGCAATCCAAAATTAAATGAACCCAATATGAAAAATATCATTGTCACAATTTCATATGAAAAGCTGTGATAATATAGAAGATTCTGCGACATAGGAGCAAACCCGCCTGTACTCCAGGAGGACATAAACATAAATAATCCGTGAAAGAAGGAAGAAACCGGGGCTAAACCTATTATCATACCATTTATCCATAAAACAAAGGTACCTAATATAAGATATACCATACTGATAATCCAAATAATTCTTGCTGTACTCTTAACATTAGGCAGCAGTTCTATATCTTTTCCTTCTCCTACATACATTTTATAAGCACCTACAGTATCTCTGGCTAAAAAAGTAAGAGCCAGCACAACCATTCCCTGTCCGCCCACAAAGGTGAGGATATGCCTCCACATGTTAAAACCATAGCTAATATGATCAAGATCCTGCGTGAGCAGTACACCTGTTGTTGTAAAACCGCTCATTACATCAAAGCATGCATCTAAAAAAGAATTAACATGACCACTTAGATAATAGGGAACAGCACATAAAAACATTAGAATTATCCAGGAAAGCGCTGATATGATAAGTCCGTGCTTCCATTCGAATTTTTTAGTTTTTTTATTGCCTGTAATCATGAGAGCTATCCCTAAGCTGAGAGCAATATTAATACTGATGATAAAATCAAAAACAGTATTCCACTCTCTGAAACCTAAGGAGGTTATAATAGGGATTATCATTAAAACTGCCACTCCAATTATTATAAAACCTGTATAGTAACTAATAAGCCTTATATCTGCTAAACTATTTTTAAACACCTTCATAATCTCACCTTATAAAAATCAAATTAAGAGCAAAAAGAAGCGATATAAATACACAAACATATGAAATTTCTATAAATACTCCTTTAAGGATCTTTTTATTATTTACCATGATTTATCCACCCACCCCTGTAAACTGTTATCATAACAGCATTTCAATCTTAATCTTGTTTTCCATGTTTGTTATAATAAGAACTTGATCTCCTTCTTTTATTTCAATATTACCCCTTGGAAATACCACTGTATCATTCCTTAGTATAGAAGCTATTACACATTCATTAGGAAGGCTTAAGTCGCATATTAGCTGACCTTTCCAGCTGCTTTTTTTGCCGATACCAGCTTCAAGAAGGATCATTTCGCCCCTGTCCAAAGTTTGTACAATTTTAACATTATCATTTTCAAACTCGTCTTCAATCAGATTTGCGATTACTTCAGTACTGCATACAGTCTTGTCTACACCAAGAGCTTTGAATATGGGCCTGTTTTTGGGGTTGTTTATTCTTGCTATGGTCTTGCCTATATTGAAATCCATTTTTGCCATCTGACATATAACAAGATTCTCTTCATCCTTTCCTGTTACTGCGGCAACTACTTCTGCATCCTGTATACCTGCTATTTGAAGAACTTCAAGGTCTGAGCCGTCACCGCAAATTATTTCACCGTCCAGCTCCCCGGCTATTCGTTTGCAAATATTTTTATCTCTTTCTATCAAAACAACTTCGAAGTGTTTTTCTTTTAAAGTTTTATAAATGTAATAGCCTACTTTTCCTCCGCCTACTACAATTGCCTTCATTCTATCATCTCCCCCGTAGCTTCAAGCCATCATTCGAAGCCTGTGGGCATAAACTCTAAACTAATCTGCAACCACTATACTCTAGAGTCTGGGGTATAATAATACATATAAACACTATACTT
>CAZMQY010000289.1:0-4847 GCA_964568335.1 uncultured Clostridium sp.
TATATCCTTAACACAGCTTTGTGTTCCGCCGCAAGCGGCCATTCTAAGCTTGATAATCAATCTGTCATTTCTATTGTCAAGGCAGAATACATCCGCATACTTAATTCTATTTTTATCTAAGATTCTTCTTATGCTGTTTTCAGCCTCTACGTTAATTTTTATATTTGCGTTAAACTCGTCTATAATCTCAGAAACTGACGTAGCCATGTTATTTATTTGATTGGATAAAAGCTCCCTGCCCTCGCTTAGTCTTTTTCTCCACATTTCACTTATTATATAATTTGTAACTATCTCTTCAGTATTCTTCAAAAGTGCTGTTCTCTTAACACACTTTCTCTCAAGTTCCTCAGGCATTCCTGGTTTCTTTTCCTGATAACTTTGAATAAGCTCTCCAAATGCATTATAGGTATAGTAGTTTTCTCTCTTCCAGCACATTGAGTTCATATTACAGCCGCTGCATACCCTGTCAGCAAGATTTTCAATAAGTGCCGCACTTTTGTTTTTCATTACTAGTTTATCGTTCTCAGCTAAGTTTTCAAGTATAGTTGACATGTTGGTTAATACATCCGAAAAATTGTCCAATCTATTTACTAGTATGCCCTTAATCTTATCTACATAGTTTGAACTGATGCTATCCTGTTTCTTATTAAAGTCCAGTTCCAGTGCTAATATTCTATAAAACTTATTTGGAACAATGCAAAATATTACCATGGTAATAAATATTTCAATAATCTTAAATTGTCCAGGTATATTGGAGTATATAGTCACAATAAAGAAAGCAGCAGCATAAGCAAAGCCTGTTAATATTTTTCCTGTTTCTTTAAATAATCCGCCTACAAGCCCGCAAAAGCCATATACGCTAACAAATAGCGGAAGATTATCTGAGCAAATTCCAACCATAATTCCCATAGCAACCCCGCTGGCGGCTCCAACTGTGCTGCCCTTAATGTAGCTTACTATCAAAACAAATAAAAGTGCAAGTATATTTCTAAGGGAAACCCCATACACAGCTACTCCCCAAGTTCCTGAGATAACTAAGGATATAGTTACCGCCATACTTATAACCTCTTCATTTGTAAAAAGATGCTTAGTTTTTAAATCCTTGAAGCATATAAGAGAATAATTGATTATAAAATACAATGGGAAGATGCATAAAGTCTCAAAAAAAGCTGTAAAGCTGGCTACTCCCATAGTTAATTTTGAAATCAGAAGCTTGTACGCTGTGATTTCAACAAATGATACAGCAAATACTATCAAAAGCTGCTTTTTCCTTCCAAGACCTTTTGTTAAATAACCAGTAAGAGTTACTAATGCTACAAGCATCATATAGGAAGGCATTTCCTTTAAATTATTATATAGGCTTAAATAACCTATTAAAGCACCGCAGCCAGTAATTAAAGGTACCTTTTCTTCCCCATAAATAACAACAGCTATTAAAAACGATATTCCAAAAGGAGCTATATAGTTCACTAAAAGCACCCTGCTTATGAGCATGGAGCTTATAAAATAAATCAAAAGCCTTAAATACAACCTGACATCTACTGTCTTTTTTTCTTCCTTTTTATTAACCTTTATCGTTCTTTCATAAGCAGTTAAATCAGCGCCATACTGCATAATATCCACATCCCCATCCTTACTTTATGACTAAAATTATAACAAAACCCTCTGGAAATTATTGTCATACACTGAAGGTATGTTTTATGTTTCTTAGGACAATGTTCCCTAGTGTTTTCCAAATTATTTCCATATTTCAGGAATATTTTTATCTATCATCTCATATACTATTGTCTCTTAAACACCCATATGTACAAGCTACAAGCTCAATTTATTAAATTTTTACCTAGATATTTAAATTCACTATTTTATACGACATTAACTAAAAATATGTCGTTGAAATAATTTTGCTGCTGGAAATTAATTAAGGATAAATAGACAGTTTAAAATTGTTTTTGCTGCAAGAGGTTTTTGCCTTAAATGCTTATTGTAAATTTATAGGGTAATATTCTAAACTGATGCCTCATATAATTTTTTGTATGGGGGGATGAAAATTGTTTAAAAATAAATTTACTAAAGGTAAAATCTACGCCTCAATTTCATTGTCTTTACTGCTAACGCTGTCTTTTCCTGGTGTTATAAGAGCTGTAGCAACAGAGGCCTCTTCTCCGGAAAAAAGTATTTTCTATATTAAGCTATTAAATTATGCAATGCCTCTAGTAAAATCTTCTGCTCTAAACGAAGATGATCTTGCAGAGTATGACTTCTCTATAGGTGATAGGCTTCTTGAATTTATCGGCTTAAACGTTTCAAATCCTCTTTCTCTGGTTGGAAGAGAAATAGGATTATTTACACCAACAGATGTACAGGAAGCCAGCAGCGAAGATAAAATATCTTTCTCGCTTAATCCTTTTAAGCTTGGAGAAAGCAGTATCAAGAAAAATCAGAAACCAAGCGATGGCACAGAGGGTAATGTAACCATTCCTGCAGTTGCTTCTCAAGTATATGACCCTAAATTAAAAAAGACTTTGAATCCTTCAAAGCCTGAGGTACTTATATATCATACTCATACCACAGAAAGCTTTAGGCCAACTGAAAATACAGCTGATAAAGACTATTCAATTAACGTTATGGACGAATCAAAAAATATTGTGGCGGTTGGGGATGTTATAGCCAATGACCTAGAAAAAAATTATGGCATCTCAGTAATCCATGATAAAACCGTTCATAGCGCAATATTTACTGAGTCCTATGCAAGATCAGGCAAAACTGTAGATACTTATTTAAATAAATATAAGGACTTTAAAATTATAATTGATTTGCATAGAGACTCTATAAGTGATAAAGCAGCTATGACCACTAAAATGAACAACGATAAGCTGGCAAAGTTTATGTTTGTTATTGGCCCTGGAAATCCAAATAAAGACAAAAATATTGCCTTGAGCAAAAAGCTTTCCAGCATATCTCAAAGTCTTTTTCCAGGCTTAATTCGTGCAGGCACTGGTGAAAATTATGGTCTTTACTATCATAAGCCAGGAAATAAATTTAACCAGCAAAAGAGCGGCAACTTAGTTTTAATTGAAGCAGGCTCCTACACCAACACACTGGAGGAGGTTAAAAGCACAGGTCTTTATCTTTCAAGAATAATTGCTGAATATATTAATAGACAATAATACTAGTAGTCTTTAGTAGTTAGTATCTGTTTACTTTCACAATATTAAAAAATATAATAGTTAAAGAGTGCAAAATTATAGAGATTTTTCACTCTTTTTTGTTTACCTTTTGGAAAATTACTTCAAATAATAAATTACATCTTATCCGCAAAAAATGTACCATGGCTTTAAAGCTCAGCGCAATTTCCCTGATGGCTGAATATTATATATTTAGATAATGAATAATGAAAAGGGTGATTTTGCCTTGGAAAATAAATTTGCTGAGCTAGTAAAGGAATTCAAACTAGAAGCATTACGCTGCAGTGAATATAGAATTAACAGCACAAACTCCTCTGTTCTTTTTTACTTTTCACCAGGAAACCTCACTGCTACCTCAAATCAGCAGCTATATATTTGCGCTTTTTTAAAAGAAGGGAGAGAGCTTCTGGACCTTTCCACTGCCAAGCTTTTTCTCGATAATGAAGAAGTGAGCTTTAAGCTAAAAGATTTTTCTTTAAGCTACTGCCCAGAAACTCCGCTAAGTTATGGAACACATAATGGCAGGATTACTGTCAATATAGCTAACGGAACTAACGAAGAATTTAACTGGAGCTTTATAATTGAGGATGAGCTGAAGAATCACTGCTTCAGTTATGGCATTCCCCACTCCCACACCTCCTACTCTGACGGTACAGGAACCCCTACAGAGGCTTATGAAAAGGCTAGAGACAACGGACTTAACTTTTTAATAATAACGGATCATCAAGGAAAGCTTATTAATATGCGTACAAATTATGATAAAAGTATATTAATTTCGGGCAACCCTCATCCAAAGTGGAATATGCTCAAGCTTGAGGCTGCCTCAGTAAATGCAAAATATAGGGATTTTGTAGCTCTGCCAGGCTTTGAATTAAGCACAAGGTTCTGGGGACATATTAACATTATTAACAGCCAAAGTATCATAGAGAGAAAACCCTCTAGTCTGGATGAACTTTATGGGTGGCTTTGTACAGAGGAAGACATATTATTATCAATAAATCATCCTCATCGCTCCCCGAGAACTCTCCCCTTTTCTCATAACCTTGATAACTTTGTAAATTTGTATGAGGTTGGCAATGGTTCAACTACTCGCCAGTATAATCGTACAGAGCAAAATTACTATGCTGCACTTGACGACGGCTGGCATATTGCCGCCATCAATGGTCAAGATAATCATTCAGATGACTGGGGGGATTCCAGTAATGTCACTGCAGTTGTTTCTACGGAATTATCCATTAATGCCTTAATAACTGCCATTAAGCTGAGGAGGGTGTATTCTACTGAGTCCAGAAGTCTAAAGCTTGTAGTTAAAGGAAATAATCAGTGGATGGGAAGCATTATAAATCTCAATAAGGATGATATTTTTGAGCTTCACATATTAGCGGAAGATAAAAATAGTCCTATCGAGAAAATAGAAGTGATTTCAAATGGGGGAAAAGTGCTTGCAGAAAAATCATTTAAAAATAGAACTAAATGCGAGTGGAATTTAGAACTAAAAATAAATAGTAATTACACTTGGTATGTGGTTAAAGTAATACATGCTGATGAAAAGATAGGCATATCCTCTGCCATATTTGTTCAAGGGTTTATTTTATAACAAAATCCCTACAGGAAACCTGTAGGGATTATCTGGTAGCGGAAATAGGACTTGAACCTACGACA
>CAZMQY010000290.1:0-4846 GCA_964568335.1 uncultured Clostridium sp.
GTATTCATCACCAATTCTCGCCTTAATGGTAGTTTGTTCATACTCGAAAGGTGGATATAATACAGCTAAAAATCGCTTAACTACCAAGTCGTATATTTTTCTTTCCTTGTCATTTAAAGAGCTTAAGGACACAGACTGTTCCGTAGGAATAATTGCATGGTGGTCTGAAACCTTACTGTCATCAACAAAGGATTTGTTAGCTTTAATTGGCTCACGAGTAAGCTTTACAGCAAGCCTTGAATAAGGTCCCACACCGCAGGCTTTAATCCTGTCTTTCAATGTGTCCACTATATCAGTTGATATAAATCTAGAATCAGTTCTAGGGTAAGTAAGCACCTTATGCTGTTCATAAAGTTTCTGCATTATAGAAAGTGTTTCTTTTGCAGAATAATTAAAAATCCTGTTCGCATCTCTTTGGAGCTCAGTTAAATCATACAGCTGAGGAGAAAAGCTCTTCTTGTATACTTTATCAACTTCCACAACCTCAGCATTTTTCCCTCTAATAGAAGAAATTATTTTATCACTTCTATCCTTCTCAAAGGTTTTTATATCCTTATTCTTGCTATCTTGCCAAATAAGCTTTAAGCTCTCCGCAGAAGCTGAAATTCCATAATAGGCTTTAGGTTTAAAAGTCTTTATTTCTTCCTCTCTTTTAGCTATAATAGCTAAAGTTGGAGTCTGCACTCTTCCGCAGGATAATTGTGCGTTAAACTTACAGGTTAAAGCACGGGTAGCATTTATTCCGACTATCCAGTCTGCCTCAGAACGAGCAACAGCAGAAGCATAAAGATTTTCATATTCTCTCCCATCCTTAAGCTTCATGAAGCCTTCCTTAATAGCCTTATCTGTTACAGAAGAAATCCACAAACGCTTTATTCTCTTCCTTACATTTGCCTTTTCCAATATCCATCTGGCAACTAACTCTCCTTCTCTTCCTGCATCTGTAGCTATTACAATTTCCTCTACATCTTTTCTATTTAAAAGTTCTCTTACAATGCTAAACTGCCTTGAACTTTCCTTAATGACTACAAGCTTTAAATGCTCTGGCAGCATTGGCAAATCTTCTATTCTCCAAGCTTTATATTTTTCATCATAGGCCTCTGGATCTGCCAAGGTAACTAAATGGCCTAGTGCCCAGGTAACAATATATTTATCGCCTTCAAAATAACCATTTCCTTGCTTCTTACAATTCAAAACTCTCGCTATATCTCTTCCAACTGAAGGTTTTTCAGCTAGCACTACTATCTTGCTCATTTAAACATTCCTTCCTTCCTTTTGCGTCTGCAGCCATGGAATTACTTTAGCAATGTGAAAATTACTGCAGCCACCGCTTTCACATTTCAACTTATCTTACCACAAATAGACATATTATAGAATACCTATTCAACCTTTTCAACCTAATAGTAATCTGTTACAATAATTATTGGAGAAAAAAAGCTTAAAAGGAGAACTGATTTGAATAGATTTTCTGGAATATTATATGCACTGCTTTCTTCAGCTGCCTTTGGATTCATGCCTGTTTTTGCAAAGGTCTTATATAACAATGGAAGCAATACTTTAACCGTATTGAGCTTTAGATTTACATTAGCCGCACTTATGCTTTTAGTATATTTTCTAATAAAAAAAGTAGATTTTAGAGTAAGTAGAAAACAGTTGTTTCTATTATGCATAGTTGGTATCATTGGTTATACTTCAACAGGCTTAACTCTCTTTTATTCCTATAACTATATTTCAGTTGGGCTAGCTACTACCATGCACTTTATCTATCCAGCTATAGTTATTATATTAAACTTTTTAATTTATAAGGAAGGCTTTTCTAAGAATAAACTTTCAGCCCTCTTATTGTCCATAGCTGGAGTTTATATTTTAATTGGATTCAAGGCTGAAGGTATTCATTTAGGAGGAACCATTATTGCTCTGCTTTCTGGATTTACCTATGCAGGCTGTGTAATTGGAATGAATCACCCCGAGCTTAAGAAACTAAGCAATTTAGTTACTGTATTTTATTTTTCTTTATCTGCTGGCATTGCATTATTTATTTTTACTCTATTTTGCAGACAACTTAATTTTCCTGTTACCTTGCAAACAGTTGTGTCTATAACAGGAATTTCACTGGTTTCAACTATTATTTCAATAGGTTTATTTGTAAAAGCTCTAAAGATAATAGGTGCTTCCTCCACTTCAATATTAGGCACTTTTGAACCCATTGTCAGCATAATCATGGGAATACTATTATTTAATGAGAAGCTAACCTTAACTCTAATTATAGGAACTATATTAATTTTATCTTCTGTAATTCTTTTAGCAAAAGAAAAACAAAGTACATGATAATTATGCTTTTCATGTACTTTGTTTCTTTTTATTCTTCCCCTCGAATTATTCTCTTTATATTATCCCTGTGTGTAATAATAACTAATATTGCTGAAAATACAGCACCAATTGCTATTGGCAAAGGATATTTCATAATAATTACACCTGAAGCAACTACAAATCCGCTAGCTATGGATCTTCTAGAGGCCACTGGAGTAAACAACCTTAAAATAAAGAAGGTTGCAAATCCAAGATAAGAAGGTATAGGCGCAATTGCTACAAAAGCTCCGAAGGTAGTAGCAACACCTTTTCCTTGGCCATTTTTAATAAAGGGCATTGTGTCATGACCAATTACTGCGAGTACAGCAGTAATTGTATAAATTAAGTTTTTATCAAAAACTATAGTCCTATTTTTTAAAACTCCTATAGCTATTAAAACAGGAATAAGCCCTTTTAAAACATCTCCAATTGCCGTAGTAAAATATATTAAATATTTTTGTGTTTTATTGTCTGCAGCACGGCTGGCATTTGTTCCTCCTATATTGCCGCTGCCTATTTGTCTTAAATCCTTTCCTGTAACAAGCTTTACTACAAAGAAAGCTGTGGGAATTGAGCCTGATAATAAAGCTAAAATGAAAATCAAAAATATTACTAAGTGGTTCATCTAAAAAATCTCCTATAAACTTCTCTTTTGCGAATCAAATATATACAGTTGACCATTATTAGCTGTAATAAACCCCTTGCCTTTAAAGCCTTTTCTTCTAAGTAATTTCTTAATTTCATACAAGGCTCCAGCATGACTTACTATAAGTATATTGCTGTCAGGAGTATTTTCAGAAAATATCTGTTCTAATGCCTCACTTATTCTTTTTAAAGTGACAGTTCTACTTTCAGGCTGAGAAGCATGATTTCTGAGCCAAGCAATCCTAGCAAATACAGCCCAAAAATAATAAGGCATCCTAAAGTTTAAGTTTATCCATGAAGCGGTTGGAACTTCCACAAGCTTATCACTTAATATTATCTCTCCATGATAAATTGTTTTTGCAGTTGTTATGGCCCTTGGCATACTGCTGCAGTAGCATTTTTCCCAATAGCTGTCTACAACCAGCTCGTTTGGAATAACTTCCGCTCTATCGTAATTGTATACATGCTCATTATATTCTTTCGCTGTCATGAAGCGTCTCTTTTTTAAATCTACCTTAAAATGCCTAACCAAACCAATTCTCATAAATTTTCTCCATCTCCTAGCAAAGTAAATGTTCTATCATATATAGTTTACTATTATGATTATACTATACTTATAATACCATAAATGAAATAAGCATATGGGACGTATTTTATAATCTTCTCATTCCCGTTTTATAAATTAATGTTTATCTCCCCAATACTTTTCTATAAATTCATTTCTTCCGGACTTTTTTCTATCTTCCATATACTCAAGCGGGCTCTTTATGTAAAAGTCTTGATGATATTCCTCAGCAGGATAAAAGACTGACGCCGGCAGTATTTCTGTTATTATGGGTCTTTCGAATCTTCCAGAGTCCTCTAGATCCCTTTTAGAAGCTTCGGCCCTTTTCTTTTGTCCTTCATTCTCATAAAATATTGCAGCCTTATATGACGGCCCTCTATCCTGAAACTGCCCTTCAGAGTCCATTGGATCTATCTGTCTCCAAAATACCTCAAGCAGTGATTGATAATCTATAGCCTCAGGATCAAAAGCAATTTGAACGGCCTCATAGTGTCCAGTTGTTTGAGCCTTAACCTGTTTATACGTAGGATTTTCTACATGTCCCCCAGTATATCCGCTTCTAGTATCCAACACCCCTACAAGATTTTTAAATGGTGCTATCATACACCAAAAGCAGCCACCAGCAAAGGTAGCTATTTCATATTTTATATCCTTGTTTTGCTCCATTTCTAGTCCTCCTAATTATATACATGCTTCTATTTTATTTAAATTATCATATATAGATAATACACTTTTAATAGGATGAAGTAAATATAAACCATATTTGAAAGTCATCTATATAAATTTCCTAGTGTTTATACCTTGATAATTAAAGTTAAACATGTTATTATATACTTCGAAGACAAGATATGAATTGTTTCTGAGATATTCGATACACTCTTCTTTTGAACCTACATTATAACTTTGGGAGTCCAATATTAAGCTTTGGATATGTACTTTCTTGTGAGTCCTTTTGCGGCATTGATAGCGATAGAGACAGCTATGAGGACACCCCCCTATCGAGAGATAGGTGTCAAAATAAGAGTACCGGTATTTCGGATTTTATATTAATAATAAAGTCAGCCATAATAGTTTATGTCTGACTTTTTATGTTTTTTGAATTATTATTTAACACATAAATAGTAACTTTAAATTAAGTGTTCATATATATCTAAATATTAATTACATAAATGCATGCTGCTGCAATACGGTTTATAAAATAAAAAGCACTAAGTACTTAAACTTAGTGCTTCAACCTAGCAACGTCCTACTCTTCCACTCAGTCTCCCGAGCAGTACCATCGGCGCT
>CAZMQY010000291.1:0-245 GCA_964568335.1 uncultured Clostridium sp.
ATGATAGTTTAGGGGAGCTTAAGAAATATCTTAAAGAAGGGAACATAGACAAGGAAGCCTTAAACAAGGAAAATGGAGTAATATTAATTAAGACCGGGAGCCTTAGAGACGGAGAGTACGATAAAGGTGTACTGATAGATATCATAAATTCCAAGGTAGGCGACAAAATAAAGCTTACCTTTGATTATAAGATAATGTCTGATACTAAGCCTGAGGATATAAAGTATAAGGATGCTAAAGTTATG
>CAZMQY010000291.1:255-4824 GCA_964568335.1 uncultured Clostridium sp.
GGTATTTTTAACGATGATTATAATGTGAACGGTGGAGTCATATTAATAACTACGGAGCAGGTCTTTAAGAACCTAACGGGTATCGAAAAAAACAGTACTCTTATGGTTACTCTTAAACAAAATGCCGAAAAACAGCCTGTAGTACAGTATCTAGAGGATTTAAAACAAAAGGATATTAGTTATGGCTATTATAATTGTGCAGAACTGGCAAAGGAAGAAAGGGATAATATTATAAGCATAAGCATTTTTTTATATGGTTTTATTGGAATCATAACATTAATAGGCTGCCTAAATATTATAAATACCATAAGTACAAATTTGATACTAAGAACAAGAGAATTCTCCATGCTCAAGGCTGTGGGAATGACTAAGGCTTCAATAGAAAAAATGATATGTCTTGAAGGAATTTTTTATGGAGCCATTGCAGCAGCATATGGTGGAGGAATAGGAACAATCTTGTCCTATATATTATTTAGATTTATGATGAAGATAAAGGAATTTCAGTATGTGCTTCCTTATAGACATGCAATAACCGCAATCCTAGGGTCAATCCTGGTTGCTCTAATATCGGGAATAATTCCCTTAAGAAAAATCAATAAAGGTAGTATAATTGACCACATAAGAATGGAAGAATAATAGTGAGTACTTTATCAGGGAAGCCGGAACATGTTAATGTTCCTATGGTGTTGCTGCTTTTCTGATGAAGTACTCTTTATTTTATAAAGTATTTTATAATTTTAAAGCATTTATTCTTTCTGAACCAACAAGCATGGTTATTATATAGATAGAAACCAAAAATGGCATAATTCCTATTGTGGTATAAGATGCTATAAGGCCAAGAAGTGGAGGCAAAAAGGTACTGCCCGTATAAGCAAAGGCCATTTGATATCCCATAAGCATCTGTGAATTTTCTTTTCCAAAACGAGCTGGAGTTTCATGCAGCATACATGGATAAATAGGTGCACATCCTAACCCAACCATGATAAAACCAACAAGTGAGTAAATTGGGGATAAAGGCAATACCAAAAGTACGGCGCCAAACAGAGCTATACTTTGTCCCATTCGAATTAGTACGCGATTGCTAACCTTCATAGTGATGAACCCAGTAATCAGCCTGCCTATTGTAATTCCTCCATAATACATTGAAACCCATTGTGCTGCAGTTGCTGCAGGCAGTCCCTTAACATTTACAAGAAAGCTGCTGCCCCATAAGCCTACAGTTGCTTCAGTAGCGCAATAAAACATAAAAGAAACTAATGCAAACTTAACACCCTTGATTTGCAGAGGCTTCACTTTTTTTACCGCTTCATGCTGTAAAGCAGCTTGGGTATTTCCATCCTCTTCCTTTAAAGTAAAATCATTGGCACTCTTTTCTTTTGATGATTTGTCCCATAAAGGCAGGGTAAAAAAAAGCAATACCACCAAAGTAAATTGAACAATAGAAACGGTAATATAGCCGCTTCTCCAAGAATTTTCACTATTAATGAACTTGGACATAATAATAGGTCCCAGAGTTGCTCCAACTCCCCAGAAACAATGCAGCCAACTCATGTGATGAGCTTTATAGTGAGTAGCAACGTAGTTGTTTAAGCCTGCATCAACAGAGCCTGCACCTAAACCTAGGGGCACAGCTAACATAGCAAGCCAAAGAATAGAGGGTGAAAAGGAAAAGCCAAGCAGTGCACCTGCTGTCATTAAGCAGCTAATAAATGTTACTTTACCGGTACCTAAACGCTTTAGCACAGTTCCACTTGCTAAGCTTGATACAATAGTACCGCCTGCTATAATCATAGAAAGTAATCCAGCAGCCTCCAAAGGAGCTCCTATTTCCAGATGCATCACTGGCCAAGCCGCTCCTAATAGGGAATCTGGTAAGCCTAAGCTAATAAAAGCTAAATATATAATTACTAAAAAAAATGTAGCCATGATTGTTTTACCACCTTTATAGTTATACTTAGTATTGTTTCGCTTTTATGATTATATTTGACAAGTATGACATTATCATAATATTTGCCATTAATCAATATTTATAGGATACTAGCTTTAAGTAGAAAACCATCTTTAAGAAGGTAGTTTATTTCAGAATGTGAGAATGCAAGAATAGTAATAGAGTATCATATGAAAGTAAGCTTAATTGTTTGTTATAAGCTAAATTCCATGGTTTTCTGACTCTTTGATGTGATATTTTATTGGCTAATATTCACATAAAGTTAACTTATATATAGTTGAAAATAACCTGTATAGTGGTATTATATACTTATAATTATTGGTGAGGTATGTTTATGAAAACAGAAGTCATGAGTATGCTCCAAGTATTTTTTATACTAGTGTTTTTTATAGGCATTTTTTATTGTGCTTTCAGTTCTATAAAAAGCTCTGTAAGAAAATTTAATTATAATTTTGTAAAGAGAATTTATAATGATGCCTTAGACTATTTAAGCAATTTGACTAAGAAAGACTATATGGCCTTCGAGAAATATGATATTTGGCGGTATTGTGTGCATTTTTAGCTGAAATGATGTTGCTAATAAAATTTAACATTATGGAGGTTAATAATGAATATTATTTCAAATATTTTAAATTCAGCACTTAACTATTTGTTTAATATAACTGGAGATTTAGGAATAGCAATCATACTGCTTACCATAGCAGTTAGAGTACTGTTGATGCCTTTATCAGTAAAGCAGAAGCTTAATATAGAGGAACAGCAAAAGCTTTCAAAGGGTTTAGAGGAAATAAAACAAAAATATAAAAATAATAAAGAAAAGCTGGATCTTGAGACACAAAAGTATTATCAACAGAATGCAAAGGGAATGCTAGGATGTTTAACAACAATTTTGCAGCTTCCTGTGGTTTTTAGTTTGTACAATGTGATTTTGAAGATGCCTATGCAGGCAGGAACTATACTTGTTCCTTGGGTAGCTAGTCTCAAGATGACGGATAGCTATTTTATAGTTCCAGTCATATATATACTTACCATGCTTAGCCCAAATTTAATGTACTATATTCCCTTCTTAAGAGGGACAGCGCAAGCTAAGGTGAGTAAGACTAGCCTTGTAATAACTAGCGTTATGAGCGCCTTAATAACCTTTAAGACCCCAGTGGCTTTAGGGCTATATCTTATAACTACAGGCATATTTTCTTTTATGGAGGAGCTTGTGTTTAGATTGTATATTAGAAAAAAGGGCTTCAGTCTAAATTTATAACAGAAAATTAATTATAAAAATTAATAGAGCTTTGAATCATTTATGGGAGTAGGTTAAACTACTCCTATTTTTTACAACTCTGATACATCTTGTATATAGCTTAAACACATTATAAGAGTAATATAATAGTAAATATTGGAACGGTAAAGGAACGGTGATGCAAGGATGAGAAAAACGTCTCTGGTTATTATTTCTATTGTATTAGCTATAAGCTTGGCGGGTTGTGGCAAGGAGTACAGGGGGCAGAGTAATGAAGCTGCGGTGTTGACTCAAACACAGCCGAATAATATTAAGGATATTGTAAAGATTGAAGTGAATTTCAATGAGCAGACACCTTACTGGAGTGACATAAAGCCAATAAAAGTTGAAGATAAGAAGATGATAGGTGATATCCTAGAGATGATAGCTAAGGCTAAGTCTATAGAAGATGAAACTAAGCTGAGCAAGCTTGGACCTGAGCAAAATAGAATTAGTAAGCTTACTCTTGTAGATAAGAATGGAAGTCAAAAAGAAATAAAGTTTGCTTTTCAGGGGTTATATGATTTTGGTTATATTGAAGTTGACAGTAAAAAAATTGAACCAGATTATAGCTTTTTTAGGTATATTCTTGATTTGAATGGATATACAAAGATTGATACAAATATTGATGCTGAGGTTAATAAGTTGTTTAAGAAATATAATTGGACTATAGACTATAAAGTGAATTCTCTTCAGGAAGAGCTGCCTCAAAACCTCAAGCATGGAGCTTCAGAATATCCATACAAGCTTTATTGGGCATACAATAACGAGATGTCTAAGGCTATAGGCATGGATTTTACAGCATATCTAGGTAAAAAGCTTGAGGTGGAAATTTACAGATTAAGAGAAACCTTGCCAGAGTACATGAAGCCTTATGATAATGCCAGAGGAATTGTTGTGAAAAATAATAATAAGATTGTTGGCGCATACATAGACTCAGGAAGGCATACACCCTTTGCGTGCTCCTTAGATAGAAAAAGCTTGAAGGATATTACTAGCAAGGATTGGGATGAGTGGCTCAAGGGATACATTGATTATGAAGATGAATTTGAAAAAAGAATGGCAAAAATGAGACCAGAGGAAGTAATTAAAGAATATGTTAATGCTTTAAATAATCACGATGAAAAAACAGCAACAGCTTGCCTCAGCAGAACTTATATGACAAACTATCTAACTATGAATATGGATAATAATCTGCTTTTGAATGTAAATAATGAAAAAGTAGTATACAACAACATTAATAGTATAAGGCTGTTGAACATTAAGGAGTCAAACTTTCCGGACAGAAAACAAGGTGAAATTCATTTTTGGGTTGATTTGAATGTAGAATATAAAACCCCTATTG
>CAZMQY010000292.1:0-1494 GCA_964568335.1 uncultured Clostridium sp.
TCATTAGGTTTTTGTATCATTACTATCTTTCGATACTTTATTAATGATTTTTCAATACCTAAATCATTAATATTTTTTTATCAACAAATGAACATCGTTCAATTAGGAGGGAAAAAGATGAAAAATAATAAAAAAATATTACTTGTTATGTTCCTGCTGGGTATTTTTATAGGTGCTCTTGATTCAGGTATAGTTTCACCTGCTAGAACAGTTATAGCTAATTCTTTATCCATTTCTGCAAATAATAGTGTTTGGGTGATTACCATCTACACCTTAGCTTATGCAGTATCAATGCCTATAGCGGGCAAGTTGTCAGATAGATATGGTAAGAAAAAGCTATTTACTTTAAGCATCTTTGTATTTGGCTTGGGATCTCTGTTATGTGGTTTATCAAATTCTTTTGGAAGCTACTCCTTACTTTTAATTTCAAGAGTTATACAAGCTATAGGCGGAGGCGGAATAATGCCAATAGCAACAGCCTATATAGGAGAGAGCTTTCCAAAAGAAAAGAGGGGCAGCGCCCTTGGCTTAGTTGGCGGCATATTTGGTATTGCTAATGTTTTAGGGCCTACTGTTGGTTCTGCATTACTAGATGCTGCTGGCTCTTCACATTGGGGAGTATTATTTTTAATCAATGTTCCTATAGTTATAATAGTAATAGCAATATCTCTTTTGATTAAAGAAGAAAGTGTGATAAAAGCTCCAAAGAAGATGGATATCGGCGGCAGCATCACAGCAAGTTTATTGATTTTATCCATTATGTATTCATTAACCAATCTAAATTTCCATGACTTTACTAACAGTATTAGCTCCACACAGGTATATCCATTTTTAATTTTGTTTGCTGCACTTCTTCCGATATTTTTAATAATAGAGAAGAAAGCAGAAGATCCAATAATAAATTTAAAATACTTCACAAATCGAGAAATTGCTCTTACACTTTTAATCGCCTTTACAACTGGTGCTGGTTTGATGGGAATAGTTTTTATTCCTCAGTTTGGAGAGAATGTATTAAAAATCAGAACTGGTTCTGGAGGTTATTTAGTAACCTTAATGGCTGTATTTACTGGCATTTCTGCCCCACTAGGCGGCAGATTAATCGATAGGTTTTCTGCTAAATTTATTTTAGTATTAGGCTTTTCCTGTACTGCCCTTGGATCTTTAATTTTGGCAATATTAGTTGTAAAATTTTCCTCAATTCCCCTATTGTTAATTGGCTTAGCACTAATGGGACTAGGCATGGGCTTTACCATGGGAACGCCTCTAAATTATTTAGTTCAAACCAATGTTTCTGAAGATGAAACCGCTTCTGCTCAGTCTACCTTGTCATTGATAAGATCCATTGGAGTTGCAATATCACCTAATATCTTGATTAATTTTATATCTGGTGCCGCTAAAGACCTTCAAACCAACTTAATGGCTGTAATGCCAAAGATATCTATGGGCCCTAATGCTCCAGTACAGAGCCTTGCCGGCAATGGCATGTCCCCTGAA
>CAZMQY010000292.1:1504-4806 GCA_964568335.1 uncultured Clostridium sp.
TAGTAGATAGCCTAAAAAACTTTGCAGCCTCCATAATAGATAAAATCGCTCCAACAATAAAGGCATCTATGGCTGGCAAGCTTCCTCAAGGAGTATCTCCTGATGCAGCCGTGGCTAACATGAAGTTGGATTATCTAAACCAAGTAGAAGGCTCCAGGAGTTTATTGGAAACAACTTTCCAAAGCACCTTAAATAATGGTTTTAGCCATCTTTTCATTGCAGCAGCCATAATTGCCTTTATAGGTTTAATCTTATCGATAATGCTCAAAAACAAAGCTAAAGAAAATGCAGCAGCTCAAATTAAATAATTGTATATGTATGGAAGGGTCTGTATCAAAATACTCTTAACACGCTAGGTTTAGGTATTTTGATACAGACCCTTCTATACTCTCTTATTAATTTCGTTTTACAGGCAGCCATGGTGGAGCAAGTTGTCTTATGGAAGTAAATCCATGTACTTAAGAAATCCATTCTCCATAATCAGTCCAATTCTTTCTGTTTCCTTTAGATATTCAACATAGGACCTTAACATTCTTTCTATTAAGCTGTATTTATGTATTGTGTTTACATGAATACGAAAGCTTTTAATTACAGCTTTCATTATATCCTCCATAGTCATAGCACCCTCTATAACCTCATATACTCTTTCAGCTCTTTTCTTGTAAAAGTCTATATTATCCGTGATTAGTTTTGTAATATCATTATACATGCCTTTATGTGCTACTATATACTTGCTGCACTTTAAGTCATATAGCTTGGCCTTGCTTTTTAAGTCCTCTCTAAGTATAAAAGCATAGGGCATTTTTGCCCCCTCCATCACTTCATAACTTATTAGTGCGTCTCCTAAATATGCAACATCATCTGGAGTAATAATGCATATATGAGCTGGACTATGTCCGGGAGTATGAACAATTTTAAATTTGGTACAGCATACATATATCTTATCTTGATCGTCCAAAATCATAATATCTGTTTCACAAATCATGTGTCCAAAACGCTCTTCTACATCTGTTAAGGTCTGACTGCTATAGTAAACCTTAAGATTGACTGCAGAGCTGCACACAAGAGCCTCATAGGCTGGCATTGCAATAATACAATTATATTTATTCTTTAAATAGGTATTATTGCCTATATGATCTATATGGGCATGACTGCATATTATTGCAGCAACCTTAAGATTATTTTTTTCAAGCAGCTCCTCAATTCCTTCTCTTTCTCCTGCCATCCATCCACTATCCAACATAATAATTTCTTCATCATTAATTTTATAAAAAGGTATATAGGTCATGCCAGTATCAATGCAAAATGTATTTCCTTTAGCTTTAAGTATTTCCATATGTTTATCGACCTTTCTAGTATTTACTTATGAATGTATTATATCCTAATCTCTATTTTAAATAAGGGCTATGTTTAAGTGTAATGTTGAAATTCCGCATGTTCTATGATGCTTAGGAAAACTTCCACTGCACATATAAGACTAATGATTATTTTATATGCAAATCCTAAATTTTATAAACTTGCTTCGCTTCGAACAATATAAAATTCTTAACGGCTTCGCATATAAAATAATCAAAGTCTTATTGATGTTCGTTCAAATGTTTTCTACAGCATCATAGAACATGCTGACTTCAACATAAATCTTAAACGTAGTCTTAGGTTAAAGTGCTAAATGAATTTTAGCGGATGGTTTAAACTATGCAAGGCTTAAGCTAAGGAGAAGAACTATGGAAGAAATGTTTATGAATGAGGCCATAAATGAGGCTAGTATAGCTTTATATTTAAAGGAAGTTCCCGTTGGAGCTGTTATAGTAAAGGACAATAAAATAATTGCAAAAGCGCATAACCTTAAGGAAACTTTAAAGGATCCTACAGCACATGCTGAAATATTGGCTGTAAGAAAGGCATGCCAGTTATTAAATAACTGGAGGCTTAATGGCTGTGAAATGTATGTTACCCTGGAGCCTTGCCCTATGTGTGCTTCAGCTATTTCCCAGGCAAGAATAAGCAAGCTGTACATAGGAACCTTCGACCCAACAGCAGGGGGCTGTGGTTCTGTAGTAGATGTAATAGATAATCCCTATTTAAATTACAAAGTTCAGGTTCAGTGGCTGTATAATAACCAGTGCAGCAAGCTTCTAACAGACTTTTTTAAAAGCAAAAGATAGAATAGAGAATAGTGCCGCCCACGTGGCAAGTGGCAAGTTGAATTCTAGTCTTGGCTCATTGATTTCTACGATGAAGCAGTCCCTATATATAAACACTATTTTAAAATAAAACCAAAATAATAAATTTTGGTGAAACTAAAGCAAGGTTTTGTAAGTCTAATTGGCAAAGAGATAGATAAAGTGAGCGAAGGTATAAGTCCTAAATGGACTTCAACGAGCAATCATCGAGCGGAGCGAGTAATCTTTGATTGCTCAGTGCTTCCGACAAAAGGAGGAATTATGAGGGAGGAAGAATTGGTTATAGCAGCTCAAGGCGGAGATAACAAAGCATTTTATAATCTTATGTCTTTATATAGCAAAAATCTATATAAAATTGCTTACAGTTATCTGGAAAGTGAGCAGGATGCTCTTGAAGCTGTTCAGGAGACTACCTGCAGAGCTTATGTTAAGCTTAAAAAAGTAAAACAGCCTGAGTACTTTAAGACATGGATAACAAGAATTTTAATTAACTACTGTATTGATGAGCTAAAGAGAAGAAATAAATTAACCGAGTTAAATTCAGAGGAACCAATAGAAGATAATACTTCTAAGACAGAGAACTTGGATTTAGATATAGCTTTAAACAAGCTAGACCCAAAATACAAACAAGTTATAGTTCTTAAATATTTTCAAGATATGACTACAGAAGATATAGCATTTATTTTAGAACGTCCCGAAGGAACAATAAAGACTTGGCTTCACAGGGGATTAAGCAGCTTGAGAAATCATTTTAAGAGGGATGGTGATTTGAATGTTTGAAACTGAAGATAATATAAGGCTTCCTGAAAATATAGATGATTATATTAAAAAAGGCATTGCCCAAGGTATAAAGAAAAAGAAGGCAAACAAAATAAAGCTTATGGCAAATGCTGCGGTAATCTCGTTATTAACTATATTTACGGTTTCCGTTAGAACCTCTCCCACACTTGCGGCATATTTGATTAAGGTACCCGGGCTGGAGTATTTAGTCAGGTTTATAAATTTTGATAAAGGACTGCAAAGTGCTGTAGAAAATAATTTTGTTCAAAGGGTAAATTCTTCAGTGACTAAGGAAGGGATTAAGTTTACTATAAAGGATGTAATTATTGATAATTCAAA
>CAZMQY010000293.1:0-4796 GCA_964568335.1 uncultured Clostridium sp.
TTCCGCTAGTGCTTGGATGAAGATCTATTCTATAGCATCCAATTCCTACACTGTCCTTAAACTCCTCTGCAGGTTTTCCCTGTCTCATTTCTTCACCTATATGCTGCTCAAGCACTGTAAATTCAGCCTTAATACGCCTTGATTCACGTATGTAGGGCTGCATTGCAAGTCCATCCTCTGTGCCTACAATATCCTTTCTTAATCTAAGGCCAGGATATCCTATTTTTCCATCAGGCCTTGGAGCCTCTGTTTGCAGCCAGTAAAGCAGAGAAAGACTTAACTGTTTTGCATTATCAAGATGTTTTTCTACTTCTTCAGGGCTTAGCTCAAAAACAGGTCCAAGCCAATAATCGTTTTGAGGCCAGTTAACTAATATTATATCACTTTGAAAGGCTCCTGGCTTGAAATTATTTTTATCTATAATTCTTCTGTATTCCCATAAGGATAGCTTATCTTCATGAGCAAACAATACAGATTCTCTAGGCTGCAATGTATGAGGAACAAGAATTTGCCAGCTTAGATTTTTATCAGGCCAGAAATCAGCTTTATAGTTTTTCCAGTATTCATAATCTCTTGGCTTTTCTATGGTATGGTCTTCACCCTCTATATAATCCATGGCAAAGCACCAGGTTATAGCCTGCATATCAAGAGGGTCTGCTTTACCAGGCAGTGCATGAAGCTCTCCAGTTTGCTCTACGGATTCTGAGCCAGTAACGTACTCTGTTCCTGACAGGGGAAGCAGGTCGCCGCATTCTGTTGCATCCAAAAAGTAGGGAGCAGCAAGCAAGTATTCCTCCTGGCTGTCAATATTTCTTACTGTTACTGAAATTATTTTATCTTCATAGGTTTCAGCCGACATAGCTTTGAATCTAGTTAATATTGTTACCTTTCCTGAGCTTACGTAAGGGGCTAGTAAATTATTTAATACACTTAAAGCTGCCTTAGGCTCATGGCACACTTTTCCCACCCAGGCGTTTCCTGGATTTAAATGAATATTGTTTCTTGCTTCTTCTGTTACAGGGTAGTTATTTTTGTAGTAATCCCTTATTTTATTTCTAAAAGCTCTGTAGCTTGCTGTGCAGCCAAACTGCTCAATCCAAGGATGCTCGTCCGGCGGTACTGCCTGATTGGTAAGCTGACCTCCAATCCAATGAGTATCCTCTGTCATAATAACACTTTTGCCTGATTTTGCAGCAGCAAAAGCAGCAGAGACTCCTCCAAGACTTCCACCAATAATAACCACATCTGAATGAAGTGTTTTAAGCATTTAATTTTACCTCCTGTTGTTGATTTTTTATAGCAATATAATAAGCACCGTAAATTCCTGTATCATTGTTAAGCTTAGCTTGTACAATTTCAGTATGAGAGGCATAGAATGTTAGATGTACATATTATAAATATAGCCTTTATAGAGGTATCAGTATATACAATTATATTAATTTTTTCAGTAATATATTAACCAGTTTCTTTCTTGTACTTGAAAAGGCTTCTTAAATTAGATATAAAGAAGAAAAGCGTATAATTTAATCTGTTGTGCTAGTTCAAGCTCTAATCGCCGGGTTAGGCTTAAATTAGCAAAACAGTCTAATTTAAAATGTAGAAGGATAATATGCTCATGGCAGTTAAGGTATTTAATGCTATAGTAAAATCTCTTGAAGTGAAAAGTGAAATAATTATTAGGGCGGTGGAATAAATTGAATAAAAAAATTGCTGTTATAACTAATGATGAAAGCGACATACTTACAATTTTAAAGGAAAACAAGCTACAGGTTTCGGTATTTAAGCCAGGACAAATACATATTGACAGCTTTGATGAATACGGTTCCATTATTATATTAGGCGGTACCTCAGAGACGCCTATTTTGCTTGAAGCTAGAGAAAGGATTCTCGTGGAAGAGCAGCTTAAGAAAGGAAAGCGTATTTTAACAGAATACTGCGGCAGCATTGGAACAGTATATTTTGAAGCTCCATTAAGTACAAGGTATGACAGATTGGCCTTTTGCTTAAAGGAGGGGCAAATTGAGGATATAGCCTATGGAGACATATTGGATGATCAGAGTGGAATGAGGATAAAGCCCCATGCCATAACAATAGCAAAGAATTCTCCTATACTTCAATATGTAAATGTGCACTGTCATAAGAGCATTGAGGAAGAAGAACTAAAGCTTGCTTGTGAAAAGGTTGAAAATAGAGCTCTATGGGTGGAAAAAGAAAATCTTATGATATGTTCCTTTAGGCTCTCAAACTTTGCAAAAGCAAGATATTCTCCTATATTTAAGATGAAAAATATTGTGAAGTATATATTAAATTGGGTTACCGGACACAATATTGAAATCTCTATAAAAAATCATTACTTTGTAAAAGGCGGCATAGAACAGGACTCCTTTGAAGAAGCACTTCAAAGTTGTGTTCAAGCTTCTATGAATTGGTTTAAAAAAGCAGATATATTGATAAAGGATGGAAAAGGTGGAGTAAGAGAAGGTCTTGCTACAGAGATTTTTTCCAACGGTGTACAAAGATATTTTGATTTAATAAGAACAGACTGCACAGGGGAGGTTTCTCTTGCTTATTTTATGGACTACCTATTAAATGGCAATGAAGAAAGCTTAAATATTTCAGATAATCTTTCAAATTTTTGCTTTGATTATATGGTTTGCAGAGAAGATAACCATCTTAAAGGAATGATGAGATGGACAAATCAGGCTTGGGAGGTATGCTATCAAGATGATGTGGCCAGAGCTATAATACCTTACATGTTTAAGTGCATTTATACTGGAAGAAAAGAGCATATAAGCCACTGTATAGATATTTTGAATTTCCTTATTAAGACTACTGGAACTGATGGAACAAGAGTATTTAGAACAGATAATATAGACTTAACAGAGGAAAAGGTAAAGGAGCTTAATAAGACTCCAGGAAATCTTCCAAGTGCGCATTATAATGCATACTACCATGCGGCACTTCTTCTAGGCTACAAGCTTACTAAAATAGAAGAGTTCAAGACTGTGGCTGTAAAAGGCTTAACTACTATTATGAAGACATACCCTGAAACCACAAGAGAGCAAAGTCAGACAGAAGAATATTGCAGGCTTATTCTTCCACTAAGCCTGTTGTATTGGATAACAGGAGAAGAAACTCATAAAAGCTGGCTTTACAAGGTTTCAAGGGACCTTCAAAGCTTTAAGCATTCCTCTGGTGCATATCTTGAGTGGGATGAAGGCTATAAGGCTTCAATGAGAAATACCAAAGGAGACGGAGAGTGTTCTCTTCTTTCTAAAAATGGAGATGCTGTTGTGGATCTTTTATATTCCAACAACTGGCTGCCCTTAGGTTTCATCCAGGCTTATCTTGTTACAAAGGATGAGTATTTTAAAAAGCTTTGGGAAGCTACAGCTAAATTTATGATTTCCTCTCAAATACATAGTGAGGATGAAAAAATAAATGGTGCCTGGGCAAGAGGCTTTGATCCAGATTTTATGGAGTATTTTGGTTCTCCTGCAGACGCGGGCTGGGGGCCTTGGGCAATAGAGTCAGGCTGGACGGTGGCAGAGATTACAGCAGGCCTAATGATGGGACTTGCTTTAGATAAAATAAAGAGATTCTATTAATTAAGCAAGGTATTTCCGCTGCCTTTCGTGTGGCCGGGAAATTTGAATTATCAATAGGCAGTACTATTTTGATGAATATAGAGGAGGATATAGTATGTATTTGTTGCCGGTTCCTAAGACTGTTATCAATAAGGAGGGAAGCTTTTTTATTGATAAATATTGTGAGATTGTTTTAGATGCAAGGTGCAGCTCAAATGACTTTGAGGCAGCTGTACTTCTTAAAGAAGAAATTAGAAAATCAACGGGTATTATACTAAATATTAATAAAGCTTTTGTGGAAAAACCTGATGGCTGCATTCTTATTAAAAAGCAGCAGGGGTAATTGCCTATATATTATGTGCTTTAAGAGAGCTTTCCTATTATGACAATAAAGTTAAGCATGGCGGTTGGCGTGAGGATATCTTTATTAACAAAGGTTTGCTTGATAGAAACATAGGGTTAATAGGCTTTGGAGCTGTAGCTAAATATCTAGTTAAATTTCTAACTCCCTTCAGGTGCAAGATTAAGGTTTATGATTAAAGTAGATTACTTTGGTGCCTATAGGTGAAGTACGAACAGTTATAGTTTCAATCCCATAAGGCGGGTTATGAGCACCTGTAAAAGTTCTAACTTGTATTGTTATATCAAATTCAAAATGTTCTGTTGGGCTTTTAATACTTAAAATTTTTGCATCATATAAACCAAACTGTTTTGGAACACCATAATAGTTTTCAATAGCTTTTGAAATATATGGATATGTTAGTGATAAAATACTATTTTTATAAAGTTCTTCTTGCTCTAAGCAAATTGTTGACGGCTCTGTGTGGTTATTATTGTAAGCATAAACACTTTTATAACTTAAACCAAATAATATTATTAACAGGATTGATGCAAATATTTTTTTCATATATACTCAACTCCTTCTTACACTTTTATTATGTGCAGAAGGTATTAATTAATTCGTATCCTTCTAATAAAGCGATTTAATTTTAATCATAAAATAGTTAAATTATAGACTACATAGTTTATATGTAGTCTATGTGTAAAATAAGTAAAATATGTCGGTGTAACGCATAGTACACTAGATATTTTAAGGAGGATAAAATATGAACAAAATTATAGAAGGTTTAAAGGGAGGAATTATAGTTTCCTGCCAGGCTTTGGAGGACGAACCTCTTCATTCATCTTATATTATGGCAAGAATGGCAT
>CAZMQY010000294.1:0-1931 GCA_964568335.1 uncultured Clostridium sp.
ATAATCTTCTTGTTTATCTTTCCAAATAAAGGCATGTTTATTTTAAACTTATCTATAATTTCTCTTCCTGAAGCTTTGTTTGCCCAAGATTTAAATAAAATACTGATACCAGTTAATACAAGCAGTATAAATAGACCTTTAGTTCTCAAGGTATCGCTTAAACCTAGAACGATTCTTGTGGGCATAGGAAGCTCATTGCTGCCCAGCTGTGCAAGCATTCCCGTAAAGGTAGGCAGTACCTTTACAACCAGCAATATAACTACTATTAACGCAAATATGCTTACAGCCGCGGGGTAGGTCATAGCCTGACTTACTTTCTTGCTGAATTTATATTCCTTATCATAGTATTCCGCCATTCTTTCCATGATTTTGTCCAAAGTACCGCTTACCTCTCCAACTTCAACCATATTAATAAGCATGACAGGAATATCCTTATGATTTCTTAACGCTTCAGAAAAGTCTTTACCTTTCTGTACCTCGTTAAATACTTGGCCAAGTATTTTCTTCAGCTTAGAATTTTCAGTCTGTTCTTTTACAATTTCAAGAGCCCTCAAAATTGGCATCCCAGAGGTATTTATAAAAGCAAACTGTCTGCAAAATATTGCAATATCCTTTAAAGGTATTTTCCTAAAATGGGATAAATCTATATTAAGGCTTTCCTTATAAGGCTTTATTCTTATAGGGTAATAATTTTTTTGTCTTAGACTGGCAATCACAGCCCCCTCATCTAAAGCCTCAATCTTCCCCTTTACCTCAAGGCCCTGTATTGTTTTTGCTTCATATTGAAACAAAGGCATTCTAACACCTCACTTATTCTCTTAAGTAGGCTATTTTTATTAATTCCTCAATAGCTGTAGTTCCATCTAAAACTAATCTAATGCCAGAAGCTTTAAGAGATTTCATTCCCTTTCTCATACATATATCCTTAAGCTCATCGCTTGTAGCCTCTCTTATAATGGCTTCTCTAACTTCTCTATCAACTTCCATAATTTCATATACTCCTACTCTTCCCTTATAACCAGTATTATTGCAGTTTTTACAACCCGTACCTCGATAAAGAGTAAGGTTATCCTCTGTTGAAATTCCTAGAAGTTTCTTTTCATAATCCCTTGCTTCGTAGCTTTCCTTGCACTTTGGACATATTCTTTTAATAAGCCTTTGAGATATAATTCCTGACAAGGAAGTAGCAACCAGGTAAGGCTCTATCTCCATGTCTATTAACCTTGAAACTGTTGCCGGAGCACTGTTAGTGTGTATAGTACTTAACACCAAATGGCCAGTAATAGCAGCTCTTATAGCAATTTCTGCGGTTTCATTATCTCTTATCTCACCAACCATTATTATATCTGGATCCTGTCTTAGAATAGACCTTAACCCCGATGCGAAGGTTAGTCCAGCCTTTATATTAACATTGACCTGATTTACACCTTCCATAGTGTATTCTACCGGGTCTTCTATAGTAATTATGTTTCTATTAGTTTTATTTAAGTCACTTAGAACGCTGTATAGTGTTGTAGATTTTCCGCTTCCAGTAGGCCCAGTTACAAGTATAACACCATGTGGGCTTTGTATTATTTCGTTAAGCTTGTTCTGTTCGTCCTGTGATAAACCCAACTGTTCCTTGCTAACTAAAAAATTATCTTTTTTTAGAACTCTTATAACTACCTTCTCGCCATAAACTGTAGGGAGTACAGAAACTCTAAGATCAACTATGTTTCCCTCTGATTTTGTTATTATCCTTCCATCTTGAGGAATTCTTTTTTCGGCTATATTTAAATTAGCAAGAATTTTAATACGAGTTATTAGAGCGCCCATAGTTTCCTTTGGAGTAGTTAATACCTCCTGAAGCTCTCCATCTATTCTGTATCTAATCCTTACATGCTCTTCAAAAGGCTCTATATGAATATCGCTTGTCCTAGATTTTATTGCAT
>CAZMQY010000294.1:1941-4750 GCA_964568335.1 uncultured Clostridium sp.
TAATAGAATCTATAAGCTTAACAGCTGGTGCATTCTTAACCTCATCAAAGTCATTTTGGCTTGCATTTTCGTCTTCTGCCTTGGATGCCTGTTCCTTTGTAAGTTCTTCTGCGGCCTTTTGAACATATTGAGAGGAATAATACTTGTCAATAGCCCTCTTTATTTCTTCCTGTGTAGAAATAAGTGGTTCTACCTCATATCCTGAAGCTATCTTAACATCGTCTAACGCAAATATATTTAACGGGTCAGACATAACCACATGTATCTTATTATTCTCAAAGTATACAGGGATTAAATTATGTCTGTTTGCCAAGCTTTGAGGAATAGCCTTTACAGCTAATTCATCCACATTTATCATTTCAAGATAAACTCTCGGAATTCCTAACTGTACTTCTAAGAGAGATAACATTTCATTTTCGGTTATAAGCTTTTCCTCAATTAATAGCTCACCTAATCTCTTGCCTGATATTTTCTGTTTTTTAAGAATATCCTCTAACTGCTTCTGGGTTATAGAACCCATTTGAACCAGCATATCACCTAAACGCTTCTTAATTATTTCTCTCATAATTCATTCTCCTAATATAAAAGGCCAGTTCAAAAGAACTGACCGGTTGCACTACTCGCTCCGCATTATCCAAGCGCCCAAATATAGACAATGCTTCCTCGACTTCAAATCATGATTAATATAGTTACATCAATTCGACATGAATGGTGTAAACATTTAAATTACTAACTTTATTCCAATTATATCACCATAATTTTGGCTTGGCAACAAGTATTTATTAGCTATTTATGAAAAATTATTATTGCTATTTAGTAGAAAAAGAGCCCCTCATATGAGGAGCTCCTGGATATTTTAGTACATTCCGTCCATTCCCATTCCGCCGCCTGGCATTGCAGGTGCTGGGTTCTTCTCTGGCATGTCAGCAACAACACTTTCTGTAGTTAGGAAAGTAGCTGCTACTGAAGCTGCATTTTGAAGTGCGCTTCTTGTAACCTTAGTTGGGTCAACAATACCAGCCTTAATCATGTTTACGTAAGTTTCACGTAAGGCATCGAAGCCTATTCCTGGCTCGCTGCTCTTAACCTTTTCTATTATAACTGAACCTTCAAGTCCAGCATTAGCTGCTATTTGTCTAACTGGCTCTTCAAGAGCTCTCTTTATGATGCTTATTCCAACCTTAACATCAGCATCCTCGGAAGTTACTTCTGAAACTTCGTTAATAACGTTGATGTAAGCTGTTCCGCCGCCGGCAACTATTCCTTCTTCAACTGCTGCCTTTGTGGCTGCTAAAGCATCTTCTATTCTAAGTTTTCTTTCCTTAAGCTCTGTTTCTGTAGCAGCACCAACCTTGATAACTGCAACTCCGCCTGCAAGCTTAGCTAATCTTTCTTGAAGCTTTTCTCTATCGAAATCTGAAGTTGTTTCTTCGATTTGAGCCTTTATTTGGCTTACTCTGTTATGGATTTCGTTCTTGTCGCCTCTTCCATTAACTATTGTAGTGTTTTCCTTTGATATTTTAACACTTTCTGCTCTTCCAAGCATGTCAATAGTAACATCCTTAAGGTCTCTTCCTAATTCTTCAGAGATAACTTCTCCGCCAGTTAGGATAGCTATATCTTGAAGCATTTCTTTTCTTCTGTCGCCAAAGCCTGGAGCCTTAACAGCAACACAAGTGAAGGTTCCTCTAAGCTTGTTAACTATTAATGTTCCAAGTGCTTCTCCTTCAAGATCTTCAGCTATGATTAATAGTTTTCTTCCTTGTTGAACAATTTGCTCAAGAATTGGAAGAATTTCTTGTATGTTAGATATCTTCTTATCTGTTATAAGTATTAAAGCATCATCTAAAACTGCTTCCATCTTTTCAGTATCAGTTACCATGTATGCACTTACATAGCCTCTGTCAAACTGCATTCCTTCAACTACGTCAAGTTCTGTAACCATTGATTTTGATTCTTCAACAGTTATAACGCCTTCGTCGCCTACTTTTTCCATAGCATCAGCAATTAGCTTGCCTATTTCTTCATCAGCAGCTGAAATAGCAGCAACTCTAGCTATGTCTTCCTTACCTTCTATAGGTCTTGATATTTTCTTTATTCCTTCAACAGCCTTGTTAACAGCTAGGTTTATACCAGTTCTGATAAGCATTGGGTTAGCTCCAGCTGTAACGTTCTTTAAGCCTTCTCTAATGATAGCTTGAGCAAGAAGTGTAGCTGTAGTTGTTCCGTCTCCTGCTACATCGTTAGTCTTTGTAGCAACTTCTTTAACTAATTGAGCTCCCATATTTTCAAATCTATCTTCTAATTCTATTTCTCTTGCAATTGTAACACCATCGTTAGTTATAAGTGGTGCACCAAATTTCTTGTCTAAAACAACGTTTCTACCTTTTGGTCCAAGTGTAATTTTTACGGTGTCAGCAAGCTGGTCAACACCTCTTTGCATAGCTCTTCTAGCTTCTTCACCATATATAATCTTCTTAGCCATTCTTATACCTCCAAACTCATAAAATTATTCAACAACCGCTAAAATATCGTCTTGCTTTATGATAGTGTATTCTTCACCATCAACCTTAACTTCAGTTCCTGCATACTTGGAGAATAATACCTTATCTCCTACCTTAACTTCCATCTTGACTTCTTTTCCGTCAACAACTCCGCCAGGTCCTACTGCAACAACCTCTGCCTCTTGTGGCTTTTCTTTAGCTGTACCTGTTAGCACGATACCGCTTTTAGTCTTCTCTTCAGCCTCTAGTTTTTTAATAACAACTCTGTCACCAAGTGGTCTAATTCTCATTTAAACCCCTCCTTA
>CAZMQY010000295.1:0-4724 GCA_964568335.1 uncultured Clostridium sp.
AATCCTCCCCTTTCATCTTTAGTTTATGGCAATAATTACTATAGATTATAACCATATGATAAGCTAATTATTATAATAAAACAATAAAAAAATAGCTTCTGTAATTTAATACAAAAGCTATATCTTTATGTTTTATTAATGTTTTAATATTTACATGATATTATTAAGAGAATAAAACTCTATCACTTAAATATTCTTTGCCCTGAACTTTATCAAAGTGTTCAAGTAGCTTGTTTACACTTAAGCTTTTCTTTTCATTTTCTAAAATGTCTAAAACTATACTGCCGCCATGCATCATGATAAGTCTGTTCCCTAAGCTCACAGCATGATTTAAATTGTGAGTAACCATCATTGTTGTAATATTATTTTCTGCAACTATTTTTTCTGTAATCTTAATAATCTTTTCTGAGGTTTTAGGATCCAATGCTGCTGTATGCTCATCTAAAAGCAAAAGCTGTGGTTTTCCCATAACGGCCATCATTAGACACAGTGCCTGTCTTTGACCTCCAGATAAGAGTTTAACCTTAGTATAGAGCTTGTTCTCTAAGCCTAGATCTAGTTGTGTCAGCATTTCTTTAAATATACTTACATTATTTTTTGATATTCCTAAGGTTAAGTTAAAGGACTTTCCTTTATTGTAAGCCATAGATAAATTTTCAAGAATAGTCATATCTAAGGCTACACCCTTTGAGGTATCTTGAAACACTCTCGCTATATGCTTTGAACGCTTATATTCAGGTACTCCGCAAAGGTCACTATTATTTAGCTTGACAGCTCCTTCATCTTCTTCTATTGAGCCTGAAATTATATTAAGTAATGTGGATTTTCCTGCTCCATTGCTACCTATAATAGTAATAAAATCTCCTTTATTAACGGTGAAATTTAAATTCTCAAACAGTATATTTTCATTTACGGTACCACTATTAAACACTTTGGATAAATTCTCTATCTTTAGCAAGCTGTTCACCCCCCACCGCTAATTTATTTTTTCTTTTAAATGATAGACCGCTGGTGTTTAAAGAAATAGCAGCTATTACTATAAGAGCGGTCATAAGCTTTAAGTCTGTAGGCGCAAGACCCAGTTTTAGAGCTGAAGCAATTGCTCCCTTATAAACTATAGATCCTGCTACAGCTAGTGTGGTAGCCTTTATTATGCTTATTTTTTTAAATATGGCTTCTCCTATGATAACTGCTGCCAACCCCATAACCACAGTTCCTGTTCCCATAGTTACATCAGAAAAACCTTGATACTGCGCCATCATAGCCCCTGCTAATGCCACAAACCCATTTGACAGCATTAAGCCTAGCACTTTTATATTATTTTTGTTAACAGACAACATTGTTACCAACTGCTCATTGTTGCCTGCTGCAATGAGTAAAAAACCAAGCTTTGTTCTTAAAAATAAATCTAAAGCTATCTTAACAGCAATAGTAAATATTAATATAACAACTACAGGTGGCAAGCTTTCTGTGAAAATTGTAGTCTTTCCGAATAAAGGAATGTTTGATTTCCCCATTACTCTTAAGTTTATTGAATAAAGTCCTATCATCACCAATATTCCACTAAGCAAATTATTTATCTTTAACTTTACATGTATGAGTCCTGTAAACATTCCTGCTATGCAGCCTGCAGCAAAAGCCAAAATACAAGCAGCAAATGGATTCATATTCTTTAATAAACAAACTGCTGCTACTGCTGCACCTAATGGAAAGCTTCCATCTACAGAAAGATCAGGAAAATCTAATATTCTGTAGGTTATATACACTCCTATTGCAACAATTGAAAAAATTAAACCTTGCTCTAATACACCAACAAATAGTTCCATGCCATTTCCTCCTTGTATTCTCATACTATTATTTTATATATGATATTCCTTACTGAACTCCGCCAGTTATCTTTTCGGCCTTATTGCTTAATTCTTCTGGAATTTTTATATTTAACTTCTTAGCTGCATCTGTATTTATAACAAGCTGCATATCCTTTAAGGCAGTTACAGGTATATCCTTAGGAGCTTTCCCATTAAGCACCTCAACTGCTGCAAGTCCAGTTTGAAAACCAAGCTTATAGTAATCTATACCTGTAGTAGCCAATGCTCCTGATTCTACATGTGCTCTCTCAGATCCTATTACAGGAATGTTTTTCTTATAGCACTTGCTGCTTATTAAAGGCATTGCTGAAGCTACTAAATTATCTGTAGGTACATACAACACATCTATTTTATCTAATAAAGAATCTAAAGCTTGAGGTATTTCATTAACATTTGTAACTCCAGCTGTTACTATTTCTAGTCCAAAGCTTGGAGCTGCCTTTTTTGCGGACTCTAGTTGAATTTCTGAATTAGCCTCACTGGTAGTATAAACAATACCTACTCTCTTACTATTTGGTACAAGCTGCTTTAAAAGATCAAATTGCTTTTCTATAGAAACTTTGTCAGAAGTGCCTGTTACATTTGTTTCAGGCTTATCCAAAGATTTTACCAATCCAGCCTTTACCGGATCTGTAACTGCTGTTATAAGTATAGGTATATTTTTTGTAGCGTTGAAGGCCGCTTGAGCTGAAGGCGTTGCTATTGCCAAAATTAAATCCTTCTTCTTAGATACAAAATTTTGTGCTATAGTTTGAGCCGTAGCTGGTTCACCTTGAGCATTTTGAAAATCTATATCTAAATTTTTCCCCTCTTCAAAGCCCTTGGATTTTAAAGCTTCGATAAAGCCTTTTCTTGAGGCATCTAAAGCGGGATGCTCCACAATTTGATTGATACCTATTTTGACGATTTTCTTCTCATTTTGAGATGAGTTAGACATGGATGCCTGCGTTTTTCCGCATCCACCTAGAATTGATGCAGCTAGCAATAAAGCTGCGAGAACTGAAGATTTTTTTCCTACCATACTACCATCCTCCATTATAAAATAAAATATATATATAATCTCTTTTGGAAATAATAAAAGCTCCCCATAGGAGAGCTTGAATACCAAAAAAAGCCCAAAAGAGAATACACTCTTAAGCTAAAAAACTATCTCCTACAAAACTACTATACTACGATTTTAATCTTATACTACCTTAAGGAACATCCACCGCTCCTTAATTTCCACACTAATAAATAATCCTACAAATTCTACTTAACTTTATTAAACTAAAATTATATTCTAGATTCTACCACAGATATATAATATTTTCAATACTTGGTTTTCTAAATTGTATAAATTTATTGCAAAAATTCTAATACTTTAGACTTTCCAAAAGTCCATGAAGATTAGATGATTTATGCGTCCATAATGTAAAAGCGCCTTGCTGCATTATAATTCTGGGATTGAACGATGCCCAATTCCAATAACTAAATCATTTAAATGAAGAACGCCTATACTCATAAAAATCGCTACGCTTAAATGCTCGCCGCTTCTAGCTATTCCTATTTTACCTCCAACATTTAAACCATTAGCTTTTTGAGATACCTGCAGGAGAGCCTCCCGAGCAGCCCCGATAACAGCACCGTCATGTACATGGCAGTCTTTTATAATGCCGCTTCTCTTTGAGGCAACTATTGCCCTTTCAAGTATTTTTGAAATGGAGCTATTGATATTTCCTCCCACATCAACCGCTACTGTCAAAATTCCTCTTTCCTTGAACTTATTCTCCAAATTTTTTTCATCTTCTCTTAACGAAATAGCCATTTCAATGGCTGCTTTAGCCACGGTAATACTATCAATGTTCATAACTTTACCTCTCTTACAAAGTTTTATTTTCCCAAAAGTCATTTAAAATCTTACCTAATGTGTTTCTGTTTCCACCTATTTTGTTTGGCTGCCACTCAAGTGGGAAGAGTCTTTGATAAGTACCGTCTGAAAATCTTTCATCTATTAAAAGCACTGCCCCACGGTCATTTTCTGTACGAATAACTCTTCCAACCGCTTGCAAAACCTTGTTCATTCCTGGGTATATATAGGCATATTCAAAGCCTACTCCCTTTGTCTCGTTAAAGTAATCTCTAATAATATCTCTTTCAAGACAAACCTGAGGCAATCCAACACCAACAATGATTGCACCGGAAAGCCTGTCACCAGTTAAATCTATACCTTCTCCAAATATACCTCCCATTACAGCAAAACCTACTAAGGTTTCTTCACTAGCTTCAGAGAAATTATTTAAAAACTCCTCCCTTTCTCCCTCACTCATTCCTGTATTTTGAATTATTACCCTTGCTGAAGTATTTAATTCAATAAATTTATTGTGAATCTCATTCATATACTGATAGGAAGGAAAGAAAACCAAATAGTTGCCTGACTTGCTATTAACAACAGAGTTAATAGCCTCAGTAAGTCTATCATAGGTGTGCTCTCGCCTTTTATATTTTGTGGATATTTTATCCTCTATAAGCAGACATAAATTTTCCTTAGGAAAAGGAGAAGCAAGTCTTATTCTGTAGCTTTTTTCATCTCCTCCAAGAACTTGAATAAAATACTCCATAGGGCTTAAGGTGGCAGAAAAAAGTACAGCTGCCTTTCCTTTTTTCATACCTTCGCTTAAAAGATATGAAGGGTCAAGACAAAATAACTTTACAGATACTTCATTGCCGGAAACCTCCACGTAGGTTATAAACCTTTCATCATAGTATTCTGCTGTCCTCAAAAATCCATGTACACTAAAATATAAGTTCAATAGTTCTTCATGAAAGGGCGTGTCCTTATGCTCTAACAAATATTTTTCTGCAGCGCCCAAAAATTCA
>CAZMQY010000296.1:0-4692 GCA_964568335.1 uncultured Clostridium sp.
ATCTTTATTAAACAGCTTATGTATCTTGCCAACTAAAGACATTTGCGTTATTATATCTAAGGTATTGCCGCTCATAGGTCCGTCGCTTCCTAGCCCTACCTTTAGTTTTCTACTGTACATATCCTTTAAAGGTGGCACTCCTTTACCAGCCTTTGAATTAGCACCTATATTATGAGAGATGCCTATATTTCTTTTTTCTATAATCTCTAAATCCTTCTCTGTAACATGAATTAAATGGGCAGCAATAAAATTCTCATCTAATACTCCTAGGCTATCTAAATACTGTACTGGAGTCATATTATACTCAACTTTGTATTTTTCCATTTCAAAATCCATCTCTGCTAAATGCATAATCATTGGAACCCCATATTTTTTTGAAAGTAACGAAGCAAGCTTAAGATGTTCACTGTCATTTGAATAAGGTGCATGAGGTGCTATTGCAGGAATTATAAGCTTGTCATCTTTCCATCTTTCTATAAACCATTGTCCATAAGCTAGTCCACCATAAGCCTTCTCAGAATCAGGCGCTGGGAAATCCACCACAGTTTCGCCCAGTACCGCCCTCATTCCCATTTCCTTAGCTGCTTTTGCAACTTCATCTTCAAAATAATACATGTCTGCAAAGGTAGTTACTCCTGATAAAAGCATTTCAGCGATTCCATATCTGGAGCCTAATGCTACTAATGTTTTATCTACCAACATATTTTCTAAGGGAAAAATATATCGCTTAAGCCTGTCAGCAACATCATCACCTAAACTTCGGAATACCGTCATGGCAGCATGAGTATGGGTATTAACCATGCCTGGAATTAATATACCATCCTTGCCGTCAATAATATTTTCAGCTTCATACTTCTCTAGAAGCTCTTTACCACCTACGGCTTCAATCAAATTATCTTTCAGTACTACTGCTCCGTCTTCTATAATATCTTTTGTGCTATTCATAGTCAGTATATTTACATTTTTGATAATCAATCTGCTCACAAAATCACCTGCCCTTAATTTCTCATTAATGCTCACAAAATAAACTTACACTTTTCTGATCATTTACTTTAATTAATCCCTTATCGCTTATCTTCAAGGCTGGACTAACAGGAAGGGTTAATGTACTTAAAGACATTATTTCATTATTATGCTTATAGCCTAAATCCTTCAATGCACTTCTTACAGCCTTCAGTTTTTCAGCTAAAACAGCAATGGGCTCTTCAGATAATATACCTCCTACTGGAAGCTCTAATGCCGCTATTATTTTCCCATTTTCAACCACGCAGATGCCTCCATTATTTTCTACAACCCAATTAGCTGCCAAAGTCATGTCCTCTGAGGATTTTCCAACTACAGTCAAATTGTGACTATCATGAGCATAAGTTGTTGCAACAGCTCCTCTATTGAATACATCTCCTCCAACTAATCCGTAAGCTCTGTTATTATTTTTACCATATCTCTCAAACACAGCTATTAAGCAATATTTTGATTGCTCCCACATAAGCCGCCCTTTGTCCACTTCTAAATTATCAAAAATCTCATCTGTAAAGGTACTGCTGGATTGAACCTTCATTATTCTGCATAAAATCTTGTTTCTCTCTGCAGGAGTATTAACGAGAAAATCTACGTCAGTAAGCTTATTAAGCTTAACACTTTCATAAAAATGTAATGGAAACTTTTTTTGCGTTTCTTCCAATTCAGCTATTTTTTCTTCATTAACTTCGATACCGTTTTTATAAACAGCATCTATACTGAAATTTTCTATATCCTTAAGTAAAATAAAATCTGCTTTTTTGCCTGGTGCAATACTTCCCCTATCCATAAGCCTCATCCTTCTTGCAGGTGTAAATGTGGCAGCATATATAGCCATCTCTTTTGGCATTCCCATTTTGATAGCCTTCTTTACCAAGCCATTAATATGTGCGTCTACTAGTTTATCCGCCATGACATCATCTGTAACTAAGCAAAAGTGTTCATATAAATTATTTTCAACAAGATAATCTATATTTTCTTTTCTCATTGACTTTTCTTGTATCTCAATAAACATTCCATTTAATATTTTCTCTTCTAAAGATTTCACAGTTTGGTGTGTATGGTCGCCATCTACTCCACTATAAATATACTTTGAAAGTTCTAAACCTGATATTTTAGGACAATGCCCTTCTATAACTAGATTAGGCTTCTTTTCTTTTATAAGATTTATTATATTATTAATCTTGGAATTCTTATTCTCCACTAAATCCTTAAAATTCATAACTTCTCCAAGGCAAACTATATCCTCCATTTTAAGAAGTCTCTCTACCTCTTCCACGTCTATACTTTCCCCAGAAGTCTCTAATTCAAAAGAAGTAGAAGGAACAGAACTTGGAATGCCGTAAAATATATCAATTAAATCTTTGCATTTAACAGCAGTCATAGCTTCTATTCCTTCTAATCCAAATACATTTGCAATTTCATGAGGATCTGCTACAACAGTTGTTACACCATGTGTAATAACTGCCTTAGCGAACTCAAGAGGAGTAGTCATGGAGCTTTCGATGTGCATGTGAATATCAATTAGGCCAGGAATAAGATATTTACCCTCGCCGTCAACTATTTTTTCCGATTTTAACTGCATGCATGAGCCTTCTGAAATATGAAGTACCTTCCCATCTAAAACAGCCACATCTCTTCTTAAAAACTTTTTAAAATAAGCATTAAAAACCTGCACATTTTTAATTATTAAATCTGCCTCCATTTTGATTCCCCCTTTTTAAAGCTATCCTTAAAGTCTATTTATGGTTATATTCATAATACCTATGATTGAAACATGTTATTTAATATCCTAGAAAACATTTTCTCAGACATCAATTATTGTTAGTCTTATATATGCAGCAACAATTTCCTAGGTATTAAATAACATGCGCTTTTTCAATATATATTTTACAGAGCCTATTTATTAAATAATCTGTTCCATTGATCTATCCATGATTTTAAATTCTTATTTACGAAACTATAATCTAAAGACTTAGCTTTATTCACGCTTTCGCCATAAGTTAAATTAGCAGCAGTTTTTTCATCTAATTTTACGTCAATATTGATTGGCGAATCACCAACTAGTGGAGCTGTTTTACTTTCTACCTCAGCACTTAGTACGTAATCTATAAACTTTAGGGCTAAATCCTTATTCTTTGAGTTTTTATTAATATTGATAGTATTAAAGTTTAAATATGCACCTTCTACTGGGTCTACATAAACTGCTTCAGGCATTGTTTTCTTTATATTGGCAACTACAAAATCTGCAGCCACTGCAGCCACAATTTCTCCATTTGAAAACATATTTACTAGATCAGAAGATTTAGTATAAGTTTTTACTACATTTGGCTTTAAAGCTTCTAATTCTTTATAAGCTGCTACACCATTATCGTTCTTTACATCTGTTCCTGCCTTTTGTCCAGCCATAGCTACCATTGAAGGTCCAAAGGTTGTAGTTATCTCCGGAATGGCTATTTTGCCCTTTAGATCCGCTCTCCATAAATCATTCCAGGAAGTTATTTTTCCATTAACCTTTGCAGGATTATAAACAATTGCTGCACGATTCAAGGTATATGCTGGACCATAACCTGCTTCTACAAATTTTTGTGCTACAGGTAATATTTTTTTCGCATTTGGCACTTTGCTGTAATCAATTTTATCAAACAATCCATCTTCTATTCCTTGTTGTGAATAGGATTCTGCCAAATACATTACATCTACAGTACTGTTAGGATTATTCTTAAGCTTTGCTAATCTTTCATCATTGTTTCCTGTTTCAATAACAACTTTTACATTATTGGCCTTTTCAAAAGGCTCAATTACATTTTTAATATATTGGTCTTGATTTAATCCCCAGGTTGATACTACCAATTGCTTTTGAGCATTCCCATTGTTTTCAGCGGCTTGCTTAGGTCCGCAGCCAGCAAGCATTGTAGTTGCCATAATTCCTGCTATTAGTATTGATAATTTTTTCATATTGTTTTCCTCCTTAATTGTGCAATTATTTTGAACCTTCAACTATTATTAACTTATTTGCAGGCAAGCTTAGCTTTACCTTGTCGCCTTGATTATAAATCTGTTCCTTACTACTATTTACAATTAAAGAACCTAATTTGGTTTCAATACTGTATTGATAGCCTTTTCCAAGAAAAGTTCTTATCTCAACTATCCCATCTATCATATTTGCATTACTGCTGGTTTCAGCTGTGTGTAATTCTATATCTTCAGGTCGTATTGTTCCCTTAACTTCATTGCCGGTAGCTTCTGAAGTATTATCTATATTCAGCACTATGCCATTATCAGTTTCAAACTCTCCATTGCCTTTATTTTTAAGACTTATAAAGTTTTCAAATCCAACAAACCTAGCTACAAATTCTGTCTTAGGATAAGAATATATGTTTTCTGGGATATCATACTGCTCAACTATACCCTTGTTCATAACCGCAACCTTGTCTGATATAGAAAAACATTCCTCTTGATCATGGGTTACAAATACTGTTGTAATGCCAAGCTTTTGTTGTATTTTTCTAATTTCTACTCTCATCTTTAAACGAAGCTTCGCATCAAGATTGCTTAAAGGCTCGTCTAAAAGAAGAAGGTCCGGCTTAATAACTAAAGCTCTTGCCAGGGCAACTCTTTGTCTTTGCCCTCCTGATAATTCCCTTGGATATCTGGAGCTATAAGCTTTCAAAT
>CAZMQY010000297.1:0-4682 GCA_964568335.1 uncultured Clostridium sp.
TACCCTTTTGGCATACAATGTCCTTGCCTCCATCTTGGCTGCAGGGAGTAACATCAACATCTGTAAAGCCTTGCCTCTCTAAAAATTCAGCACACCAATGCTCAAACTCATAGGGAGTATAGTTATGTAAATCCTTTTTACTTAAAACTCCAAGCTTTAAATCCCCAATATACTCATTTGTTCCTCTAATATCCTTTATAAAGGTTATAAATTGTCCTACCCTAACAACAGCCAGCAGTATAATGAAAGTTATAAGTATGGTCCTTAAAAAGCTGCTTACATCATTTAATAAAACATCAATTATATTCATCTATTTCACCCCATTAATTAACAAGCCCACCAGCCAGCCTAGTTGAAATTTCTTTTTTCCTTAGCTTTCTTAAATATTGCGTTAAGGTTATTCCATCGATAAGCTCAATTGAATACTTATCTGGCAAGGACTTTACATAGTTTACTGCCTCATCATTAAAGTCCCCGGTTGTTATAATAAATCCATGTGTTATATTATCATGCACCAAAACTCCAACAAATTTCTGTATCTCAGGTCTTCCAATCTTTGTATAGTTATCACTGATATTCTTTTTATCCTCTAAAGCCACCCCATTTAATCTCGTTGATATATAGGTAATTTTATTTTTTTCAGAAGCTATTATATTAACTCCACCCTCAATCGATTCAGAAATGTTTTTAAGATTTTTATATCCCATGCTTTCTAATATGTGAATGCACCACTCTTCAAACTTATATTGGGTCAGCTTGCTGCTTAGATAATATCTAGATAAAAATCCATATTTAATATACTCTCCATCAAGCCAATTCTCCAGTCTTTTATAGCCAACCTTTAATACTTTGCTGGATAATACTAAAACTATTGCAACAATAAATAACGTTGTAAGGCGCATAAATATACCTTCTTTCCTTTATACTTTATCTAAATGATTGACAGTTTACCAGGTTTTATACTTATTCATATTAAATAACAGTTTGCTTTTCATCCTCTCTTTCCCAATAAACTTCTTCTTTAGCCCTAAAATATCCACCATTACACATCTGCAACCTAGAAATATACTTCAAGAATCCCGAATAGCCTAAAGCAGCAATCAAAGCCTTAGTTCCTTTCTCAACTAGTTCCATATCCTTCTCGTCTAAATCCATCCCTTATTCCCCCATTAAACACTAATTATGTCTTCATTAAATTTCTTAATTATACTATGCAGCTTATATATAATTGGTTACAGAATTTTTATCAATTTACACATCATTTCATTCAAAAGTTTCTACTTATATTATGGACAACCGTCCTAACATCTAAACCTGCAAAGAAGAATAATTTTAATTAATAACTCCACGGTTAAGCTCATCTTTCATTTTCCATTTTCTGAGGAACCCATTAACACTGCACATGTTATCACGCCTTTACTTAATACATTTCACGCAACTTTATTCTAACCAATATAGCTTTAACCAGTAAATCCTATTTAAATAAGAAAAATACTGATATTACTATGAGCTTTATTAATACTAAAAACTGATATGTATCACCTTTATCTATAAAACTGCAGATTTCACCTGTCATGTTGGTAGCACTAAAAGTCACAACATAAAATTCAATGCTATATTAAGTCATATATTTTACAATATTAAACTTTATGATATAATCACATTAGCAATATTTTGCGAATATTGTTTCAAATTTATTAATTATCTGTTAATAACTCTATACCCTTTCAACTAGTTTTAACTTCAAGAGGAGGTGATATTTTGGCATTAGAGGAAATTAAGGAAATTAAACGTGTTGAGGAAGAGGCTGCAGGCATAATTAAGGCCGCCGAAGCTCAAGGCAAGGATACCCTTAAGGCTGCTCAGGCAGAGGCAGCAGAAAAGTACAACTCTACCTTAGGCGAGATAAAGATGCAAGCTAAGGCTATAGTGGATGATGCTGTTTCCACAGCGGAAAGAGAGGCTGCAGCGATACTTGAAAAAGGCAGAGGGGATATTTCAGACATCTTGGACTTACCTAAAGATAAGCTTAACAGCGCTTCAAAATTAATTATTGAAAGGATAGTAAACAGCAATGGCAATAGTTAGAATGAATAAATTTACTCTTTTAGCCTTTGAAGCACATAAGAATAAACTCCTTAAAAAGCTTCAGGCCTTTGGAGAGGTTGAATTTATCAATCTACAAAGCAAAAGGCTAGAAGAAGAGAACGAAACTTTAAGTTTTTTAAAGGAAGACATAGTAAATTCATCTGCTAGAGATATTGAAGACAATCTGTCTAAGCTGAGAACTGCCATTGAACTTCTGAAAAATTACGTTCCAAAGGAATCTGGACTTAAAGCTTTTAAGGATGGCAAGCCTTCTTTATCTTACGAGGAGCTTAAGGAATATGGAAAACCTGAATTGTGGAATGAAATTTATCTCTCAATAAAAGGCAAAGAAGAACGCTTAAGCTTTTTGGATAATAGCATCTCAAAGCTAAGGTCAGAGCTTGAGGAGATAGCCCCTTGGAAAAAGCTTGATATGCCTTTCAATGCTTTAGAAGGTATGAGGCATGCAGCCTATTTTATAGGCACCATACCGGCTCAGCAAGAGGATAAGCTGAGAGCTGAGTTTGACAGCAAGCTTCAATATAGCTTTATAGAAGCTGTAGACAGAGATACCAGGTTCGCTTACATATTAGTGCTTACTCACAGGTTGGAAGGCAAGGCAGCTGAGGAAATTCTTAAGAGCTTTGAGTTTTCTGAGGTAAAGCTTAACTACAGTGAAAAGCCTTCAGAAATAATAAGCAGGCTTAACAAAGACTTAGACAGTCTTCTTAAGGAAAAGCCAGCGATCCATGAGGAGCTAGGCGCCTTTTCAGATAAACTGACTACCTTGGAAAGAGCTCATGAGTATTATGAAAATAAACTTATAAGGCTTAATTCCAGCGAAAATTTTTTAAAGAGCGACCGTACTGTTGTTATTTCAGGCTGGCTTCCTGCTGAAAAGACTGAGATTATGGAAGGCTATGTAAAGGAAATAGCAGGCAGCGATTATGTTCTAAGCTTTGAAGATATAGCTGAGGAAGACTTAGATTATGTTCCTACAAAGCTTAAAAACGGCAAGTTTGTAAGCGCCTTTGAATCTATTACTTCAATGTTCAGTCTGCCTAGATATGATGGACTTGATCCTACACCACTTGTTGCACCATTTTATTTCGTATTCTTTGGAATGATGGTGGCAGACGCAGGTTATGGATTAATAACCTTCTTAGTAGCATGGTTTGCACTAAAGAAGTTTAAATTAGAAGAAGGTACTAAGAATTTTTTAAGCTTTTTCAAGTATCTTGGTATATCAACTACGATTTGGGGACTAATTTTCGGTTCCGTATTTGGCGATGCAATCAAAATACCTGCTTTGATAAGTCAAACTGATGATATATTCAAAATAGTTTACTTATCAATTGGCTTTGGTGCCTTTCAGATACTAGTAGCTCTTATAACCAAGGCTTATATAATAGGTAAATCTGACAGCTGGCTTCATGCCTTTTATGATGCTGGTGCCTGGATTATTACCCTAGTTTCTATAGGCTTGCTTATTGCTACAGGCTCACCAATCGCTAAGTACGCAATGTTTTTTGGTATGATAATAATTATACTTACTAACGGAAGAGACGCTAAATCAGTTGGTGGAAAGCTTGCCAGCGGACTTTATGCATTATATGGAATCACAGGCTATATAGGCGACTTAATTTCCTATATAAGACTTATGGCGCTCGGAATGGCAGGTGCTTCTATTGCAGGTGCTATGAACCTTATAATAGGTTATATACCTGGAGTAGCTTTCTTTATTATAGGGCCACTGCTCTTTGTTCTTATTCACATATTCAACTTACTTTTAAGCCTTCTAGGGGCTTATGTGCACTCTCTAAGACTTCAGTATGTTGAATTCTTCGGCAAATTCTACTCAGGCGGTGGAAAGCCATATGAACCGTTTAAAATGAAAAATAATTATATAAAAATAAAGTAATTTAATTTTTGAGGAGGAATCTTTTATTATGACTAATGCACTTAATTTAGGAACTTGGTTACAAACTTACGGGGGATTAGGTTTTGCAGTACTTGGAATTCTATTTACTGTTATGCTTGGAGGTATCGGTTCAGCAAAAGGTGTTGGTATGGTGGGTGAATCCGCTACATCACTTATTTCCGAGCAGCCTGAAAAATTCGTTCAAGCACTTGTTCTTCAATTATTACCTGGTACTCAAGGTCTTTATGGTTTTGTTATAGGATTCTTAATGATGACAAAGATAACCAACAACCTTCCACTAGGTCAAGGTCTTTATTACCTTATAGCTGGTGTACTTGTAGGCTTAGTTCAATACTACTCAGCTATAGCACAAGCTAGAGTTTCCGTTGGCGGTATTCAAATACTTGCTAAGAAGCCAGAACACAATACAAAGGGTATCATCTATGCTGCGATGGTTGAAACCTATGCATTGCTTGGCTTCGTTATGGGCTTCTTGTTAGTTAACAGAACATTTTAATTTGTAGGGACGTGAGAAGATGTCGATAAAAAATATTACTGATAAAATACTTAGCGACGCTAAGGAAAAAGCAGCAGAAATACTGGAGGCTTCTAAAAAAGAAGCTGATGCCTTAGTCAAAAGCAAAGTAAGCGAAGCTTCTTCTCAGGAAGCTCA
>CAZMQY010000298.1:0-4678 GCA_964568335.1 uncultured Clostridium sp.
TAATATTGAAGGAAGCGCAGCAAGAGAAATTAATGCTGATGGCAGGGTTTTAATACCAGGCCTTGTAGAGAGCCATATTCACCTTGACAAAGCATTAATTGCCAATAGACTTCCAAATAAGTCAGGTACTTTAGCAGAAGCTATTCAGGTTACAGGAAAGCTTAAACCAACCTTTACTAGAGAAGATGTAGAGGAGAGAGCTAAAAAAGCCCTTATGATGCTTGTAAAAAATGGTACTACTCATATTAGAACTCATTCAGAATTTGATCCGTCACAAGGATTTACTGGATTTGAGACTGTTATGAAGCTTAAAAAAGAATTTAAGGATGTAATTGATATACAAGTAGTAGCCTTTCCTCAAGAAGGAATATTTAAGGCACAGGGAACAGAAGAAATGATGTTTAAGGCTATGGATATGGGCGCAGATGTTGTAGGCGGAATTCCATACAATGATTCTCCGGCTAAAGAGCACATAGATTTAGTTTTTGAAATAGCTAAAAAGTATAATAAGCCTATCGATTTTCACCAAGACTTTAAGGATGATGCAGATGGAATTACTATACAGTATGTTTGTGAAAAGACTATAAAGGAAGGCTTTGAAGGAAGGGTAGCAGTAGGACACCTTACAAGCTTAGGTGCTTTACCAAAGGAAAAGCTAAATCCTATCATCGAACTTATTAGCAAAGCTGGTGTTAGCGTTATGAGCTTGCCTGCAACAGATCTTCACCTTGGTGGAAGAAAGGATGAATATAATGTAAGACGTGCAGTTACTCCAGTTAGAGCCCTACGTGATGGTGGAGTTAACGTGTGCTTAGCAACAAATAATATAAGAAATGCCTTCACACCTTATGGAAATGGAGATTTAATGCAAATAGCTATGCTTGCAATACCAGTATCACATTTAGGCGGTGCTGATGATCTTCCAACAGTATTACCAATGATAACAACCAATCCTGCAAAAGCTTTAGGCTTAAAAGACTATGGCATTGAAGTAGGTAAAAATGCAGATCTAGTTCTTTTGGATTCAAAGGTTGTTAATGAAGCCATTATTGATATTCCAGACAGATTATATGTAATTAAAAATGGCAAAGTAACAGTAGAGACAGAAAGAAATATAAAGTTTAACTTTTAATATCAAAGTCATCTAGGTGAAATGGTTAAACACAATTAACCTTAAACAAAGCAAAGTATTAAAAGTAAATAGAACTGTGAAAGCGGACATAGACTTATAAAATCTATGCCCGCTTCTTTTAAATAAATTTATCCTTTATTTAAATCCTTCGCTTAAATAAAGCTATTCAGCCTGGCTTCAGAAAATCTATCAAATAGTTCATAGTAATGAGAGTCTTTTTTATAAAAAGTAGAATATCAGTGTATAATAGCAGGAGCAAGAAAGAAAATATACATTATATTAAAACTATAATAGTTGAATGTAATTTAGGAGTGTGATAGTAAATGAAAGAGATAGTTTTAGCAGGAGGTTGTTTTTGGGGTATTGAGGAATTTCTTTCAAGAATTGAAGGGGTTTTAGAAACAGAGGTTGGCTATGCTAATGGAAGAACTCCAAGCCCAAGCTACCAGGATGTATGCTATAGAAATACAGGCTATGCTGAGGTCTGTTACGTTAAATATGATGAAGCAAAGCTATCTTTGGATAAGCTTTTAGAAAAATATTGGAGTGTAATAGATCCAACTGCATTAAATAGGCAGGGACCGGATTTAGGAAGTCAGTATCGAACAGGAATATACTATATAAATGAAGCTGATAAGGAGACAATAGTAAAAAGCAAAGAGCAGGAACAGCTAAAACATGATAAAAAAATTGTTACTGAGATTAAGCAGCTAGAGAACTATTATAAAGCTGAAGATTATCATCAAAAGTATTTAAAGAAGAACCCGGGCGGGTACTGCCATATAAAATTGGAATAACATTTTCATCTATTAACTAAGCTGTAAGATTAAGCTTAGTTAATAGATGAAAATGTTATTAAAAAATGAAAAATACACAAGACTTATAACCTAGGTATTATTTATTCATAGAAAAATATATAAAAGCTTAAAAAGTATCAAATTGTTTGATTTTATTATAATGGTTAATTATAATTATCTATGATTGTTTAAATAACAGTCCAGGGTAAAGTCTGGACTATAGAATATTGTTTAAAAAACTATAATGGAGGAAACCTATGAAGCATTTAAAAATTGCATGTACAGCAGAGTCAAAAGAATATTTTTCTACTAATAGAAGTTTGGTTTTAGCTGAAGATACTGATTTTACAGATGTAGCAGCAGTTGTATTAAATGACTCTGATACTAATCTAATTAATGATGTTTATGATACTAAGTTTGGTATTCCTGTATTTGTTGTTTTAAAAAATAGGAACAAGCTTGATAAAGAAGTGGCAAAGAAGGTTTATCGCATAATTGATAAGAATAGTTTCGATTTAAAGCTTTATAACAGAGAAATTGAAACTGCAGCAAATCAATATGAAGAAAATATGTTGCCTCCTTTCTTTAAGGCATTAAGCAATTATGTAGAAAGAGGAAATCTGCAATTTGATTGTCCTGGCCATCAAGGAGGGCAATATTTTCGCAAGCATCCAGCTGGTAGATTTTTTTATGACTTTTACGGCGAGAATATTTTCCGTTCAGATATGTGCAATGCAGATGTTGCCTTAGGTGACCTGCTTATACATGAGGGTCCTGCAGTGGATGCTGAACAGCATGCTGCACGTGTGTACAATGCGGACAAGACCTATTTTGTTATGAATGGAACTAGCTCTGCCAACACAGTAGCTATAAATGCTCTGGTTGCCCCTGGAGATTTGGTTTTATTTGATAGAAATAATCATAAATCAGTATATAATGCTGCATTGGTACAAGCTGGAGGTAATCCTGTATATCTTGAAACTGCTAGAAACCCATTTGGATTTATTGGAGGTATTGACGCTCACTGTTTCGAGGAAAGCTATTTAAGAAGTGAAATAGAAAAGGTTGCTCCAGAAAAGGCTTCTGCAAAAAGACCCTTTAGGCTAGCGGTAATTCAGCTTGGAACCTATGATGGAACCATTTATAATGCGAGACAAGTAGTCGATAAAATCGGACATCTTTGTGATTATATTTTATTCGACTCAGCATGGGTTGGCTATGAGCAGTTTATCACCATGATGAGAGATTGCTCCCCTTTGCTATTAGATTTAAATGAAAATGATCCTGGAATATTAGTAACTCAATCTATACATAAACAGCAGGCTGGATTTTCTCAAACATCACAGATTCACAAAAAAGACAGCCATATTAAAGGACAAAAAAGATATGTAGATCATAAGAGATTTAATAATTCTTTTATGCTGTATGCTTCTACTAGCCCATTTTATCCTTTATACGCTGCTTTGGATGTTAATGCACGCATGCAGGAAGGGGAAGCTGGCAGACGTTTATGGGATGAGTGCATTAAGCTGGGTATCGAAGCTAGAAAAGAGGTTCTTAAGAATTGCACAATGCTAAAGCCGTTCATTCCACTAACTGTTAATGGAAGAAGGTGGGAGGATTATGATACTGAAGAAATTGCAAGTAGTATAGAGTTCTTTAAGTTCATACCAGGTGAAAAGTGGCATTCCTTTGAGGGCTATGAAGAAAATCAGTATTTTGTTGATCCAAATAAATTTATGCTAACAACTCCAGGAATTAATATAGAAACTGGTGAATATGAGAACTTTGGAATTCCTTCAACTATATTAGCAAATTATTTAAGAGAACATGGAATAATACCTGAAAAGAATGATTTAAATTCCATATTGTTTTTATTGACTCCTGCAGAAACCTCAACTAAGATGGAAAATCTTATAGCAATGCTTGCTCAGTTCGAACAGCTTGTAAAAGAAGATGCGCCATTAAGCAAGGTGCTTCCAAATCTTTATAAAAATAATATTGAGCGCTACAGAGGCTATACTATTAAAAGTTTGTGCCAGGAAATGCATGATTTTTATAAAAATAATAATGCAAAGAACTTCCAGAAAAAATTATTTAGAGCAGAGTTTTTACCAAAAAGAGCAACTGTTTCTGATCATGCTGATTGGAGTGCTTTAGATGAGGTAGCAGCAGTAGTAGAAGCTTCTAAATCAGATAAATCCTCTAAAAGAATATTTACCCCCCAAGAAGCAAAATGGGCATTGGTACGAAACGAAGCCAAATTAGTAGCTTTAGAAGACATTTTAGGTGAAATAGCTTTGGAAGGAGCTCTTCCATATCCGCCAGGGGTTTTCTGTGTTGCTCCGGGAGAAAGATGGAGTGAAGCAGCACAAAGGTATTTCTTAATACTACAAGATGGTATTAATCAATTTCCAGGGTTTGCTCCAGAAATTCAAGGAGTGTATACTTAGAGAAGGAAAATGGCCTTGTAAAGGCTTATGGTTATGTTCTAGATAGAAAATAGAAACGTAAATAATTATAGTAAACATTAAATCACCTTTTTTTAGTTCTAAAATATAATGAACTAAAGGGGGGATTTTAGGTGGCTAGTGAAGCAGATAAGCTTAGTATAATTGGTAGTAAAATAGTGGCTTTTGCTGATGTTCTGTTTGTATTAGCTGCTACTACAGAGGCAAAAGTTGATGATATAGAAGATGATGAATGTAAAGAATTAACCGCAATACTTGCAGATACATATAATATTGCG
>CAZMQY010000299.1:0-666 GCA_964568335.1 uncultured Clostridium sp.
AGATGTAAGGCCTGGAGAAATAGTTGTTATTGATAAAGAGGGATTAAGATCCATTAGCTTTGCAGAGAGAATAAAGCCCGAGACCTGTGCCTTTGAATATATATATTTTGCTAGACCTGACAGCATAATTGATGGAATAAATGTTTATTCCTCCAGAATAGAGGCAGGCAAGCAGCTTTTTAAGGAAAACCCTGTGGAAGCAGACATAGTTATAGGTGTTCCTGACTCTGGTATTCAGGCGGCTATGGGTTATTCAAAGGCTTCAGGCATACCTTATGAGATGGGCTTTATAAAAAACAGATATGTGGGGAGAACCTTTATTTCTCCTACTCAAGAGCTTAGGGAAAGAGCTGTAGCTGTAAAGCTTAATCCTTTGAAGATTAATGTCCAAGGAAAGAGAGTAATACTTATTGATGATTCTATAGTTAGGGGAACCACCAGCAGAAAGCTTGTGGATTCTCTAAGAAAAGCGGGAGCAACAGAGGTACACTTTAGAGCAGCTTCACCTGTGGTAAAATATCCCTGTTATTTTGGTATAGATACACCCTATAGAAAAGAGCTTATAGGCGCTCAGTTTGATATTGACAGTATTGGAGAGGAAATTGGAGCAGATAGCCTGGCTTATTTAAGCATGGAAGGATTACTTTCTGCCTTAGGAGGAAAAAA
>CAZMQY010000299.1:676-2896 GCA_964568335.1 uncultured Clostridium sp.
TGTCTTGGCTGCTTTAATGGAGTGTATCCAGTTGCAGCTCCTATTGAAACGGATAAGAATCATTTGGGGAAATAAGGAGGGTATATAATGATAACTTATAAGGAATCTGGAGTGAACATTGAAGAAGGATACAAGTCTGTGAACCTTATTAAAGAACATGCAAAAAAAACCTTTATTCCAGGTGTTTTAAATAACTTAGGAAGCTTTGCAGGAATGTTTGAATTGGGAAGTGACTATAAAAATCCTGTATTAGTTTCGGGTACAGATGGTGTGGGGACAAAGCTTGATATAGCCTTTAGAACAAATACCTATAACACTGTAGGAATTGACTGTGTTGCTATGTGTGTTAACGACATATTGTGTCACGGAGCAAAGCCTCTTTTCTTCTTAGATTATCTTGCTTGTGGAAAGCTTCAGGCTGAGGTTGCTGAGCAGCTGGTTAAAGGTGTTTCAGATGGATGTATACAGGCTGGCTGCGCATTGATTGGCGGAGAGACGGCAGAGATGCCTGGTTTTTATAGAGAAGGTGAATATGATATTGCAGGCTTTGCAGTGGGCGTAGTTGATAAGGATAAAATCATAGATGGCAGCAGTATAAAAGAGGGGGATGCTCTTATAGGAATTGAATCCTCAGGAATACACAGTAATGGCTATTCTTTGGTTAGAAAGCTTATTCCTGATTTAAATGAAGCTTTCAATGGAAAGACTATGGGAGAAGTTCTATTAACTCCTACTAAAATATATGTAAAGCCTGTGCTTAAGTTATTAGAGAGCTTTGAAATAAAAGGCATGGCGCATATCACTGGAGGAGGCTTCTATGAGAATATTCCTAGAATGTTTAAGGAAGAATTAACTGCAGTAGTTTATAAGGACAGCTTTAAAAGGCCGGAAATATTTAACCATTTAATATCATTAGGTGTTGAAGAGGAGCACATGTTCAATACCTATAATATGGGAATAGGCTTTGTTCTCTGCGTTAATGAAGCTGACAAGGATAAAGTAATAAAAGCTTTAGAAGAGATGGATGAAAAGGCATATCATATTGGTCATGTTGAGGCTGGAGGTGCTGGAGTTTGCTTAAGATAGCAGTATTAATCTCTGGCAGCGGGAGTAATCTTCAAGCAATAATAGATAAAATAGAAACTGGAGAATTAAATTGCAAAGTTGAGATGGTAATAAGTGATAGAGAAGCAGCCTATGGAATTGAGAGAGCAAAGCAAAAGGGTATAAAAGCTTATGTTTTAGATAGAAAAGTATATGGAAATGAAATTTCTAAAAACATTCTTAGTTTAACTAAGAGCAAAGTGGATTTAATAGTATTGGCAGGCTTTTTATCAATTTTAGATGGTGAGTTTATAGCAAGCTTTAAAAATAGAATTATCAATATTCACCCTTCTCTTATACCAGCTTTTTGTGGACGCGCTATGTATGGAATTAAAGTTCATCAAAAGGCTGTGGATTATGGGGTTAAGTTTTCAGGCTGCACAGTGCATTTTGTGGATGAAGGCACAGACACAGGAGCAATAATCAGCCAAACCGTTGTGCCTGTTTATCCTGAGGATACGGCGGAAATTCTTCAAAGAAGAGTGCTTCAGGAAGAACACAAGCTTCTGCCACAGGTTATAAAGCTTATATCGGAAGGCAGAGTTAAAGTTGAAGGAAGAAAGGTAAGAATAGGAGACGGTTCTCAAATTTAAGGAGGCATTAACTTATGTTAAAAAGAGCGCTTATAAGTGTTTATGATAAAACAAATTTGCTGCCGCTGGCACAGTTTTTGCAAAGCAGAGATGTAGAAATCTTATCTACAGGCGGAACATATAAATTTTTAAAAGATAATGGAATAGCTGTAATAGAAGTTTCTGATGTAACTGGCTTTGAAGAAATTTTAGATGGCAGAGTTAAAACTCTTCACCCAATTATACACAGCGGAATACTAGCTGTAAGAGACAACAAGGAGCATATGGAAACCATTAATAGAAAAGGAATAACAGCTATTGATATGGTTGTAGTTAACTTATATCCTTTCTTTAAAAAGGTTGAAGAAGACTTGTCTTTTGATGAGAAGGTTGAATTCATAGATATTGGCGGACCAACAATGATAAGGGCCGCTGCTAAAAACTTTAAGGATGTTCTTGTGCTTACTGACACTGCAGACTATGAAGAAGTAATAAAGCAGTTTGAGGAAAAGAATCAGATCGACTTTAAAACTAGAAAGCATTT
>CAZMQY010000299.1:2906-4673 GCA_964568335.1 uncultured Clostridium sp.
TCTTACAAATACATCAGATTATGAAGCAGTTACAAGTGAGCTTAAAGAAAATAATGAAGTTAGCTTTGAAACTAGAAAAAAATTAGCAGGAAAAGTATTTAACCTAATGTCAGCTTATGATGCAGCTATTAGTAATTTTCTTTTGGATGAAGAAAGCTATCCAGAATATTTAACTGTTTCTTATAAAAAGGAGATAGGGTTAAGATACGGTGAAAATCCGCATCAAAGTGCTGCTTTCTATACTGCAGCTACAGGGAAGGGTGCTATGAAGAACTTTAAGCAGCTAAATGGCAAAGAGCTATCCTATAACAATATAAAGGATATGGACATTGCCTGGAAGGTAGTTTGTGAGTTTGAAGAAACTGTTTGCTGTGCAGTAAAGCATAATACTCCATGCGGGGTGGCACTAGGGGGAAGCGTTGGCGAGGCTTATAGGAAAGCATATGAATGCGACCCCATGTCCATATTTGGAGGCATAGTAGCCTTCAATAAAAAGGTGGATAAAGCTGCAGCAGAAGAGCTTGCAAAGATTTTTCTTGAGATAGTTATGGCTCCTGATTTTGAGAGCGATGCTCTTGAGGTATTGCAAGCAAAGAAGGGTTTAAGAGTAATAAAAGGAGAAAGTAAGCCGCAAAATGCCTTGGAATTTGTTTCTGTAGATGGCGGAATGCTTGTACAAGAATCAGATAAAAAGCTTATTGATGATATAAATTATGTAACAGAGAAGAAACCAACAGAAAAGCAGATGACAGATTTGCTGTTTGGAATGAAGATTGTAAAGTATGTAAAATCAAATGCTATAGTAGTAATTAAAGATGGCATGGCCAAAGGAATAGCCGGTGGTCAAACAAACAGAATTTGGGCTGCTGCTCAGGCTTTAGACAGAGCAAAGGATGGAGTAGTATTAGCTTCTGATGCGTTCTTCCCCTTTGGTGATGTGGCAGAATTAGCAGCTAAATATGATATAAAGGCTATTATTCAGCCAGGTGGATCAATAAGAGATAGTGAATCCATAGACGCATGTAACAAAAATAAAATCGCAATGGTATTTACAGGCATGAGACACTTCAAGCATTAAGAAAATAGCGTTTAAAAGGTTCTCAGGCTGTGTTTTAAAGACCGTAGGGCCTATGTGGAAAATAAAATCTCAAATTAGTGATTCCTTTGCCAGCGTTCTAAGGCTCGTAATACCCTAAAGCTAAGAACTTGTATTAATTCGCATCAACTTTTAGCTGCTTTAAAGACTTCAGTACTCATCATGCTATTGTAAAATTGTGATACTTCTAGCTAGCTCAGAGGACAAGTTCTAAGCTTTAGGGTATTACTTCACCAAGAACTTAGGGCAAAGTTCTCAATACATTTGAGATTTTATTTTCCACTTTTGCCCTTGGTCTTTAAAGCACAGCCTATGAGAATTTTTATGTGGCTCTAATTTTTTAAATCGTCAGATTTTTAAGCAAGATAACAATCTTATTATTCAACTATTATTGGTGCTAAAGCTAACTAAAAACTTGCGTAGCAAAGCTTATTAGAACATTATGTAATTTAAGCATTAAGTCACTATAGATATTAAGGTAATTATTTTAATTAATTGCTACAAATCAACTTGCTGTCGCAATATTATTTAGTATTTACTAAGCCAAAATTCACTAAGAACTTATTGCATAATTTATTTAAAAATCTAACGATTTAAAAGATTTAAGAGAGTAAAGAAGTATCCTAGGCTATGCTTTAAAGACTGTATGGTGGTATAGAAAATAATATCTC
>CAZMQY010000300.1:0-4657 GCA_964568335.1 uncultured Clostridium sp.
AGCGGACGTTCCAGTAAGCCAGAGAACCCAGAAGAATATTCCATAGAACTATTAAAAGAGGATTTAGAAGAGCTTCGAAAAGAGCTTCAAATAGAAAAGATGTATTTACTAGGTACTTCCTTTGGAAGCTGGATTGCCATGGAGTATGCTTTATCCTATGCTGACAGGGTTGAAAAACTAATTCTTCAGGGACCTGTAGATGGCAATTGGCAAAGACTTTCTATAAATCAAATTTGGGGATTATATCATTCAGCAAGCGAGAATATAAGAGAAATGATTTTTAAGATTATTTCAGGAAATGAAACCATAGAAGAGAAAAAAGATAAAGTGTGGAATATTGTAGATGAAGAGACAATAGCTAGACTTTCTATTCATAATCATAGCTTGATTCCTGATGCTATAAAAATCATGAGTGGATCAAGAAAATATGGTTTTAATGAAAACTTTCATAACGCAATAACCAAAACTTCTCAGGCCTATCCGGCATTAGTAGACAAAATTAAAGATATAATTGCTCCAACCATGGTCATAGTTGGACTTTATGATAGAAACACCGGAGTAGAGATGAGCAGGGATATAGCTGAAAGAATACCTAACAGTACCTTGAAGATTCTTTATAATTCTGCCCATTATCCAGAGTGTGAGGAATTAGAAAACTACTCAAAAGAGATAATTGATTTTATTTCTTAGCTTCAGCTATGACTTGGGATATAAACAAATAGAGCAATACAAGAGTAAATCCTGCTGTTTTTATTTGCTGATTTACTCTTGTCTTTTTTTATCCTTTGTATTTAATAAATCAGGTCTTTCTTTTGTTGTAACTATATTGCTGGAAACATAATTTTTAAAATCCGTATATTTAAAGGGAGCTATTGGTGCAGTAAATGGCATTCCAAAGTTTTCTATGGAGGCTATTTTAATCAATATAATGCTTAGTCCCATAACGAACCCGAACAAACCAAAAATTGCAGAGAGAAAAATCATGAGGAATTTTAATAATCTTATTGCGTTTACAACTGTGTAATCAGTTACTGCATAAGATGCTATGGCGGATAAAGCTACAATTATAACCATAAGAGGGCTTACAAGGCCTGCAGAAACAGCAGCCTGCCCAATAACAATAGTCCCAACTATGCTTATAGAAGACCCAATTTGCTTTGGCAGCCTTAAATTTGCCTCTCTAAGCAATTCTATTACTAGCTCCATTAATGTAGCCTCTGTTACAGCGTTCACAGGTACATGTACCCTTGAGGAGGCAATAGCGATAATATATAGAGAAGGCAGGATTTCCGGATGGAAAGCAACTAGTGTAACGTATAAAGAAGATAATATTAGTGTTGAAAATAATGCAGTAAACCTTAAGAACTTGAGAAACCGTCCCATAAGTACGTTGTCATAATGGTCATCACCTGCATCTAAAAAGGAAATAAAGCTTTTAGGAGCTATCAGAGCTAGATTACTGCCGTCAACTAAAATACAGACCCTTCCTTCTAAAATATTGGCACAAGCCGAATCAGACCTTTCGCTAATACCTATCTGAGAAAATAAAGTGCTTGTTTTGTCTGAAAGATACTTTTGTATATACCCGGACTCTAAAATACCATCAACCTTTATACCATTTATTTTGTTTTTAATTTCTGTAATGATTTGTGGAGTTGCAACATCCTGTAGATAAACCAGTACAACAGAGGTTTTTGTTCGTACTCCAACAGTTAGGTAGTCTGTTTTTAAAGAGGAATCTTTTATCCTGTAGCGTATTAAGGATAAATTTGAATTTAAATTTTCATTAAAAGCATCCCTTGGAGATCTAATAGATGCCTCTACCTCTGGAGATTCAATACTTCTTTTCTCAACCTGTAAGGTGTTGGCCACTATGTATTCGTTGCTGCCAGAGGGTATGATAACTGATTTTCCCTCAGTAATATAATCTGTCATTTTATTTATATCTCTTTCGGAAAAAACACCGGCTATATAAATAATTGATTCCATAATTAAATTCGCTGTAAGCATTTCCTGTCCATTATACTGTAACAATGGCTTTATAATGTTTTCTGAAAGATCATTTTTGTTTGTCAGCTCAGGTATAAACATTATATAAATAACCTTTTGCTTAACAACTAATTTTCTTACCTCTAACCCTGTAATATTATTTTTAAACTCTTGTATTTTATTTGGATAATTAACTTCTTGCATCATAGGAAACATTCCTTTAATGTGTTTTTTTAATATTTGGATCTAATATGGTTGTGACTCTGATGGTAGTTTCCACATTAACATTAACAGCTGCTTCTAAATATTCCTTCTTCCAATCTATGGTTTTATACTTTTCCAGGTTATCTGCCTTAAAATACCTAGCAAAGCCGAAAACATCGCTTTTGAATTCCTCTTGTGAACGCTTTACCGCGGTAATTACTTCCTTCTTCGTCTTGTTAGAAATTATTTCTTCCATCTTTTTTATATCTTCTTTGCTTATAGGGTCTATACTGTTATATTGATATTCCAGCTTAGAATGCAGCTTTAAATCTATATCGATATTCACCTTATTATCTTTGAAGCTGGTTTTTATACGTCTTTTATGAAGAGTAGTAGTAACGGAAATAGGGTTATTTTCATTATTTGGCCTTGGAATGGTATAGGACATAGAAGGTTTTGTAGCTAATACAAATAAAAATCCATTGCTTTCTTCCAGCTTGATGATACCTGCTAGTTTTCCGTCCTTCATAGCTGCCATACCTAAATACTTAACAGTAGTATTATCTCTTGTGATATAGGGGAGTAAATAACCTATGCTTTCAAATCGATTAGCTGAGTTTATTTGCTGTACAGTTCTGTATAAAGCCATTCCTTTTTTGTCTAAATATCTAATTGTATCTTCAATTCCATAACCCACAGTTATGTCACTTTGAATTTTGCCGCTAAATATTTCACGTGGCGGTTCTGAGCTTATGACTACTAGAACAGAGTTTCTAAATAGGGAAGAAGAATAAATTCGATTTATATAAGATGTAATACCTTTTCTCTCCGCATAATTTTTGCTTAAAACAATAGCTCTCAGTGCTCCTGAAAAATCTTGAGCAGGCACTTCAACATCAAAGGTACTCCTTGCAGCTTCAAAATCCCTGCCTAATGATGTATAGTTGTAAACATCACTAACGCTTGCTGCAGTTTTATTGGCGGAAGAATCAGAGGATATTTTTGCGATTTCACCAGAAAACTCTATATCATCATTTACATCATCTACACCTATGGTTAGTGTAATAGTTCTTTTGTTTATATCAGCATAGTCCCAACATCCCGTTAATAGAGAAGGCAATAAAAGTATACATAGTATTTTCTTATTTCTGCTTATCATATTTTTTCACCTTCGTAATCACTAGCAATATACCTGGTATTGCAGCACTGACTACTACCCCTAAATAAGAATTATATTTAAGGATTAATTCAATTTGATCCTTTGTTTTAGGTATTTGAGACGCAATATAGGATAGAGCAGTTACAACAACAGCAATAAAGTTGAATTTAACTTTTTTAATTATTTTACTTGTAAACAGAGTTATTCCATAGCCCCATAAGCTTACAGCACATAGTATGTTCATTGTCCAAAAAATTATATAAAGACCATCCATTCTTCTTAAAAATTCAAGATAATATATATCCACCCCTCTGACAACGGAAAATACGGATTCTTTTACATACTCAACAGCTTCAACTCCCACTATAGATACAGTAGATTCGGCTACAAAAATATAAAAAATACCGATAAACCCTACCATAAATGTTGTGTATTTATAAATCTTTTTATTTTTTGTTCTGCTAATGGGGAGGAAAAGAAGTGCCTCCATTCCTAGGAATGGAAACAGCATTTGCTTTACTCCTTTTATATAGCTGGTTAAGTTCTCCATAACAAACAGAGGCTTAATATTTATAAGCTTACCTCTTGTAATTAAAAGTAAATTAATAAATATAAAACCTAATAGATTTAAAAGGCCATATATTTCACATATTCTTGCTATAACATTGATTCCTTTTGTTAAAGCGTAGCCTATTACTATAAAAAACAATAAGCTTATAGCGGCTACGGGAGTATTAAAAAGCAAGTTCAGCTTAATAATCTCTCCATATAATCTTATAATCATAGAAAAGTATATAAAAAAATATATTAGCATAATAATTATGAACAAATAGGTTATGGGTTTACCCACAAGCCCCTTGCTGTATTCAAAAATTGTTTCACCTTCAAAAACATACTGAAGGTATGTAATCATATATGTGATGAACATAAATATGATTGTTGTAATCAGAAGTGTTAACCACATACCTGTTCCAGCAGCTTCAGCAGCATTTTTGGGCAGATTTGTAATGCCGTAGCCAATAATTATGCAGTATAGGACAAATGCAATCTGCTTATTTGTCAGGAAGTTAGTCATCTATATTCCTCCCATGGAAGTATATAGATAGCATATCCATTTAAATGCATTAAATGCATGTTTAAGGTTAGTGTTGAAGTAAGCATTGATTTTTGTTTACACTTTGTTAACAGTATGACTATATATCTGTCATATTGTTTTGTTACTATTGTCCTTGTCGAAATTAGTCGATTAATATTGAGGGGGGAGAAGCTTGAAGAAGAGAGGGTTAAAAAAAGTAGGTATTGTAG
>CAZMQY010000301.1:0-4644 GCA_964568335.1 uncultured Clostridium sp.
TGCACAGTTCACTGCTACAAAAGGTTCCAGCCTTCTGCTGCTGGCATTGTGAATGCTCTGGGCAAAAAGTTCTTTACCTGTACCTGTTTCTCCGATAATTAGTATATTCGAGTCCACCTGGCTGTATTTAAAAGCTGTTTGTATAGTCTTATTTAATACAGCACTGTTTCCTACTATGTTGCCAAAGCTGTACTTTGCTACTAAGCCCTTGCTGTTAAGCTCTTTTCTGATCTTGCTTTCAATCTCCTGTATTTTATCAACATTTTGAAAGGTTATTACAGCCCCAGCCTTATATGTCCCCGCTTTTATGGGGACACGATTGGAAATAATCATAGTATCATTCACAGTATCAATAACTCCTATTTCTTCCTCCCCATTTCTTATGACCTTAGATAAATCTAGTCCCGGAAGTATCCTGCTTATTTCATATCCATTCACATTTCTGGTCTGTGGAATATTTAGTTCCTTATATGCCGCCTTATTAAAAGCCGTAATTTTACCTTGCCTGTCCACGGCAGCTATTGCTTCTTTAGCATTTTCAAGTATTATTTTAAAAAGCTCAGACTTCGTTCTTTCATTTCGAATTACATTTGCAGCGTTTACTGCCTCATTAATAGCTTGCCTTATAGCTTCTTTTCCCGTATAAATCCATGTGCAATTTTCTTCTCCCATTCTCTTAGCTAAATTGTAGGTCATAAGCCCGCTTACTATAGCATCAGCCCCATGTTCTTTGGCTGTTTCTATTGCATGTACAGCTTCTTCCTCATTCTCAATTCTAAAGCTTTCTATTTCTACACACATTATTTCAGCTAAACTGTCTGCTCCATAAATCATTGATTCCATGCCTATGACTGCAATTTTCTTAGGGTTGTATCTTTTCTTACATTCATCTATTGCCCTTACAACATCATAGCCTGTAACAGCTATTTCAATAACAGACATATTAGGCATGTTCTTCTTTAACGCAAGATAAGTTACACCTCTAGCTATTATTATGTCTGAGCTGCAGTCTTTTAGAAATGCCTCTTGGGTACCAATGATCTGAGCCGTATCAACAATAATATCTTCATCATGCACCTCACTTAAAGAGCTGTATACTTCATCCTTTATTTCATCATATGGAATAATAAATGTAACCTTTATCATCTTGTTCCCCCGCAAAATTCAAAATATTTATTATATTTATTATTCAACAATTATATGCATTTCCCTTTTAATTGAAATGTACTTTTGCTGTATTTAGCTTTCTTTTATTAATGGTTTTAGAGCAAAACAAAAGAAGGCATGCAATTACCTTAATTGCACGCCTTACTTATTATTAGCCTATAATTACTTTCTCGCTTCTTTTACCTTTTCAACAAATTCCTTAGCTGCCTTAGTCATTTCTTCACTTGTACCTTTTGTAAGATTTCCGCCAACACCTACTGCTATACAGCCATTTTTAATCCATTGATCTACATTGTTTATATCAACTCCGCCAGTTGGCATTATTACTGCCTGCGGAAGTGGTCCTTTTACTGCTGACACAAAAGATGGTCCAAAAGCACTGCCTGGGAATAATTTTACGATATCTGTTCCAGCTTCCATAGCCCTTACCATTTCTGTTATAGTCATGCAGCCTGCTGCATAAGGTATTTGGTATCTGTTGCACAGCTTTGCAGTTTCTAAATCAAAGCTTGGGCTAACTATATATTTTGCTCCTGCCAGTATAGCAATTCTTGCAGTTTCACTGTCCAAAACTGTTCCGGCTCCCACTAATAACTTATCTCCAAATTCCTCTGCCAAAGCCTCGATAACCTTGTGTGCTCCCGGTACTGTAAAAGCGATTTCTATAGCATCAATTCCTCCAGCCATACATGCTAAAGCTATTTTTTTAGCCTCTTCGCTGCTCTTTGCTCTTACAACAGCAACTACTCCTACTTCTTCAATCCTGCGTAAAACCTCATGTTTTCTCATTTTGTTCCTCCTTTTAGTCGGAAGCACTGAGTAATTATGATTACTCGCTCCCGCTCGTTAATTACTCGTTAAAGTCCATTTAGGACTTTAATCTCCTTTTAGTCAATTAATATTTATAAAGATATTTAGGTTCCTTATTTTCTATTATACTAACAAGTCCTTCTACTGCTATTACTCCCATTCTATTTGTAGCGTCAGTAGTAGAAGCTCCACAGTGAGGAGATAACATAATATTGTCTAATTCTAAAAGCTTGTTTCCTACAGGTGGTTCTGTTTCAAAAGCATCTAATGCAGCCCCAGCAATTTTTCTATCTTTTAAGGCGTTATATAGTGCTTCTTCATTGATAATTCCACCACGGGCAGTATTAATGATATAAGCAGTACTTTTCATAATATTTAATTCTTCTTCATCTATAAAATGATACATTTCATCTGTAAGCGGTACATGTAATGAAATGAAATCAGATTTTTCCAGTAAAGTCTTTTTATCGACATACTTAATTCCATTTTTCTCTGCAAAATCATGGTCTGGATATATGTCATAAGCTAATACTTCCATATCAAAGCCTTTAGCCCTTCTTGCAACGCCTTTTCCAATAGCGCCCGTTCCGAATATTCCCATAGTTTTGCCATATATTTCAGTGCCTATTACCTTTTCCCAGCGATTATTTCTAACTATATTATCTAATTTTATAACGCTTCTGCTTAAACCTAACATTAATGTAAAAGCAAGGTCAGCAACTGATTCATTATTTGCCCCTGGAGTAAAAGTTACCTTAATACCTAGTTTCTTTGCTTCCTCAAGGTCTATATTATCCAAGCCTACTCCATATTTTGTTATAACTTTAAGCTTTTTAGCTTTTCTTAAAACAGCTGCCGAAACAGTATCTAATCCTACAATCATGCCGTCGATATCTTCAATTATATCTAATAGCTCAGCTTCAGTGTATTGCTTGCCAGACTCATTTCTAACTATTTCATAGCCATATTCTTTTAACATTTCAAAAGGAACATTACTTGTCTTACCAAAGGATCTTGGTGTCACTAGTATCTTTTTAGTCATTTTTACCCTCCATAATTATTTCTGATCACACTTTTAAAATGCAGTCAGAAAATATATCTTTTGGATTTCTCAATAAAAAACGTGAACCCTTCTCGCAGTGATTGTATTTTCTCAAATACTTTGTACACAACGAAATAGGGTTATCTGTATTTTAAAAATAATATATGTTTAAATAGCTGTTAGAAGGATTTTAGTGCTTCCGCTAAAGAAAGAGCTTTTGTATCTGGTACTGTTTGGAAAAACACTTCTACTTCCTTGCTTGCTATTTCTTTTAATGTTTCTGCATCTGCTGGCTTCAAACCAACACTGGAAATTACAAACTTAGCATCCTTAGTTTTTGCAATTCCTCCGATATTTAACTTCTTTATAGGTAATCCTTTATCAATTACTTCCTTAACTGTAGCAATGTTCTTAAATAGAAGTATCGCTTTGTATTTTTCAAAATTGCTATTGTTCCAATATTCTACTGCTTCATCTGTAGTGAATACCTTAATAGTCATACCAGAATTTGCAGTTGACATCATAAAAATATCCTTCATAAATGGATCCTTTGCAGTAGGATTGTCGATTACAAAAAGAGCATTAGTACCAAGTCCCTTTGACCACTTTGTCATAACCTGACCATGTATTAATCTGTCATCTACTCTAGCTAAATTAATTTCTCCCATTATTAATCACTTTCCTTTCCTATTAATTTCTTTCAAACTTCTTAATTCCGTCAACGCTGGAAGCTATCATTTTCTCAACCAAGTCGCCTAATTCTTCAGAATCTCTTGAAGAGAAGAACTCTATGAGCATTAGCATATTAACCCCAGTAATGAGTTTTATGTCATGGTTTCTTAGAGCATATAATCCAACATTTGATGGGCTGCCACCAAGTATGTCAACCATTATAATAGTATCTTTACCAGCCTCTTGGTTTTCTGCAACAATTCTTTCAGCTTCAGCACGTAATTCTTCTACGTCATCACCTAAGCAAAGTCCTAGTGCAGCTGAATCTTCTTGTTCACCCATAATCATCTCAACACTTTTTAAAAGCTCTATACCAAACTTACCATGAGTTATAACTAAAACAGCCTTTTTTTTCATATACGTCACCTCTTCATCTTATGTAGTAACTACAAATTTATCTTATGTAGTAACTAAAAAAATTATGATATTAATATATTATAATAGTTTGTCTCCTTCCTAAAAAAGAGACAAACTATTGTTAATAACCTTTTTTTAATATTAGAATAGTATTATAGTACCCAAAGTGCTCCAAGAACACCTAGAATTACTGATAATCCTAGAAGAGCTTGTGTAATCTTTAATCCCTTCTTTGAGAAGTAGAAGTATACTCCCATTACAACTAATAATGGTAGTAATCCTGGTAGTATTTGGTCTAATATACTTTGAAGTACGAAAGCTTTTCCTGAAATCTTCCATGTTAAAGGAGTTGCCACCTTTACATATGAAGCTGCAAGGATACCCATCATGAATAGACCTAATACTGATAACCCATTTAGTATCTTCTTTATATTTGCTCCACCAATGATTTCAATAGCAGCAGCACGGCCTAGTTTATGACCAAGCTTTGTGAAATAGAAACCATAGCTGTAAGTTAATATTACGAATGCTAGCCA
>CAZMQY010000302.1:0-4635 GCA_964568335.1 uncultured Clostridium sp.
AAAATCAATTTTCACACATGGCTCTCGCAAGGGCTATGCAAAATGAGGAATTCGAAAAAAGCTATATGGCTGTCATACATGGAAATATGTCTGAAAAACAGGGAATTATTGATGAGCCGATATACAGACCTACTGATGACAGCATAAGAAGAGTGGTTGATCAAAGGGGGCAAAGAAGTATAACACATTACAGCGTTGTGGAAAGCTATGAACAAGGTGAGCTGGTTAAGCTTACTTTAGAAACAGGAAGGACTCATCAAATAAGAGTACATTTAAGTCATTTGGGACATCCAATTTATGGTGATGCTCTGTATGGAGTAGAAGATGATAGTGAATTTATCAGCAGGCAGGCTCTCCATGCATATAAGCTGGCTTTTCCACATCCAAGAACAGGAGAATTAATAACACTGAGCACAGAGCTTCCTGAGGATATGAAGGAACTAATAAGAAAAATAAGCAAGTAACCCTACTTACTTCAGAGTGTCGACAAAGTCGACACTTTATTTTTTTGCTAAAATTGCAATGGTAATAATAATACTAACTAAAAGAGGAAAACTTTTGTCTACAGTCTGAGCACTTGTATTTACAGGTGCTTTTTTATTGGAAACTTTTGATTAGTTGTAACACTTTTATAAAGTCCAAATATTTTAATAGTATAGGTATTATGGGCTTTAAGGAGGGTTTAAGGTGAATTATGAGATACGTGACTGCATAGATGCCGGAACTGAGTACTGTCCTTGTCATCTTGCAGAGACAGGAGATTGCTTGCTTTGCTCGCAGCTTTCAGGAAAAACCTTTTGCGATTGCATTAATTGGAAAGGAGTATGCATTTATCAAGAATATAAGTGGAATGGTGAAAAAGCTAAAAAAGGAAGAAAAATATATAGCTGTAAAATAAATAAAAAAGAGAATGTAGAAAGGAACGTAGTTGTATTTTCAATTTCAGCTCCCCATGAACTTGTAAAAAATTTAACTCAACCAGGCAGCTACGTATTTTTAAGATCAAGTAAAACCTCTCAGTTTTATGATGTTCCAATCTCTATTATGGATATCGATGTTGAAGAAAACTTATTAATAGTTGCAATAGAAATTAAGGGTATAAAAACTAAAAGTATTAATAGTCTAAACAATGGGGACAACATTTTAGTAAGGGGCCCCTATTGGAACGGTGATTTAGGACTTAGAAATATATATAAGAGCAAGGAAGGAACTTCGGTAATTATAGCTAGAGGTATAGGGCAGGCTCCAATGGTTCCTGTGCTTAAAAAACTCTATTCTAATGGCAATAAGATTATTGTAGTGATGGATAAGGCAAATTACAAAAGTTCATTTGTTAAAAAGTATTTGGAATTATGTAATTGTACTGTGATTAGCTGCAATACACTTCAATCAGGTGCAATTTCCGAGGAGTTAAAAAACACTATAGAAGGTCTCATTGATAATGAAAATATAAATCTTATACACTGCTCGGGGCCGGATATTCTAAATTATAAAGTACTAGAATATATAGGAAGCAGAGTTGATTTTTCATGCTGCAACAATGCAAAAATGTGTTGTGGAGAAGGCATATGCGGAGCTTGCTCAACTAGATTTAAGGGGCATAGAGTAAAGAAGCTTTGCAAGGCTCAAATTGATCCAAAGTATATATTTGAAGGAAGAAGATTTATTTAGCCATTAAAAATAAATTGGGGGAGTTTAAATGAAAGTAATAGTAATAGGTGGAGGCTGGGCAGGTTGTGCTGCAGCTATAACTGCTAAAAAAGCAGGAGCACAGGTTGAGCTATATGAAAAAACAGATATGCTGCTTGGACTTGGAAATGTGGGCGGCATAATGAGGAACAATGGAAGGTTTACTGCAAGCGAAGAGCTTATTGCCTTAGGCGGAGGAGACTTAATAAATATAACTGATGCAAATAGCAGACATAAAAACATGGAATTTCCAGGACATAAGCATGCATGGCTGTACGATGTCAATAAAATTGAGCCAGAAGTGAGAGCACACCTAGTTAATATGGGCATAGAAGTAAATGTACTATCAAGAGTTATAGATGTAGAAAAAGATAAAAATAAAATTAAGGGTATTTTTTTAGCGGATGGATCATATGTAGAAGGAGATGTATTTATTGAAACTACTGGATCTACAGGGCCTATGGGAAACTGTTTAAGATATGGCAATGGCTGTTCTATGTGTGTACTTAGATGCCCGGCTTTTGGACCAAGAGTAAGCATAAGCAGCAGAGCTGGTGTTGAAGATTTACAGGGAGAAAGAGATGATGAATCTTATGGTGCCATGAGTGGTTCCTGCAAGCTAGCAAAGGAAAGCTTATCCGATGAAATTGTTAAGGAATTAGATGAAAAGGGCGTTGTAGTTTTAAAGGTTCCACCTGAAGATGTAAACTTAGATAAGCTTAAGCTTAAGGTTTGTCAGCAATATGCACTAAAAGAGTTTGCTGAAAATATTGTTTTATTAGATACAGGCCATGCAAAGCTAATGACAGCCTATTATGTCCTTGAAAAGCTTAGAAAAATACCTGGTCTTGAGAAAGCAAAATATGTGGATCCTTATGCTGGAGGCAAGGGCAATTCAATTAGGTATCTGTCCGTGGCTCCAAGAACTGATGACATGAAAGTAAAGGGTCTAGATAATCTATTCTGCGGTGGAGAAAAGGGCGGACTTTTTGTTGGTCATACAGAAGCTATCCTCACTGGTTCCTTAGCTGGTCATAATGCGGTGAGATATGCCCTAGGAATGCCTCTTTTAATACTTCCCAAAAGTTTAGCTGTAGGAGATATAATTTCCTACGCTAACTATAAGATGATGACAAAGGAAGGAAGAAGAAACAGGTATACCTTTGCAGGAGCAGAGTATTTTAATAGAATGAAGAGTTTAGGATTGTATTGTACTGATGTTAATGAAATAAAGTCTAAAATAGAAAAACTGAATTTGACAGATATTTTGGCTGTAAAGTTGCTGTAGAAATACAGAGTTTTTGGGCAAGGTAGCTTAGAAGGTCAGTACTGCTGCTTAATTAAATTATACGTAATATAAAAATATAAGTTGACAGATATAGTTTAATGTTGTAAACTAATGAATATAATTTAATAAGACCTCACTTTTACGGTGGGGTAGAGGCGCGGTACTTAATAGTCTTTAGTGGAGCTTGAGACGCAGGGATTCTAGAGAGAAGGAAGTATCGCCGAAGTTTGCAATATTCTCAGTATTGCATGCTGGGTCTGCAGTTAAGAACTGCAGGACTGTCTTAATAAGCTTCCCGGCTTATTAAGTTGTGCTATCTCATTTGGGAAAAGAAGGGGTTAAGGGACAATTATGCATATTGAAACCTGAGATCATCTCAGGTTTTTTGCGTTTTAAAAATCCCTAATGATAGCGCCATCCAAGTTAAAGGGTTGGCTTTTTTGTTTCCAAAAATAAAATTTATTTAAATTAGGAGGAACTTAATCATGAGAAAAAAATTATCAGTATTAATAGCAATGTCTTTATCTGCAGTTATGTTTTTAGGAGGATGTGGTACAAGCAGCACTTCTAAAAAAGATACAAAAGCACAAGGAGCAACTGAACAGGGAACTTTTAAGGTAGGTCTTGAGGCTGGATATGCCCCATTTAATTGGACTCAAATGGATGCTCAAAATGGTGCAGTTAAAATCGACGGCAGTGCAGATTATGCAGGTGGATATGATGTAGAAATTGCAAAGAAAATTGCAGAAAGCTTAGGGAAAAAGTTAGTGATTGTAAAGACTGAGTGGGATGGACTAGTACCATCACTAACTTCTGGTAAAATCGATGCAATCATCGCAGGTATGTCTCCAACAGCAGAGCGTAAAGAAAGCATTGACTTTTCAGATAACTATTATACATCAAATTTAGTAATGGTAGTTAAGAAAGGTGGTAGGTATGATGGTGCTACTTCTATACAAGATTTTAAAGGGGCAAAAATAACTGCACAGTTAAATACCTTCCACTATTCAGTTATAGATCAGATTGAAGGCGTAAGCAAGCAAACAGCTATGGACAACTTTCCAGCAATGAGAGTTGCTCTTGAATCTGGTAAGATTGATGGATATGTCTCAGAACGTCCAGAAGGTGTTAGTGCTCAGTCTGCAAACAGCAATTTAAAGATGGTAGAGTTTAAAAATGGATTTAAGACTTCTCCAGATGATACAGCTATAGCGGTAGGCATTGCTAAAGGAAGCAAGTTAACAGAAGAAATTAATAAAGCATTAGGAAACATTTCGGAAGAGCAGCGTAAGGATATTATGGATAATGCTATAAAAAATCAACCAGCAGCTAACTAATCATTATTTTAAACCGGGTACGTAATAACGACTCTGTTTTGTAATTAAAGGAGAAAGTGCAGCCATGAGTTTAGAATGGATAATAAAAATTGTTTCAAAATATTGGCCGATGTTCTTGCGTGGAGCTGGTATGACACTATTAATATCTATAATTGGTACAATTATAGGTTCCACTATTGGTTTATTAATAGGGGTTATACGTACTATTCCAATGCCAGAACGAGGTATAAAAAGATATCTTTTTAAATTTATAAATTCAGTTCTTTCTATTTATATAGAAATATTCCGTGGAACACCTATGATTGTACAGGCTATGGTAAT
>CAZMQY010000303.1:0-4596 GCA_964568335.1 uncultured Clostridium sp.
CTGTAGAACCAGATAATTGCTTCAGATAAGAAATATGGTAATTAAATAGATGTGTGAAATCTTCTTAAAAGATTCATTAAACAAATTTATGTATTGATGAACTCTGCAAGGATTTCCTTAAAAAGCAGGAGCACCGTAAAGGATGTCTCTGCTTTTTTTATTAATTTTATTACAAAAATTATAAGAGTTTGTATACATTTCTATATTCTGCTAGTCTTATATATAGATGGCTAAGAAGGGAGGATGAAATGGATAGTGATGTTATTACGCAGTTATATAAAAGTCAAATGAGCATTATTTACAAATACCTTATCAAGCTAGGATGCTCTAATCATGAAGCTGAGGACATAGTTTCGGAAACCTTTATTAGAGCCATTCAATATATGGACGGAGTTAAACTTGAAAAGCTTCCTTCCTGGTTATTTACTGTAGCCATTAATATTTTTAGGACTAACAGAAGAAAAAGTAAAAAAATAGATTTTTCTATAGACGAGGAGCAGTACTTAAGCAATTTTTACAGTGATGCTTGTATTGAAGATTCCATATTATCAGCTGAGAGGGTGAAATATGTGAAAAAGACCCTGGAGTGTTTAAAAGAAGATTACAGCACTTTGCTGCTTGTGAAGTATCAGGCGGATTTAAGTTATAAACAGATTTCTATGCTGCTTGGTATACCGGAAAATACAGTTAGAACTTATCTTTATAGGGCAAGGGAAGAATTTAAGGAAAGGTGGAGGTCAAATTATGAAGGAAGATAATATGGAGTTTTTAATCAATGACAAAAAGCTTAAGAAAGCCTACAAAAAGGCAAAATTTCTGAGCACTGTCAGAACTATCGTAATAGTTATCCTGGTAATAATACCACTATATATCGCCTTTATCAAAATTAATACTAGAATAACTTATAAAATAGGGACAGAATATTATAATGAAGTAAGAAAAATCTTGGAGGTGACTAAGCCTAATGCTTATGTAAGCAAGGCTGATGATGTAATTGGATTTTTTGGTGCTAGTGGACAATATACAGTATCTAAAGTAGTGGGCAGTAAACCAATAGAACTTTTTGAGGAAATCAGCAGGTATGGATTGGTAGGGAATATAGAACAAAATCGTGTCATTATGTCTGAAGGCAGAGGCGGTTATCATAAGGCAGGAGAATGGCCAGTAAACATTGATAAATCAGGAAACCTGGTAATGATGGCCTTTCATCCTGATATTCAATATAAGGAATATAAAAATGACTTAGCTTTACTGAATAAGATAAGCCAAGATTCATTATTGGAGATGACTTTATCCTTTGATAAAAAGTATAAAGCTAATGAAATAGCGGAAATCTTGCCTGATGCTAATATATCTGAAATACTAATAGACGGGTACTCGGAAGATGAAATGAATAAATATAAAAAAGAAGCAAAAGAATATGATGGAAAAGCTACCTATATTAGAGAATTTGACTTTGTTAGATTTGCTGTAGATGGAGGGTTGAAGTATGATGCAGCAGCTGAAGTTTCAGAGAAATACAAGAATTTCTTAGAGGGCCTTCAGTTTGATTATAAGTATAACAAGCAGTATAAAGATAGGTTTAGTACTATTTATTCAACCTTGAAAGCTAAAGACCAACTACAAGGAAATAAAGTGGATATAATAGGTGTAGTAGTTTACGGTACACCGGAGGAACTTCAGAAGCTAATATCAAACCCTCATATAAGAGCATCAAGTGCAGGTATAGTTACAAAGAATATAGTTTTTAAGTAGGAAAATAGTTAGTGAAAAATTTCGTGGAGTCCATGCCTTTTTTAGACATGGACTATTTTGCTAACCAACATTTTACTACAATTTACGACTTTTTTTATTTGCTACTCCCTTAAAAAGCAATTTGTTTACGTATAATATCATGGGATACTAAACAATAGCTTACAAGGAGGAAACAAATTGAAAAAACAAAATACATTAAAGATTACAATAACATACGCAGTAGTTAGTTTAATGTGGTTAGTACTTACCAATGATATGATAGGAATATTGAATTTTGATAAGTATAGAGGGTATTTTTATGTTGTTTTGTCTACTGCTCTTCTATATTTTGTAATAAACAATATGGAAATAAGATTTATAAGCAAGATAGCAAACTTGAAATCTAAAAATACAGTTTTAAAGCAAGAGCTGGATAGTCTTAGGATGAAGCTAGATTATAATGAGCATGCAAGTAGAAGGCTGGAGGGGTACGCCAATATTGATGAACTTACAAGAGTTTACAATAGAAGAAAGGGATTAGAGCTTATAAGGGAACAGATGGATCAGGCAGCAGCTCTTAAAAATTCCATGCTGATAGCGTTTGTAGATATTGATAATCTAAAAATGATAAATGATAAGTATGGACATATTGAAGGTGACCTTCTTCTTACCTCCGTAGCTAAGATAATAACAGATACCTTAGCTAGAAAGGATATAGTTTGCAGATATGGAGGAGACGAATTCTTGGCGGTACTTCCAGGAGCATGCATGAAGGATATGCAAGGAATAAAAGCTCGATTGGAAGCTGCTATATCAAAGCATAATACACACAGCTCGAAAAGCTATGCAATAAATGTAAGCATTGGTTTTTCAGAGTATAGCACTAATAATTGTAAGCATATTGAAGAACTTATTGAAGAAGCTGACGCTGATATGTATATCAGCAAGAGAGGAAAGAAACTACAGTTGCTTAGTAATTTTAGATAGCAGAGCCAGCGGCTTTGTTTAATAGGTTTTTAAATAATAGAGTAACCATGCTTAGTAGAAGAAATTCTACTAAGCATTTTTATTTTGAAGGATTTAGAATTGCCTTATGGAATATAAATAAAGAAATAATTTTATTAAATTTTTGAGAGATAACTCAGTAATTCTGCGTAACTACTAGTGAAAGGAAGGTGCAGATATGGGCGTAAATGAAAATAACTTTGTCAGGGAGCTAAAAAATAAAAATAAAAAGGCCCTAGATTACTTAGTTAATAATTATAGCAATCTTGTTTTTAAGGTTATAATATACGTTCTTGGAAGTGACAAAAGAGAGGATGCTATGGAATGCTTAAATGATGTGATGCTTAAAGTATGGGATAAGATAGAATACCATGATGAAAATAAAAGCAAGTTCACGTCCTGGCTTATTGCAGTAAGCAAATATAATGCAATAGATTATAAAAGAAAATTATCGAAGATAGACCTTCAATGTGACATAGATGAATTAGAAATAGCAGACCATGGAGAGGTTGAGGAACATATCTTACATACTGAAAACAAAGAAATAATATTTACAGCCATTAATGAGCTAGGAAGCCCTGATAAAGAAATTTTTATTAGAAAATATTTTATGGGAGAATCCATTAACGAAATCAGTGATTCATTAAGGATTACTAAATCCGCAGTAAATAGCAGGCTTTTTAGAGGGAGAAAGGTTTTGAAAGAGAAATTATCATTTCTAAATAGGGAGGTAGTGTGAATATGCCAGATAATATATATGAGTCCTTTAATTATACATCTTATGATGAGTCTGAGTTTAGCATGGTTGAGGAAGCACTTACAGAACTTGAAAGAAAAAAGATTAAAAATTTATTGAAGAAAAAAGTATCAAACAATAGCAAAAAGAAATTCCTTAAGATAGCAGCATTACTAGCAGTATTCATTGTTGCTTCTACATATACAATTACTTATGCAGATAGTATTCCCATTATCAAGGACATAAAGAAAAAATTCTACGCCCCTGAATCTTATGCAAAATACTCGAAGGATATTAATAGTGTAATATCCTATAAGGGTTACACTGTTTCAGTACATGATATCCTATATGATAATAACTTTTTAATATACTCATACACAATAAGCAAGGATAACGGTGAGCCTCTTGATCACGAAGATGAATCTAAATTTACTGTAGGTGTGGGAATAGATGAAAAATATTTGCCAAAGAATGCAGGCTATGGTGGAAGTATATTTAATAGAGTGAAAGACAGTGACAATGAAGTATCATACTTTTCATATTGGGTTATAAAGCCATTACATCTTGATGACAAAATTGAAGTGGAAATTGATATCAGGTATGAAGGAGATATAAAGAAAACTCTAAGGCTTGAACTAGATAAGACACAGCTAAATCCTTCAAATAAAGAAATTAAATTAGATAAGGAAATCAAAATACCAGAAGGCTCAATATATCTAGACACAGTATCCTTTACACCTTTTGGAGCTGTCTTCATTTCGGAAAATAGGGGAGGATGGGATTTTGAGGACTCAGACCCGTACTATTATGCTTGGTTTGATGAAACAGGCAGACAACTTTCCTTACCTACACAAGGCTCACAACCTAATTATGAAAAGAAAACAACAACTATAATTAAAGAAACAACTTCTGCTGAATATAAAGGACATAAAAATATTACTATTAAGACCTATGACAGCAGAACTGGAAAGGAAGTGGAAGGTTCAGCTGTTACCTTCCCAATACCAGATTTAAATTGATAAAGTATTGAATAAAAGCTATGGTTAAGGGTAATGTTGAAATTACGTAGGGGAGTTACATCTAGGAAAGCTTCGCTACGCAAACAAGACTAAAACTTCTTT
>CAZMQY010000304.1:0-4576 GCA_964568335.1 uncultured Clostridium sp.
AAAATCAATTAGTTTGTTAAATCTTCCTCGTGCCTCTTCTAGTCTTCCAAGCTTAGCTAGTGCTAACCCCTGATAAAATATTGTTTCTGGCGGCTGATCATTATAGAACATGGCACTTGCAGGTTCATCCAATCCTACAGAGGCTCTTAAGAAGAAGTCTCTTGCCTTGTCAATCATTCCTAGCTTTTTATAAGCACAGCCTAAATAATAATTTATATCATTATCCTGTGCTCCTGCCAATTTCCCTTCTCCCAGACTCTCAGGGTATACAAGTGCTTTCTCCAGATGCATTATAGCTTCCTGCAATTTATTATCACTAATCAACCTTTTAGCGCCTTCCACATGGGCGTAAACATATTGTCTTGTTACTTTTCCCTCTCCGCCTTCCCAAGGGTGAAACTTTCTTCTTGATATAAGCTTTAGGGCTTCTTCACTATTTCCTGAAAGATTTATTAAAGTCACATATTCTATATATAAATCATCTCTTGATTCAACTAGTTCCATATTAGTTTTGAAGTTTTCCAATCTTTCTGTATATGGAACATTGAGTTTTTTATACAACTGGTCTAATTCTAAAAATACTCTGGCATCTTTTTTATTTAGTTCAAAAGCTTTTTCAAGAGCAGTCTTAGCTTTGGACTCTTCATGCAACTTATTGTAATATGCAAGTGCTAAGTTACGGTGTACAGTTGGAAAAGCAGGATTCAGCTCCGCTGACTTTTCCCAACATTTTATTGCTTCAGCATATTGTTTTTTGTCATACCACAAGTTTCCTAAATAGTAATATGCCTTGCTGCTGTTAGTACTATTTCTCTGTGCACTAACTAATACTTCAATGTCGTTTATACTATTAGGGAAACAATAGTCTGGCTTTGCATTTTCCGCGAGGTTCAGCATTCTTTCAGATGACAGATTATCTCCCATCTTTAAACTGTAAAATGCACTATAATAATATATCATAGGGTACACATTATCATCATTTCCCATAAAACTAGCTCCACTTGTTAGGATATCAACAGCTTCTTTATACATGCCGGATGCACCGTATTCCTGAGCGAGAGTTAAATAATTATGAATATCCCCTCTTAGAAGTTTATATAAATTATCTGACAACTCTTCAGTCATTTTATCTAAGCCTCTTTGTTTCGTAATGAGATATAATTCATTTCTAGAAGCAAAATCAGCTTTATCTATGCTTATTGTTTCTCTTGCAAAGCCTTCCGCTTCATCTAGCATGTCTAGCTTTCTTAAAATAAAAGTTTTAAGATTTCTAGCCTTGCAATTATGATAATTTTTAGCAATAGCTTTGTTTATATGTTCTAAAGCTAATTCAAAGTTATTATTAATACAGTCGATTATAGAAACTTCATAGAATCCACTATCTTGCCATGCTGCACTCCAAGTAGCCTTGTAGAAGACTCCATAAGCTTCTTTAAGCTTTCCTTGGAATTTTAGACATAAACCTAAATTATAATATGGTTCACCGTCATATGGATTAGGATTATGCCTCGTTGCTGTAGCTACAGCTGTCCTTAGATATTTTTCAGCTTCTTCAAAAAGTCCTCTTCTAACCAACAGTTTGCCATAGGCATTATTTATCCTCAAATCTTCAGGGTCCCTTAGTAAACCCTCTAAATAATAGCTTTCAGGCTCATAGGTAGCATGTCTATACTGTTCCAAATGAATACCTGCTAAATAAAGCGCCTCATTATTCTTTAAATCTTTTGGATTCCCGATGGCTTTTGCTGGTTCTGGAGTCTTTTCTACCTTTTTCTTTTCAGGTTTGTAGGATACTAGCTCCTCTCCTTGTTCATCTACTAGTTCTATACTGATATAATGCTCTTTCTCTCTTTCATCAACCACAATCTCCTTAGTAAAAGTCACTTCTGGAGACAAGTCTAATGAATCTCTCAAGTATTCTCTATATTTGCCTTTGACTACAATATTCACATTTCTATAATGTGCTGTAGTATATGCTCCTACCTTTACAGTACTTCCTTCCATATCAAGGCTGACCGCAGCTTTTATATTTGCATTTTTAACTATTCCAATATTTTTATATGGCATAAAGTACTGTTTGAAGCTTTTTTCTTCATAAGGCTGCAACCAGGTAAAATCTGGTTGATTATCAGTAAACATACCCGTCATAAGCTCAATATATGGTCCGTCTTCATCGGTTAAGTTTCTATCCCATGCTTTTCCAAAGTCTCCATTTCCCCAAGTCCACTGCTTCTTGCCTGGAGATACATGGTGGTTTGCAACGTGTAAAATTCCAGCATTCACTGAATGATCGTATCCGCCGACAAAATCAAAATCTGACTTATAGGCCATATAGGAAGTTGGTACAGGAATATTCTTATATCTTGAAATATCTACTCCTGCTGAGTAATCCATTTTATAATAAACGCCTGTAGCTATAGGAAACTTTGAAACATCTCTCTTACCATGATCGAATACAGCATGTACATCTGGTGGAAAAACTGATTGGGTATAATCATTTACTGCAACAGCAGGATTTGCCCACCATAAAAAGGTTTGAGATTCCGGTGTTCTGTTGTACAGCTGACCTTTAATTTCTATATAGGCCTTGTCAGGATAAACTGTAAATCCCGCCATTCCCTTTGTTCCGTACATCCTATCAATTTCACTAACCCAGAGTGTTTTACTTCCGTCTTCATTTTCTTCCAACAAATATTCAACAGGTCCAAAAGTATTTGGCCTATGATGCTGAGGCCAGTTAAATTCTATTCCTCCAGATATCCATGGCCCTGCCAGACCTACCAATGCTGGCTTTATAACCTGATTATAGTATACAAAGTCATAATTGTTAGTTTTATCATAAGCTCTTTGAATTCTTCCTCCAAGCTCAGGCATAATCATGACCTTTATATATTTGTTTTCTAAAAACACTACTTTATATTTTTTATTAGTTTTCTCATCATATATCTTATCGATTACAGGATGTGGGTATACTTTCCCAGAGCTACCTTGGTAAACCCTTTTTTCAAGAAACATTGGGTTTTTATCCGCTTCACCTACTGGATAAGTAGGAATTTCAATTTCTTCTTCCCACATACGAGCATATAGTTTTTCTTCTAGCATAACCTTGCCTCCCTATTAAAATTAATGTATAGCCAAAAAGGTTGTCTTATGTTTTATTGCTTAAAGCTTATTTAAATTATATAATCAAAATGTAAAGGTTTCATTTCAATTAATTGCCTTAATATTTATAAATATTGCTTTTATTTTTTAGTGAAGAAGGTGTGTACTATGTATACTATAGAAAAGGGAGTTCTTGAAAACTCATGTGCATATTTTCATTCTCCAAGTGCTGTTGCAAGGTCTATGTTTTTCTACATAAAGTGTGCAGGACATTTTTATTGTGATGGGAATTATTGCATTGAAAGAGAGAGCTATACTAGTTTCTTGCTCATGTATATCAAAAAAGGCGAAGGCAGCATTACTATTGACAATAAAACCTATACAGTCAAAGAAAATGAAGCAGTTATTATAAATTGCTACAAACCTCACAGATATGAAACTTCAACCGGATGGGAAACCTTATGGATTCATTTTGACGGTAATGTTAGCGGGCAATACTTTCAATTACTTAACGATAGGGTTTCTCATATTATATCTTTAAAAAACTCCACTTTAATTCCGGACTATATAGCTTCACTTATTAATAAATTATCAAACAATAAAATTTTGAACGAAGCATTATTGTCTTGCGACATCCAAAGAGCTCTTGCTGAACTTCTACTGCTTTCTAATGAATCTTCTATTATTAACGCAAAGAAATTCAATTCTATATCAGAGTCTATAAACTATATAAAAAACAATTTTAAAAATAAACTTACTTTAAATGAAATATCTCATCAAGCCTGTTTAAGTCCATATCATTTTAGTAGAATATTCAAAAAGGAGACAGGCTATTCACCCTATGAATATATAACAATGATAAGACTAAACTATGCCAAATCACTGCTTAAAACCTCCAAGCTTTTGGTAAAAGAAATAGCTTTTCAGTCTGGATTTAACAGTGAATCCAATTTTGTTTCATCCTTTAAACAGCATACAAATCTTACTCCCAGCGAGTTTAGAAGCACACCTTTCTAAGCTGAACAATTCGACATTTAGAAAAAAAAATCAGTCATTACTCAAGTACCTAATGACTGATCTTTAAATATTTACTGATTTCCTATAGAAAGCTTTATTGTTATATCGAACGTAAACGCTTGACTGGGTTCTAAAATATGGAGACAGTTTTTATTTAATGCTATATCTATACTATCATAATAACCATTGGTTGGCTCTATTGCACAGTTGTAGTCTCCTCTAAAACCACCCTCTGTAACCCAGAACCCCAAGTAAGGAAGTTTTTGATTATCATAATAAATGGTGTATAAAATATCCTTGCTCGGATAGTATATACCGCACTTTCCTTCTGAGGTCTTCCCGCTGATATAATACTTCTCCTCGTTATTGGCTGAAGCTGGTAACACTCTGTCTAGTCTGAAATCTTCATTATTTAAATCCTTAGCTACTGGAATCGAGTGAATTAGCCCTACATCAC
>CAZMQY010000305.1:0-4535 GCA_964568335.1 uncultured Clostridium sp.
GACGAATTAACTCCTCAGCTGTATAGGTTGAATGAGCATGTCTAACGAAATATATATTTGTATTCATTATATAAGCTCGCCCAATTCATTATAAAAAACTGGACAGTATTCAACAACACCGCTTACATCAGTGAGGCTTCCATTAGCTAGCTCTAATACAAAAAGATACTCATCATCAAAAGCTTCAGTAGTTCCAATTTTATATTTTGCTGCCTTTTCAAAACCCAACTTAGTATAGTAGGCCGGATCTCCCATAACAATAACAGACTTATATCCAAGCTTTTCAACAGCTTCAATTCCTGCTTTTACCAAAGCCTTTCCAATGCCTTTCTTCTGAAAATCCTTATGCACTGAAAGAGGTGCTAATGCTAAACTATCAAAAGCTCTTAAGTTGCCTATTATCTTCATTGGAGAAAACATTATATGTCCAACCACCATACCATTTACTTCCGCTACAAGAGAAAGCTCATTTATGTAGTATTCACTTTCTCGTATTTTCTCAACTAACACCCATTCATTAAAACCCTCGGAAGTATTTTGTGTATAAACTGCTGACATTATTACTTCTCTGACACTGTCAAAATCAAAATTGCTCTCCTTGCGTATTAATATATTCATTACCAAATTACCTCCCTTAATTATCACTGATACTATCCTATTCCCCAAATCTGCCTCATTTCTTCGCAGCTGTCCAACAAGTCTTCTAAGGTTCCCTGTGCTTCTACTGTGCCATTTTTCATCACTACAACCTTATCTGCATTTTTTAATGCTGCATGTCTATTAGATACTACAATAGACGTTATATTCTTCCTTTCAGATATTCTGTCCCAAAGCTTTATCTCTGTTTCTATATCTAGCGCGCTGGATATATCATCAAAAATATATATTTCAGCTTTTCTTAAGAACATGCGTGCAACTGCAGTTCTTTGCCTCTGCCCTCCTGACAGCTTTACTCCTTTAGAGCCGATTAGAGTTTCCAATTCATTATCAAAGGTTTCAATATCCTTTTCTAAAACTGCCGAATATATTGCTTCATTTAAATCTTCACTATTATCATCTATGCCTAGTAACATATTGTTCTTTAAAGTATCGCTAAATAAATTAGGTTCTTGAGAGGTGTATGCACTTATAGGCGGAACAAATTTTTCGCTGCTATTATATATCTCATTTTTATTCCAATAAACTTTCCCACTGTTTTTAGGCAATAGACCTAAAAGCGTCTTTATAAAAGTAGTTTTTCCCGAGCCTATTCTTCCAGCAATAACAATAAACTCTCCTTTTGATACACTCAGATTAATGTTTTTAATCCCGCTTACAGCGTCGTACATATAGGTTAAATCCTCAATTACAAGCTTCTCTAATTCTTCATAATTAGATGCAGCCTCTGGTACAGCTTTAGGCAATTCTCCACTTAAGTAAAGTGAATTGTGCTTAAGCAGCTCCTCCTCTTTATTCTCTCCAAGCAGCATAAACATCCTTCTGAATGCCACCCCACCTTGCTCATATCTGGATAAAACTTCGCCAAAAAAGTTAGTAAAATCAGCTACAAAGGTTAGATAGTAAACAAATAATGAAAAATCACCAACGGAAAAGCTGCCAGCTCTCATATATTTTCCTGCTAAAAGCAAGATTAAACCCGTACCTATATTTACAGTATTATCATATATGGCATTCATAACTTTATTAAGTATTTTATCCTTAAGCATGTTTTTATGTCTTTGTCTGTTTAAACTGTTTAAATTTTCGATTATATATTTTTCACTGCCAGAAGCTTTAACAGCTTGTACACTATTAAATATTTCACCTATGGCCCCTGATACCTCTCCTGTTGACTCTCTAGCTGTGCTCCTATATTTTTCTATACGATTTCTAGATTTTTGTGCCAGGATTATAACTAATACTAAGGGTGTAAATACAAACAAGGTAATTTTCACATTTATGCTTAATAAAATAATAACTGCCGCTATGGCAAATACCATTTCCCCTATTAAATCCAGTGTGAAACTTATAGTATTCTCAATTTCATCTATATCATCTCTAAAGCAGTTAATAGCTTCTCCCAAGGAACCTTGACTTTCACCAGAAGGCTTGTTTAATATGCATTCAAGCAAGTTGCGTCTAAGCAGTGCGCTCATATTAAATCTGTGCACTACATCTACCCGCCCGCCAAATTGTATGTTAATAACTCTCGCTAAAACTACGATAATAATAAGTGCCATAACTCCTAGTATTTCATTGTTTATTTTGCCGTAATGTCCAAGCAAATCAAAGAATCTTTTAGTAAGCAGTCCTGGAATAAGAGGGGCTGCATGGATAAATACCCACAAAATGCAATTTATCAAATACAGCCAAGGTCTATACTTTATCATCTTCCAAACATACTTAATGGTTGGAGTCTTTTCTTTATTTTTTCCAATCATACAAGCACCTCCTCCATTCCCTTTTGAAGCAGGCTATAGAACTTAGTGCCATTATCTTTACATAGCTTTTCTCTACTTCCATACTCGATTACAGAGCCATTTTCTAAAATTAAAATATTATCTGCCCTTTGAACAGTCCATAATCTATGAGCTATAATGATACAGGTTCTATCCTTTAAAAGTTTATTCAGTGCATTATCTATGAGTCCTTCTGTGATAGAATCTAGTTTAGAGGTAGCCTCATCCAAAATAACCAGCTTAGGATTTTTAAGAAAGACTCTGACAAATGCCAATAATTGAGCCTCTCCTGCAGATAATCCACTGCCCCCATTATCCAGCATAGTATCTAGACCTTCAGGCAGCTTTTCAAGCCATGATGATAAACCTATATCATTGATTACATCTATTATAGCTTCATCTTCTATGTTAGGATTAAAAAAGGTAAGATTCTCTCTAACCGTAGCATGAAAAATCTGCACTTCTTGAGTTACGTAGCTTATACTTTCTCTTAGCTCCTCTTCGCTTATGGCTGTTAAGCTTTTTCCATTAATTTTTATGCTTCCACTGCTAACATCATAAAGTCTTACAATAAGCCTTGCCAATGTAGTTTTTCCGCTTCCTGTATGACCTAAAACTCCTAGGACAGTATTTTCATGTATATATAAACTTATATCTTTAAGTACTGATTTCCCTTCATCATAGCTAAAAGAAACATCCTCTAAAACTATATCCATAGTTTTATCTGTACTTAAAAGCTCTTCTCCAAATACTATATTGCTTTTAGTATTGAAAAGCTCCTTAACTCTTTTTATGCTTGCTTCAGCCTTTTGCAGTTCCTGCATTTGTGATTTGATTTCTTCAAGGGGCTTTACCATAAGCTCTGTATAGTAGAAAATAAGATATACTGTACCAAAGCTTATTAGTGAATTTCCATAAAGATATGCTGATAATAAAAGCGCCATTACATTGCCAATGCTGAAAATAATTAAGTTAGCCATCCACATATGATAATATCCCATGGTTGATTTTATTTGCAGAGGCAGCAGCTTTCTAAAAAACATGTATAGATTATTCATTGAGTAGTTTTTGGCTCCACAGGTGCTTATATCCTCTACACTTGTAATTTGCTCCCCTAAAAATCCATATAGCTTTGCATTATTCTCCCTTTGATTTATCCAATGCACTGAAGATTTCTTTTCTATATACCCCATAATTACAACTGCTAAAATCGAAAACCCAGCTAGGGTAATTCCAATTCTTAAATCCTCTCGCAGCAAGAGTATAAGAATTCCTATAAGGAGTACTGCATTAGTTGATAAATTCAACATGAAGGTTGAAAAGAATTTAAATAATGCATTTACGTCTCCATCAACTCTCTCTATAAGCTCTCCTGATTGATGTTTTTTATGAAAGGCCATATCCAACTTAACGCAATGCTCTATTAAATCTAATCTTAAGGAGTTAGTGGCTTTCCAGCCTAAATTTTCACCAATATATGTAGATATAATTATGAAGGCTTGTCTAATAACAGCTAAGCCAATAAATAGTATTGCTGCCAAGATTAGATTTCTATCTCCTGCACCTTTTTGTGCAGCATCTATAAAATATCTTATTATTTGCGGATTAACTAGCTGCAATCCCACATTTAAAGCTAGTATAAGCATTAATATAAACATGCTTTTTCTTTGCTTGCTTAAGTATTTATATAAAAGTCCTAAGTATTCTTTTAATGGCAGTCTCATATGTCGTCACCCCTAACTTGACCTAAAAGAGGAATATTTATTCGAATTATGCTCGTTAGTAGTATTTAAAATCAATTTTTATATCACACGAATAAGGTGATGTTCCGTCAAAAGTATTTTTATAAGAACACATCCAAGTTGGTATAAAGCCGCTTCTATATGCTACAGCTTGTGATGCAATATTGGATGAGGCAGTCCCATAATATGGTATAATCCCTTGTTCCATAATCATTACTGCAAGATTGCTTACTAAGCTTGTGGCAAGTCCTTTATTTCTGAATTTTGGTAACACGTCTATGCCTATTTGCCACATTAAGCTACTATCAGCAGATGCTCCTGCCATAGCTACAATTTCATTCCCCTGCATTGCATA
>CAZMQY010000306.1:0-4496 GCA_964568335.1 uncultured Clostridium sp.
TCTGGTATCGCTTTTTCAGATTCCCCAACTAGAAACTCTGCATTTTCAACACCGTTTTGCAAGGCATTTTTCTTTGCGTCTTCTATAGCTTCAGGCACTATCTCAACGCCATACACCTTCTTAGCCCTTTGAGACAGGAATAAAGAAATTGTTCCTGTTCCGCAGTAGGCATCAAAAACTGTTTCATTCCCGTTTAAGCCTGCATATTCAAGAGCCTTGTTGTACAATACCTCTGTCTGAACTGGGTTAACCTGAAAGAAAGACTTAGGGGAAATATTAAACTTAAACTCACCAATATAATCTGAAATAGTTTCTTCTCCCCAAAGCACTTTATTCTTATCCCCTAAAATAACATTAGTCTTCTTGGAATTAATATTTTGTATAATGCTCTTTAGTCCAGTTACATTATGGATCATTACCTTAACAAACTCTTCCGCATAGGGCAGTGTTTCTTCCTTAGTAACTAAAACCACCATAACCTCACCTGTTTTAAAGCCTCTTCTTATCATTATATGCCTTATATTGCCCTTGTCCTCCAGCTCATTATAAGGCTCTATGTTATGCTTTATTATCCATTCCCTTACAAGGCTAACTACTTTATCAGCAAGCTCATCCTGTATGAGGCAGGTTTCCATATCTATAATGTCATGACTTCGGGGAGCATAAAAGCCTATTCTCACCTCATCATTAACCTTACCCACAGGCAGCTGCACCTTGTTTCTGTATCTGTAAGGCTTATTCATTCCAATGGTTTTATGAACAACTACCTCCTGAAGCTTGCCAATCCTCTCCATAACTTCCCTAACCCTTTGGGTCTTAAATTCCAGCTGCCCCTCATAGGACATATGCTGCAATTGGCAGCCTCCGCATCTTTTATATATGCTGCAAACAGGCTCAACTCTGTACTTAGAGCCTTTAACCACTTCCTCAAGCTTTCCATGGGCAAAGTTTTTAGAAACCTTAACTATCTTAACCTTTACCGTCTCACCTAAAAGAGCACCTTGAACAAACACAGTAAAATTATCTATCTTGCCAACGCCCTCTCCTTCATAACCCATGCCTGTAATATCTATAACATAAGACTTATTCTTTTCAACCATCTAATCACCCTCGTCTTTTACTTCCAATATATACTCATAGTATTATACACTAACTATTTTCCCTTAGTCCAGCTTCTTCCTAAACCTTACCATACTCAAAACTAGCAGAGCCAACCCAAGACTAAAGAGCAGAGATACATCCTTTATCAAATACTCCATTCCAATGCCTTTTGTTATTATACCCCTTAAAATATTTAAAAAATAAGTCAAGGGCATAGCATAACCCATCCACTGTATTATTTTAGGCATAGCTTCTCGTGGAAAAACAAAGCCTGACAGCAGTACGCTTGGAAGTATGATTAAGAAGCTTAGCTGCATGGCCTGAAGCTGGGTTTTTGATATAGTTGAAATCAATATGCCTATTGCCAATGCGCAAATAACAAAGCCTGCTCCTAGAAAAATCAATAAACCCAGGCTTCCTCGGACAGGAACTTGAAACCAAAGCATCCCTAGTGCCAGAGAAAATAAAAAATCAAGAAAACCTATTAAAACATAGGGGGTGAGCTTTCCCAAAATAAGTTCTGAGGATTTTATAGGTGTAACAATAAGCTGTTCTATAGTTCCCCGCTCTCTTTCCCTAACTAAAGCAAAGGCTGTCAACAGCACCGTTATGTTCTGCATTATAAGCCCAACCAAGCCCGGTATGGTGAAGTTTTGATTTCTAAGGCTGGGATTGTAAAGCACTCTTGTACTCATTTCCACTCCCCCTGCCTGAAGCTTTTGAGGAAGCTTCATTCCATAGCTTTCTCCTGCCATTACTCCGCTGCTGAAGGCTGTACGAGCAGTTGTAGGATCTGAACCATCAATTATAAGCTGCACTTTAGGCCTTTCTTTTTTAAGAAGCTCTGTTGAAAAATCCGGTGGAATTACAATAGCCGCATGAGCCTTCCCGCTGTTTATACTTTGCTCCACGGCCTCTATGCTGTTTACCTGCTCCTTTATATCAAAATAAAGAGTATTTTGGAAGGTCCTCACAAGCTCACGGCTTTCGGCTGTTCTGCTTTGGTCCAAAACCACCGTTGAAATATGCTCTAGCTGTGTTACCACCGCATAGCTAAAAAGCATCATCATCATTACAGGCATGCCTATAGCTATGCCAAAGCTGGCTTTATCTCTTTTAATCTGAATAAATTCCTTTTTAACAATAGACCAATATCTCTGCAGATTCACTCTTTCAGCCCCTCTCCACCCACAATACTCTTAAGCTCCTCAAAGGAGGTTTCTATCTTCTGATTAGTTGACCTTTCTACATATTTAATAAATACATCCTCTAGATTGTTTACGCCTTCCTTTTCTATAAGAACCTTTGGAGCACCTTGGGCTATAACCTTTCCATTAAAAATAAAGGCCAGCTCATCACAGCTTGAAGCCTCATCCATATAATGGGTTGTAACTAAAACAGTTATGCTCTGCTTAGCTAAAGTATAAATCATCTCCCAAAATATCCTTCTAGAAACGGGATCAACTCCTGCAGTAGGCTCATCCAAAACTAAAAGCTTGGGCTTATGAATCAAAGCACAGCCTAAGGCCAATCTCTGCTTCCAGCCTCCTGATAATGTTTTGGTTAGTATCTTTTCTCGGCCAGTCAGCCCTGCCATAGCAATAATGGCTTTTTTTCTCTCTTCCCGCTCTGCTTTTGACAGCCCATAAATCCCAGCATAAAAATCCAAATTTTCGCTTACAGTCAAATCCTCATAAAGGCTGAAACGCTGAGACATATAGCCAATACTGTGCTTTATTTTTTCTACATCCTTTCCAATATCATAGCCTAACACGGAAGCTGTACCTTTACTTGGAGTGAGAACTCCGCAAAGCATTCTTATGGTTGTAGATTTTCCCGAGCCATTAGGGCCTAAAAAACCAAAAATCTTTCCCTTAGGCACATTAAAGTTTATGTCATCCACTGCTATAAAGTCGCCAAACTTCTTAAATAGGCCTTTAACTTCTATTGCATTCATATCGCTTCCCCCTACTTTATCTCAACATCTACAAGCATTCCAGGAGAAAGCTCAGAACCTTCACTTATGCTAAGCTTAATCTCAAAAACAGTTTTTTCCCTATCGCTCTTCTTTTCAACATTTTTAGGAGTGAATTCCGATTGAGGTGAAATATAAATAACCTTACCCTCCGCCAGCTTTTTGTCTGCTGAATATATTGGAATAATATCTCCAAGCTTAACTATGCCGCGTTTTTCTTCCTCAATATAAACCTTAATATATTTGTTTTTTAAATCTATTGCCTTGGCAATATTCACACCTGCCGCTGCTATTTCTCCCTTATGAACAAATATATCACTAACCGTCCCTTCCCTTGAAGCTGAAATCTGAGCTTTATCTATTTGAAGCTGCACTAAGTCCACCGCTGCTTGAGCCTGATCCACAGCTGCCTTCGCCTGCTCCTTCACATTATCCTTTGCCTTATCAGAAATATCCTCCAGCTTTAATTTTGCCAACGTAAGTACTGCCTCAGCCTGCTGCTTTTGAAGCTCATAGGACTTAGTTTCCATTTGAGCCAGCTTCTGTCCAGCCTTAATTGTATCTCCCTGAGAAATACTGAGCTCTGTGATTTTACCGTTTATCTCCGCTGGAATATAAAAGCTCTCCGCCTCAACTGTTGCCGTATATTTATCCTTGTCTTCTTTAGTACCAAAGCTGCAGCCCACGGCTCCAAAAGCAACTGCTGCGGCTAAAATAAAAGAAACTATTCTTCTTATCATGCTAGCTTCACCCTTCCCCACTCTTAACTAAGTGATTCATAACTTAATTCTATGCCTTAGAAGGCTAAAGTCAAGAAAAGATTTATCAAACAATGTAAAAAATTAAGAAGGAAGATTAGGGCTGTCTAAAAAACGATAAACAGCCCCAAATCCCTTCTTAATTCTTAATCTATTATTCTAATTTAAAGGTCTCGCACTGGGTGCCTTCGCTGGAGTCTGCTTTTGGTCCCTCTATTTGAACATACTCTGCCTGACATAGCCTGTTTTCATTATACTTGCAGCTTATAGCCTGACATTTTACTGCTGGGCTCATCTCTACTGAGTTTTTTGTAACCAGCTGTCTAAGTTCCCCAACCACATTCATATTTGGCAAATGAGTAACCGCATTTTTAAGACCTTTTTCAGCAAAGGTATTGCACATGGTTTGTTCACTGTTATGTGCTCCAGACCCTAATACCTCTATAGTATTAGCAGAGCATAATCCACTAATGTTATGCACGCAATTAAGCGCACTGCAGCTTAGTTGTACATCCATAAAACCCAAACCTCCTCATAATTTTCCTCTTACTATATTCTTATATTACAGCATGTTTTTTATACCAATTAATTTATCCCGTTGTGCTAGCAAATAACAAAATGGACAATATATAAAATATGTGTAATGAGCATTAAGCGAGCAG
>CAZMQY010000307.1:0-2341 GCA_964568335.1 uncultured Clostridium sp.
AATTTGGTTGTTTAAACGGTCTTCCTGAAAAGGATCAATTGAGTTTTTTTGATGCTATTTGATAATAAAATTGTATGAAGATATCGCTGGTAAAGCAAACTTAGTATCAACCATTAAATCCACGGCAGAAATGCCGTGGAATTTTTTATTGAGATTTTTTCTAAAGTTTATTATTTATAGTCTATAATATATATAGATACCGTTGTATAAATGGCATGGCTGAAATTTTTGATGGAGAATTTTCTGCCACCAGCAGGGGTTGCTTTACTCAAGCCTGGAGTGCAGCGGAGATATTAAGAGCCTATACAGTAGATATATTGCCGTTTATAAATAGGCATTAAATATATAAAGATACAAATATATTAATTATAGAATTTTAAAAATTATTATGCTAAACAGGTGGTGATTCATTGTGAATCTATTTTCTAAACAAGCTATGAGTCAATTTAGCGACCTAGATTATGTGGTTTACAATTATATCTTAAGTAATAATGAAAAAATATCCTACATGACTATTAGGGAATTAGCTAATGAAGCCCATGTTTCTACTACCACTATCACTAGGTTTTGCAGGAAATTAAATTGTAATGGATTTGCCGAATTCAAAGTAAAATATAAATTTGAAGCAGAGGAGAGAAAAAACCAACAAAAAAGTTATGATCATTCGGTAGTTTTGAACTTTTTAGAAAGGTCAAATACAGAAGATTTTAAAAAGCAGATTGATGAAGTTTCAACTATCATAGCATCAAAGAAACATGTTATCTTTTTAGGAGTAGGTAATTCAGGAATAATTGCTGATTACGCTAGCCGCTATTTTTGTAATGTTGGTATTTTTTCAACAGGAGTTAATAACCCCCTGTTTCCTATAAATCTAGAGGTACCCAGTGAAACAATAATAATAACCTTATCTGTTGAAGGTGAGGTGGAGATACTAGTTCAGAATTCTGACATTTTAAAGAGAAGTAAAGCCACTGTAGTGTCTATTACTAATAGTAAAAACAGCACCTTAGCGAGAATGTCAGATTATAACATTTCGTATTATATACAGCGAGAGTTAGCCTATGAGAACACATGGGGCAAAGTTGATATTACTTCACAAATTCCAGCTGTTTATATAATTGAAACTTTAGCTAAACTAACCATACAAAAAAAGCAAAATCAGCATTCAGAAGTATAAACATATTTAAAAAATTAATAAAATTGTTGTTTTGTTGAAAACACTATGTTTTTTAGGTGGAACATATGACTAAAGCATCCTCCTTGTGACTATATACGCTAATAATATTTTAATGATGTATATTCTAACTTATAATAGTGCATAGAAACGGAGGGGTAAATATGAAACAGAAATTAAAAATAGTGACAATTGGCGGGGGATCAAGTTATACCCCAGAACTTATCGAAGGTTTTATAAAAAGAAAAGATGAATTACCAATTAAAGAAATATGGTTAGTTGATATTGAAGCTGGAAAACAAAAGTTAGAAATTGTTGGGAACCTTGCAAAAAGAATGGTGAAAGCGGCAGGACTAGATTGGGAGATTCATTTAACATTAAATCGTCGTGAAGCACTAAAAGATGCAGATTTTGTTTCAACTCAATTTCGTGTAGGATTATTAGATGCTCGTATTAAAGATGAGAGGATTCCTTTATCCCATGGAGTTATTGGACAAGAAACTAATGGTGCAGGGGGAATGTTTAAGGCTTTTCGTACTATTCCTATAATATTAGACATAGTGCAGGATATGAAGGAACTTTGTCCAAACGCATGGTTAGTAAACTTTGCTAATCCGTCAGGTATGGTTACTGAAGCAGTTATCCGATATGGACATTGGGATAAGGTAGTAGGTTTATGCAATGTACCTATTATGTGCAGAAAAATTGCTGCAGGAGCCTTAAAGGAAAAAGAAGAGGATTTATTCTTTAGATTTGGAGGTTTAAATCATTTCCACTGGCATCGTGTATGGGACAAATCAGGAGAAGAAAGAACAAAAGATGTAATCGAAGCTGCTTATACATCCCCTGAAGGAATGGCCAAAGCATTAGAAGGAATTAAGAGTCCGGCTAATCCTAATAATAATCCAGAGGGTGAAGGCGAACAAAAATCTGGGGTTCAAAATATTCCTAATATCGGGTTCTTACCAGATCAGATTCGTAGCCTAGGCATTATTCCATGCATGTATCACAGGTACTACTATATCACAGATGATATGTTGAAAGAAGAATTAGAAGCTTTTGAGAAAGGCGAAACACGTGCAGAAGTAGTAAAGCGTACAGAAGCAGAATTATTTGAACTCTATAAAGATCCTAATTTAACTATAAAACCACCACAGCTTTCAAAAC
>CAZMQY010000307.1:2351-4473 GCA_964568335.1 uncultured Clostridium sp.
AGATCTACCAGATGATGTGGTTGTAGAAGTGGCTTCTATCATAACTTCTAATGGTCCAGTGCCACTTTCATGGGGCTCCTTTGATTCTTTGAGCAGAGGACTATTACAACTTATGAAAGATATGGAGCTAACTACAATTAAAGCTGCAGTGACAGGAGATTATAAAACTGCATTACAAGCATTTACAATAAATCCACTGGTTCCAAGTGGGAAAATAGCACAAACAATATTAGATGAAATGTTAGTTGCACATAAAGAGAATTTACCTCAATTTAAAGAAAGAATAGGGATTTTAGAGGGTAAGAGTAATTAATAAATTTCATAGTTTATTTATATTCATGACCACCTGTAGGCGGCTTAAATAGCTGCTTATAGGTGGTTTTTTAAATAGAAATTTATAAAAAATTTCTTTCTTAGTAGATAATTCATCTGCGTATCTAACGCTTCTAGAGTAAGGAATTTAGAATTACAATATAAATATATACATGGATGTTAATATTGGTTGATAGACATTAAAAAGTAAGATAAATATAATAAAAGTATGAAAGGTATGATAAATATGATTTGTACAAATTTGAAAAGATTAAGGAAAATATATCAATATACACAGGAGGATGTGGCTGAGAAGATTAATGTTTCTAGACAAGCTGTAGCCAAATGGGAAAACGGAGAATCAGCTCCAGATATAAATAGCTGCATTGCACTTGCACAATTATATAACGTTACTATAGATGATTTAGTTAATCATTCAGAAGAAGAGTCAGGTGTTGTGGTGCCACCTAAAGGAAAATATTTCTTTGGGTCAGTGGTAGTTGGAGAACGTGGTCAAATTGTTATTCCTAAAAAAGCCAGAGAGCTATTTGATATTAATCCTGGTGATAATTTATTAATATTAGGAGACGAAGATAGAGGTATTGCCATCGTACACCAACGTGATCTTATAAACTTCTTAGGAAAAATTGGGGTAGCAACAAAGGAATAAAAATTTTAAAGCATATAAATTAGAATGAGGATGATTCAAGTATGAGTAAAATAGTATTTTTTTGTATTCCTGCATATGGACATACTAATCCAACAATTGAGGTAGTGCGTGAATTATCATGCAGAGGTAATGAAGTATGGTACTATTCTTTTGATGAGTTTAAAGAAAAAATTGAAGGTGCAGGCGCAAAATTTATTAGCTGCGATAAGTATCTTCCAGGATTAAAACCTGGTGACGAGAAAAAAATTGGTAAGGATTTTGCTGCTTTAATTGAGATGATAGTAGATACTACAATATCTTTAGATGAAAAGGTTTGCGGAGAACTTAAAGTATTTAATCCAGACTGTATTGTATCAGACTCTTTATGTTTTTGGGGCAAGCTATTTGCAGAGAAACTGAATATTACCTATGTATGCTCTACAACAACCTTTGCCTTTAACCAGTATACAGCAAAAATGATGAAGAAAAGCTTTAATGAAGTTATACGTATGGTTTTAGGTATGAGACGTATTAATAAAAAAATCCAGCTTTTAAGAAAAAGTGGATATAATGTTAAGAATTTTATCTCTATAATTCAAAATGATAATGATACAAATACCATCGTATATACTTCAAAGGAGTTTCAACCAATGGTAGAGACTTTTTCAGATAAATATTCATTCGTAGGTCCTTCAGTATCTAGTGTGAAGGCTGAATATAATGAAAGAAAACATAAAAATATATATGTTTCATTAGGGACAGTAAATAATAAAAATATAGAGTTTTATAAAAACTGTATAAAAGCATTTGAAGCTTATGATGTTAATGTAATCATGTCAGTTGGAAAAGACACAGTAATTGAAGAATTAGGATATATACCAAATAATTTTCAAGTTAAAAATAGTGTTGAACAAATTGTAGTGCTTCAAAATACAGATGTATTTATTACTCATTGTGGTATGAATAGTGTTAATGAAAGTTTGTATTACGGCGTTCCTATGGTCTTATATCCACAGCAAGAAGAGCAGGGAATGGTAGCAAAACGAGTTGCTGATTTGAAAGCTGGCATCTTCTTAAAAGGTAATAGTCCCCAATATATAAAAGATGCAGTATTACAAGTTATGGATAATGATGACTATAAGAAAAATGCAAATAAAATAG
>CAZMQY010000308.1:0-4455 GCA_964568335.1 uncultured Clostridium sp.
AGCTCAAAAGATAAAAATGAAATTGTTGACAGTTTGCAAATTTATATTGTATAATAAAACATGTGCTATTTAGCCCATAGATGCTGCATTTAATTTTTATTATTAAATTGTGCTAGCGGAGGGAGGGATAAGATATGTCAGAAATTAGAGTTGGAGAAAATGAATCATTGGATAGTGCATTAAGAAGATTCAAGAGAAAATGCGCTAGAGCTGGGGTTCTTTCAGAAGTAAGAAAGAGAGAACACTATGAGAAGCCAAGTGTAAAAAGAAAAAAGAAATCAGAAGCTGCAAGAAAGAGAAAATTCAAATAGAATTCTTTGAAAGAGGGTACTAGAGATGTCTCTTAAAGAAAGACTGCAAGAAGATTGGAAGCAAGCTTTAAAGGCTAAAGATAAATTTAGAGCTGATACAATAAGTACAGCTAGAGCTGCTGTTCTACATGTAGAAAAAACTGACGGCATAAAGATTGATGACGATCAAGTTATCGAGATTTTAGCTAGAGAAGTTAAACAGAGACGCGAAGCTGTGCTGGAATTTGAAAAAGGAAACAGACAGGATTTAGTTGATAAGTCTAATGACGAAATCGAAATCTTGTTAGGTTACCTTCCTCAGCAGTTAACAGAAGAAGAAATTTTGGTTTTAATTCAGGAAGCAGCTGTTGAAGTTGGTGCAAATAGCATTAAGGAAATGGGTAAAGTTATGCAGGTATTGGCTCCCAGAGTTAAAGGAAGAGCCGACGGAAAGCTTGTTAGTCAAATGGTAAGAGAACATTTAAATAAATAGCAAAAATCATGAAAGGTTCAGGAAACTGAACCTTTTTTATTTGCTCTGAAAATGTCATTTATTAGCCTATTGCCTCATAAATTTAGTATGAAAGTATTTTCTAGAGGTGTAAGGTGTGGAGAGTAAATTGACTAGAACTAGGGAAACAATAGCAGAGAAATTAGACTTACCAAGAGATGTAATGCTTAATTTACCTAAGATAACCGTTACTGGCAATAACGAGATTGTGGTAGAAAATCACAAAGGGGTAATACTTTTCGAAGAGAAGGAAATAAAAATAAACTCTAGTGTAGGTGTTATATCTATAAGCGGGAGCGGGTTTGAAATATTATTTATGGGTGGAAGTACACTTACTGTAAGCGGAAAATTTAGAACGGTGGTGTATGAAGGTAATGAGTAAACTGAACAATTATAAAAGAGGAATTATTACAATTGAAATTCAAGCCCATATTCCAGAAAAATTTATTAACCTGCTTTGGAGAAATGGAGTTCAAATAAGAAATATAAGAAAAGAAAGCATTACTACCATGCTAATGGATATAAACATTAGAGACTATCATAGTGTGGAAGAGGTTGCTCAAAAGACAAGAACAAAAATAAAAGTAGTAGGCAGAAAGGGTTTTTCTTTCTTCTTAATAAAAATGAAAAAAAGGGTTGCTCTTGTTGGGGGTATAGTAATTTTTGCATTTATGCTATATTACTTATCAGGTTATATTTGGAGAATTGACATACAGACTGAAAATAATTTATCTCCATATGAGATAAGACAGCAGCTTGCAGCCTTTGGAATTATGCCTGGCATAAAGAAAAATAAAATTGACGTTTATAAGCTTCAGGAAAATATGATAAAAAACAGTCAAAATATAATGTATTTTAAAGCTAGAATTGAGGGATCAAGGCTTTATGTAAATGCAGTTGAAACCATTCTGCCACCAAAGATTGATCAAGAAAACAACCCGTCAAATCTGGTTGCTAAAAAAGATGGACAAATAGTAAGGATATACACTTCAGCTGGCTCTGCAGCAGTGAAGCCTGGAGATATGGTTAAAGCAGGTCAAGTTGTTGTAAAGGGTGAACAGGGCAAAGATGGAAGTACATATGCAGTACATGCAAAAGGTAGTGTTTTTGCTAGAACCTTCTACGAAGAAATAAAGGTAGTGCCAGTGAAAGGAGTAAAAAAAGAAAGAACAGGTAATTCAATTGAGAATACTTATATTGAAATACTAGGAAAAAAGCTTTATTTTAAAAATAGTATAAACAAATTTAGAAATTATGATAAAATAGTAGAAAAAGATAAATTTATAAAAAAAGAAATATACTACGAGATAAAGGAATCAGCATATGATTTAAAACCTGAAGAAATAGTTAAGACAACCTCAGAAGAGCTATATAAAAAAATATTACAGTCTTTAGATAAATCGGTAGAAATAAAGGATAAAAAGATATATTCCGACCCTGAGGGAGATAACTACAAGATAAGAGTTCTTATAATAGCAGAAGAGGATATAGCAGTTACAGAAAAGCTCCAGTAACAGGCTTTAATATTAAAAAACAAAAGGTGGGATTAAGGTGGGGACACTTAATTTAAGAGAGTTTTTGTCCAGTAATAAGCTAAAGCATCTTGTTATATATTTAGGTGCATTTTTAGTCATATACGTTATTTTGATTACTGCACTTGTTACTAAAACCTACGATGTAAAGGTTGGAGATATTTCTAAGGTTACTATTAAGGCTCAGAGGGAGATAAAGGATGAGGCTAGCACTAAGGCTAGAATAGATGAAGCTCTAAAGCTGGTTGGCTCGCAGTATACAATTAAGGCAGAGGTTAAAAATAATGCTATAGATACCATTGATCTTTTATTTTTAAAAGCCCTGCAAATTAAAATGAGCAATGGTGAAGAAAAGGAAAAAGTTCAGCAGCTTTCAAAAACTGTTTCCTTGAATTTATCTGATGAAGATTACGGCTTGCTCATAAAAATGACTGAAGAAGAGTTAGGAAATCTGCAAAGTTTTTTAGTGAAAACCATGTCTGAAATTTATGATTTTGGTATTAAAACTAACTCTGAGCTTACTGCTGAGGAGAATAACGAAAATTTGAAGAGAGCACAGGATAGTGTTCAGATGAAGTTTAATAATTCTAAATTTCCTAAAACTACAAGGGATTTAGGGACGAATATTGGTATTAAGCTAATTAGGCCCAACTCCTTTTATGATAAGGATAAGACCGATCAGAAGAAGAATGAGGTAATAGAAAAGACTGCTCCTGTTATGGTGAAGAAGGATCAAACTATAGTTACAGAAGGCGATCAGATTACACCTGAAAAATATGCACTTCTAAACAGCTTGGGACTTTTAAGCTCAAATACAAAATCAGAATTGTTTTTATATGTAAGCTTAGGTGTATTGATAATTTTAATTTTGTTCATAGAAAGTTTTTATTTGTATAAGTATCAAAGAGAAATTTATAATGATTGGAGCAAGGTTCTTTTAGTTAATTTAATTAATTGTTTAATGCTTATTATAGCAAGAACCATAAGCCTAGTTTCACCATTTTTAATACCGTTTGCTTTTGCTCCAATGATAATTACCCTCCTCATAAATGATAAGGCCTCCTTAACTATGAGTGTACTTAACGTAGTGCTCATTAGTGCAGCGGTTAATTTTAATGTTGAAATAACAATTTTAGCTTTGCTGAATGCTGTAATTGGAGCTCTGATTTTACAAAAGCTTCATCAAAGAAACGATATTTTATACTCTTGCCTTTATATAGCCGCAATAACTGTAATAACTGCCTTATGTATAGGTTTTTTATTAAGCAATGATTCAGGCACGGTCATATCTAAGGCATCGCTTACATTAGTGGCAAACGCTTTATCAGGTATATTGACAGTAGGATTGCTTCCTTTTTTTGAAACTACCTTTGATATTGTCACCACTATAAAGCTTTTGGAGCTTTCAAATCCAAACAGCCCATTGCTTAAGAAGCTTTTAATAGAGGCGCCTGGGACATATCATCATAGCATTCTAGTGGCTAATCTAGCCGAGGTAGGGGCTGAGTCCGTTGGTGGCAACCCTGTTTTAGCAAGAGTATGTTCTTACTATCATGATGTTGGAAAAATTAAGAGGCCCTATTTCTTTAAAGAAAATCAAATTGGAACAGATAATCCTCACAATAAAATTACTCCAAATTTAAGTGCTTTGATTATTACCTCCCACGTAAAGGACGGACTAGAGCTTGCTAAAGATTACAAGCTGCCTAAGGTAATACAAGATATTATAGAACAGCACCATGGAACATCTTTAGTTAAATATTTTTATATTACAGCTAAAAATTCCAGTGAAAAACCTGAGGAGATTTTAGAGGAGGATTTTAGATATCCAGGACCTATTCCTCTTACAAAAGAATCTGCTATTGTTATGCTAGCAGACAGTGTAGAGGCCTCAGTTAGATCCATCTCTGAACCTACTCAGAGTAAAATTGAGGATATGGTCAATAATATTATTAAATCAAGGCTAAATGAAGGACAACTTGATAATTGTGATTTAACCCTTCTTGATTTAAGCAAGATAAAGGTTGCTTTTATAAAGTCCTTAATGGGAATATATCATCAACGAATTGAGTACCCGACAGATAAGTGGGAAATTAAACAAAATAGTAAGCTTGAGATTAAG
>CAZMQY010000309.1:0-1060 GCA_964568335.1 uncultured Clostridium sp.
AAGAGGTCAGGGAGAAGCTATAGCTAAAAACCTTATGGAAATGGCAAACCTAAGGGTACCTGCAATTTCTATAGTTATAGGTGAAGGCGGAAGCGGTGGTGCACTCGCCATGGCTGTGGCTGATGAAGTATGGATGCTTGAAAATGCTATTTACTCTATACTTTCACCAGAAGGCTTTGCAAGCATACTATGGAAAGACAGCAGCCGTGCTAAGGAAGCAGCGGGAGTTATGAAAATAACAGCTGAGGATTTAAAAAGTTTTGGAATTATAGATAGGGTTATTAAGGAACCCCTTGGCGGTGCTCATAAAAATGTGGAAGAAACAGCAGAGAATATTAAAACTGCTTTGATTGAAACAGTATCAAAATTATCTGAATATAATATTGAGGAGCTTTTAAATAAAAGGTATAATAAATTTAGGAGCTTTGGGGTATATAAAGAATAGGACTAGGCCTAAAGGCTTAGTCTTTATTTTTTAGGAAAATAAATTTATATAGAGGGCATACAGGAGGGAAAATATGAACAAGGAATTTTTTATGAAAAATAGGGACAATCTACTGAAAAGTATTAAAGATAATTCATTATTAATACTTTTCGCAGGAGAAGCACCGCAAAAATCCGCTGATGAGGCATACAGCTTTACTCCTAACAGAAACTTTTATTATTTAACTGGCATAAACAGAGAAAATATTATACTTATGATAACAAAAATAAATGGAAAGGTTAAGCAAAGCCTTTTCATAGAAAAAGCTGATCCGGTTTTAGAGAAATGGATAGGCAAAAGAATGACAGTTGTAGAGGCTAAAGAAGCTTCTGGAATAGAAAGCATTCAATTCTTAGAGGATTTTGAAGGAACTGTTTCAAGAAACATGCTTTCCTACGACATTGAGAGTCTTTATCTGGATTTGGAGAAAAGAAGCTGGAACTCAATACCTACAGCTGCTAATCTTTTTGCTGAGACTATTTCTGAGAAATATCCTCAGCTTAAGATTAAAAACATATACCATCACATCTGCAGTTTAAGACTTATAAAGACTAATGAGGAAGTAGCAGAGATTAA
>CAZMQY010000309.1:1098-4452 GCA_964568335.1 uncultured Clostridium sp.
GCCATTGATATAACTCATGAGGGAATACAGAGTTTAATGACAAATGCTAAGCCAGGCATGATGGAATATGAAATTGAGGCTAACTTTGACTATGTTCTAAAGTGCAATGGTGTAACTGACTATGCCTTCCATACAATAGCTGCCTCAGGAGTGAATGCAACAGTTCTTCACTACTCACAGAACAACACTAAAACTCAAGAGGGAGACTTAATCCTCTTTGACCTAGGGGCACAGTGGAACTACTATAACGCAGATATAACTCGTACCTTCCCGTTAAACGGAAAATTTACTGAAAGACAAAAGGAGATTTATAACATAGTTCTAAAGGCTATGGAGGATACTATGGCAGTTATAAGACCTGGAGTTCCATTTTCTAAGCTTAACGAAACAACAAGAGCTTCTCTAGCAGAAGGCTTAAAGGGAATAGGACTTATAAAGGAAGACTCAGAGCTTTCCAGATATTACTTCCATGGTGTTAGTCACTATCTAGGACTTGACACTCATGATGTAGGAAGCGGAGAAATGGAGCTTAAGCCAGGAATGGTGCTAACTGTTGAACCAGGTTTATACATTGAGGAAGAGAAAATAGGCATAAGAATTGAGGATGATGTGCTTGTAACAGATAGCGGTTACGAGAATTTGTCAAAGGATATTATTAAGACTATTGAGGATATTGAAGCTTTTATGAATAGATAATTGCTTATGAGAAGTGGTAAAGCGACTATAAGAATTGGCATAGTATTTTCCCAATATTTTCAGAGGATTATATCAGATTATTGAACATACACTATAACTAACAGAGAGAAATTTTTTAGGTTTTGCATGATTAAGGTACAAGCAGCAGGAATAGGGGGAGGAAATGTTCAATAAGATTATAAAAGCAGGTATATCATTAATAATGATTATTGTATTAATGGTAGGCTGCAGCCAAAAGGAAAAACAATATGAAACTTTACTTACTGAGAAGGACAATATAAATATTAATAAGGCTATGGAAGAGAAGTTTGAACCAGAAGTGGCGTCGCCTGAAGTACCCATGGAAACAAAAGTCAAGAAGTATACTGAAGCAAGAATCAGAGAAAATCGGGAAGACAAAATAAATAATCAAGATAAAAAGATTGTTTATCTAACCTTTGATGATACTATGTCTGAAAACACGGTTAAAATATTAGATTCTTTAAAACAAAATGGTATTAAAGCCACTTTCTTTCCAAACCTGGATTTAAGAGGGCAGAATATAGAATTTGAAAAACGCATGCTTAAAAGAATGGTTGAAGAAGGACACTCAATTGGTAATCATACTGCATCTCATAGCTACGCTTATGTGTATTCATCCATTGATAACTATATTGCTGATACAGACAAACTTAATAATTTTATTTACGAATCAGTTGGAGTGAAACCTGACATTATCCGTTTCCCAGGTGGCTCAAATAATCAAGTCAGCTGGAGATACGGGGGAAAAGCATTTATGAAACAACTCATACTTAGAATGAAAGAAGAAGGTTATCAATATTTTGATTGGAATGTATCCTCATCGGATGCAGCTGCAGAAACTGTGTCTAAGGATGTCATCTTAAAAAATGTATTAAATGGAGCCAAGGGCAAGAACAAAGCTATAGTTCTTATGCATGAAAGCAGGGCGAAGACAACAACTTCCGAAGCGCTTCCTCAAATAATTAAAGGTTTAAAGTCCATGGGTTATGAGTTTGAAGTACTTTCAAAGGATTCCTTTACAGTTCAATTTATAAAATAAAGCTGGCATTTGCTAGCTTTATTTTTACATATGAAATTATTAATGAGGGATTAGAGATGAGGAGAAAAGGGAATTTGTGGCTGCTGCTGATGTATGTCTTGGAGAGTATACTTGTCTTTTAATAATTAAAGAAAGTTCATATAGAAAGTACTGTTGATTTAATGAAGATTATTATATAATTAAAATTAAAGTAAAAATGTAACATGAAAAGCTTTTAGCTAGGGGATGATAATATGAGTAAGGTATTAATTGTATATTATTCAAGAACGGGAAATACTGAGAAGGCTGCACTGGAGCTTGCAGAGCAGTTAAATGCAGATGTAGAAAAAGTTATTGATTGTGAAAATAGAAAGGGAGCAATAGGTTACATAATAGGTTTTCAGCACGCATCAAAAGAAAAGACAACAGTAATTGAACAGCCCAAATTTGATCCATCCAGATATGAAATAGTTGTATTGGCTACACCCACTTGGGTAGTTAACATGACACCTGCAATCAGAACTTATATTAAATACTATAAGGATCAGTTTAAAAGAGTTGCATTTTTAGTTACACAAAATGGGGCTTGCAGGGGGAAAATCTATGAAGAAATGAGAGATTCAGTGGGAAAGCTTCCAACAGCTGTGCTTGATATAGGTGGAAAAGAATTTAAGGAAGGCTCATGGCAATATAAACTAAAGGAGCTTTCAGTTAAAATAAAATTTATTTTATCATAGATAAAATAAGGGACATGGAAAAAACATGTCCTTATTTTTATAGTTCTGCTTTGTTCGGAGACAGAGCTTAGCCAGTTATATCACGATGATTAGATTGATATGATTAGAAGGACAACTTTAGATGGGTTAATTTTAGGATATGGATTTTTGTGGAGCAATCTAGCGGCATATTTATTAAGAGTTGGATTTGGAAGTGCAATTAATCCCATTGTTGAAAAAATGAATTAGAAAAACCATCACAAATATGAGGAATGACTTTAAATAGGGATGAAAAAGGTGTATCAACTGAATTGATTAAGGCTGCTGTAAATTATTGCAGGTTGAATGAAGTTAAAATAATCGAGGCTTATCCTACTGTACCTTATGATAATAAAGTCCCCGATGCCTTTTTATGGACTGGAATTCCATCTTCTTATGAAGAATCAGGGTTTAAATTTCCTACGCAGTTAAAATGATGCCTAAAAGTGGAATAACACCTGATGGGTATTTTGATTATACAGTTTTCCCTCTCGAAGGAGTTTTGGATCTAAAGGAAGAAGCAAGGGAAGCAGAGAAATTAGACAAAGATAAATTAATATATACATTGATGATAAGACAGCCAGATTTTGTAACAGAAGAATTGGCACATACTGTTATTGAAAATACTAAGAAGAAAAAGCCACATGACTTGCTGCAAAATGTACGATTTGAAAGTATCGAAGATGGTCTTTGTGTTCAAATGATGCACATAGGAAGTTATGATGAGGAACCTGATAGTTTTGCATTAATGGAGGAGTTTTGTAATATCAATGGATTGAAACGAATAGAGAAAACACATATGGAAGTCAATATTTCAGATTTTCGAAAAACACAGCCAGAAAAATTAAAAACGATTCTACGGAT
>CAZMQY010000310.1:0-4399 GCA_964568335.1 uncultured Clostridium sp.
AAGTTGGGACAGAATTGCAGAATTATATAGAACTAAAAGCAGCAGCAAATAAGGCTGAAAAGAGAGCAACGCTAATACTAAAAAGCTTCCGGTAATGGTTGCTGGAATCGCTAAAATCTGTTGATTAAAAACAAAATAAGTACTTAAAAAGAACCTTGCTATTAGTAAGGTTCTTTTTAGTGCAAAAAATGCTATACATACAATATTATTATGGTGGTTAGCCTATAAATTATAAATATCAATAAAAGTCAGGTGATTATAAAGATGAAAAAAAATATTTTTTTGGGGATATTGATTATCTTAGTTTTTCTTCCAAACAATTTGGTTAAAGCAGAGGACTCTTATAATATAACCATGAAACAAGATTTGCTAGCTCTAATGCTTGCTTATCCAGAGCATGTTAATGGAGCACAGAGAGATAATAATGGAAAAGTATTTTTAATTATGAAGTCAGGAAAAAGAATACTTTACGACGATAAACGAGTAAAAAGTGTTGAAGAAAAATTAAATAGTCCAGATTTGCAGGATATGTTAGAGCAACTTTATCCACTTGAGCCTGTAACAAAGCTTATGGATAAAAACTTCGATCCTGGTCGCGCTAGAGTTTACGAACTCATAGCTGAGGTTTATGGTGCTTCAAGGCAGCAGGTAGAAAAAAATCTTATAATGGTTAATACAGGTTTCGGTGCTTTTCAGTTTAATAAGCAAAACAAAGCAGCAAGTTCATTGAAAGCTGCTTTTACAGAACTTAGAGCATTAGCTCAGACAAATAAAAGGATTAGCGCTTTTTTAGCTCCCTGCAGCGGAACTTACAATTATCGCATGATTGCAGGTACAGGAAGATTAAGTCCCCATGCCTTTGGAACTGCTATTGATTTAGCTAGAGACAGCAGAGATTATTGGAAGTGGGCGACTCCTGAGCAAGGCGAAAAAAGATTACTAGCTTATTCTAAAGAGGTGGTAGAGGTTTTTGAAAAGCATAATTTTGCTTGGGGAGGAAAATGGGGACATTTTGATATTCTTCACTTTGAATACAGACCTGAGATTATTTTAAAAGCAAAATATTTTGGAAAGCAGCAGGCCGGCAGCAAGCACTGGTATTATGGCGCTCCAACTGAAGAGGATAACGTAAAAAAATATATAGAATTAATTGAAAATGCATTAAAATAGCGGCTATTTTTCTTAGGATAGATTTTTGGCGAAATTTCTCAGAAGTTTTTTATTTTTTTGTGGGAATAATAAAAAAAGGGTTAAAGTCTTTTTATTAGTAAACTGTTAAAGCTTTATAAATATATACAAAAAAGGAGCCAATGCTTATGAATTTATCTACAGATAAAAAATCTAAGTCTAAAATAATAAAACTCATTAGCCTTGCTTCTATTTTTTTAATCATTCAGCTTTATATACCTAAGGCTGTACTAGCTATAGGACATGATGAGAAGGAACAGGTTACAAAAGCTATAGAAGATATTTTTATTAATAGAAATCGAGCAATATTAAATGGAGATCTGGAATTTATACAATCCATATATAATTTGAAAACTCAGTATGGTACTTGGGCCTTTGAATATGAGCAGAAAAAGGTAAAGTATATTAATAATTGGGCAGAAAAACAAGGAATCAAGTTTACAGAAATTAATCCTAAGGTGGTTATCAGAAGAATTAGGGGCGGAAATGGAAGCTATTCAGTAAATTTAATTTGCTCAACAGAATATAAGTATATATATGAAAATGAGCCAGAAGAAATTAACAGCTCAAGGATTGGAACATATCATGACTTAAATCTAGTGAATAAGGAGGGAAGTTGGATAATAACTAAGGAGTGGTATAAGGATCCTTTTGGCGATTCGTTAAATCTTGAAAATATCAAAGCAGATGATATAAAGCAGTATATTTTATCTCAGCCTAGTAGAGATTTTTCAAGCATAAGCGAAAGAAGAAAAAAAGCTGTAGAATATGCTGATAAATATTGTGGTGCTGCAAGTGAAGAACAGTACGGCTTTAAATATAATAGGAAGTATAGGGATTATAACCCCCAAGGTGGAGATTGTGCAAATTTTACTTCCCAAATTTTATTTGAGGGTGGAAAATTTAAAAAAAACGTATCCTGGAATTATGATGGCAAGGGTGCTACGGGGCCATGGCTAAACGCAGATAAGTTTAAGAATTATTGGGTTGGAAGCGGAAGAGCTTCAGTAATTGCATATGGAAGCTATGAAAAGGTGTATAAGGCTTCCTATAAACTTCTACCTGGAGATTTCGTTGCTTATGAAATCAAAGGTGATATAACTCATATATCAGCAGTAACGGGAGCAGATTCTAAAGGATATTCATTAGTTAGCTGTCATAATTCAGATAGAAATAGGGTTCCCTGGGATTTGGGCTGGAGCAGTAAGAAGATTAGGTATTGGCTTGTGAGAGTGCATTATTAGAATTAACAATCAATAATTAGGAAGAAGCTAAAAATGATGAATAGATTAAGGTATGTTTTTCTGCAAAACATACCTTAATCTATTTTCAAATAATTATAGAGTTAACGCAATAACCTGTGTTTCAAGAAGCCTTGATTAGATAAAGCTTAGCAAATTAGATTTTTGACTTAATTTTGTATTAATTAGAGTATATTGGCATTTATTTAACTTGATTAAAATCCAATATATGTTATAATTAATAATATCACATAAGAAGTTATAAATTACTATATAAAACAATAAAATATATCATTAAAAGTTTTTTATATAGAATTTATAAAAACATACAATAAAAGATGCACTAAGTATGCTATACTAAGATAGGGAGGTGTTATTTTATGGAACAAGTGTATACTATTGTTTTCTGGGTAGGTGTTTTATACACTGTAGTAACTTTTTTAATGGGTGGATTATTTGGATTAGTGCATCTTGATGGACACATTGACACCCATGTTGATACGCATATAGATACTCACTTTGATATTCAGTGTGATACCCATATTGATACTGCTGGTGTTTCTCCTACATTTACAATTTTCCCACTTAAACCAATAACCATTGTTTCGTTCTTGACCGTATTTGGTGGAATAGGAATGATGGGTACTAACAATGGATTAAATGCAGTGCTTTTATTTATGGTGGCATTAGCTTCAGGATTAATTACAGCTTTTATATTATATAAGTTTATAGTAGTGCCCTTATACAAAGCACAAAATACTAGCGCCTTCTCGCGAAACAAGCTTATAGGCATGCAGGCCAAGGTAATATCTCCAATAATGGAGCAGGGCTTTGGAACCATTGCCTATGTAGTAAACGGAAGAAAATACAATGCTCCAGCTCAGCATGTTGGAAAAAAAGCAGTGGCACAGGGGGAAGAAGTTATTATATATGAGATAAATAACAATACCTTCTATGTACAACCGCTAAATGAAAAAAATTGAATAAAAATATTAAAATTTAAAAGGAGAGATTTAAAATGCCTGACTTAACTTTATTATTCATTCCGGGGATTATTGTGGGGGTCATAATACTTTTGATCCTAAGTGTGTTCTCAATGTGGAAGAGAGTTCCACAGGATAAGGCTTTAGTTGTTACTGGTCTTAGAAAAAGGGTTATCACTGGTGGCGGTGGATTTGTAATTCCACTTCTCGAAAGAACAGACAGAATTTCACTTGAAAACATGCAGATTGAAACTCGCATTGATGGTGCACTAACCAGCCAAGGTGTTGGAATAGTTGCTGATGGTGTTGCTATCGTCAAGGTAAAATCAGATACAGAATCTATTTTATCAGCAGCTGAGCAATTTAATACTTCAAATGGTCTTCAGCATACAATTCAAGTTATAGAACACACTACTAAAAATGTACTTGAAGGTAAGCTAAGAGAAATTGTTTCTAAGATGACAGTTGAAGAAATATATAAGGATAGAGAAAAGTTTGCATCCCACGTTCAAGAGGTTGCAGCCTTAGACTTAGCACAAATGGGTCTTGAGCTTAAGGTTTTAACTATTAAGGATATATCAGATAGAAATGGCTATTTAGAAGCACTTGGTAAACCAAGAATTGCAGCAGTTAAAAGAGATGCTTTAATAGCAGAGGCAGAAGCAGCTAAGGAAACTAAGATTAAAACAGCAGAGGCAGTAAGACTTGGTGAAGCTGCTAAAATTCTTTCAGAAACACAAATTGCTGAATCAAACAAGGAAAAGGAATTAAAGGTTCAAGCTTATAGAAAGGATCAGGAAATAGCTAAGGCTACCTCCGACCTTGCCTATGAGATTGAGTCCAACAAGGTTAAAAAAGAAGTTACTGAAACTCAGATGCAGGTTGAAATAACAAGAAAGCAGAGGGAAAGAGACCTTGCAGACGCAGCAGTACAAGTTGAAATTACTAAGAAGGAAAGAGAAATTGAACTTGCTGAAAAAGAAGCCT
>CAZMQY010000311.1:0-4381 GCA_964568335.1 uncultured Clostridium sp.
CATAACAGTACCTCCTTGCCTGAATAAGCAACTGCTCTTATCTTAGGTATATTATATCAAATGTATTTTAGATTTACAAACATTATTGTTTTCTTGATATTTCAACATCCTTAATCTTGGTAAAGCCAACAACTATGTTCTTTATATCCTTAGTTTGCTTGTCTGTCAAGTTTTCTTTTGACTTAACATAGATCATAACCTTTTCATCCCCTATTTGGCAGAAGGAATCTTCATAACCCTTGCCAAGTATTTGAGATTCTATCTTCTTCTCATTTTCTGTATTGGTGGTTAAAGTGGTTAGTTTTTTCATCATTGTTTCTCTTTGATCCTTTGCAGTGTTAGGATCATCAATTATTGTTTGATATGTAGGAAGTGTTGACGCATTTGTATTATCGCGTTTAAGTCTTTGCTCAGTGAAGAAATCACCCTTTGAATCTGCATTCGCAGCTCTATCAGAAACTTCTGTCCCGTCCACATATAAAGGACTGTTTACCTTTGTGGCAAGTATACCTGCACACACGATTAGTACTAGTAAAGTGGCAATAATAAAGGCTTGTTTCTTATTCATTTATAAATTCCCTCCATCATTCTTTCTAGTGAATTATATGATTGTTAAATATAAATTATTCTACTTTTTCATTGGAAAAACGCTTACTTTATCCGATGGTATATTATAAAGCGAGGTTACTGCTTTTGTGATTTTTAGTTCAATTACTTTCTCCTTTGCTCCTTCAGCTACAACACAGACTCCGATTACCTTGGGTTTTGCAGTTTTAACAATCAAAGGCTGGTTAGTCATTCCATTATTTGTCATCACAATTGTGCTTCCGTTATTTTTTTGAGTTATATCTCTTGTGCCTCCAGCAGGATCCTTTTCCTTAGTATTATTTGTTGAATCATTAATATTTACAGCTGGTATCTGCTCATCAGTGCCGTCAAAGGTAATAACCACATTAACCTTTCCTACTCCTTCAATATCCTGTAGAACAGCTTTCAGCTTGTTTTCTGCCGCTATTTCACTATCTCGAGTACTGACACTGGTGTTATCCGCTGGGGCCTTAACCTCAGCGTTTACTTTAGTACTGCTTATACTCTTGAAATAATCACTTCCTAGCATTGTCAATATGCCTAATAATATAAGGCATAAGCAGAGAATGAGAAAGTTTGGAAACTTATTGTTCTTATTTTTTTCTATCTTAACCTCTTCATTGGTAAACAGTTTTTTTAATTCCTTATATATTCCTTCTAGAAATTTATGAACATCCATAGTTTACCTCCTTATAAATCTAAAGTTTTAATTTTTATAAATCTCTATTGAGCTGGCAGAAAGTTTCAGTTCAGTGCTAAGGTAATCCTTTATCAGCCTGCTTCTTTCATCATTTAAGGATTGAGATGTATTTTCCACATTGCCTTTTGTGCTGATATCCACCTTCTTCACTGCTGTAATCCTTCCGTCCTTAACTCCAACCTTAAGTTTTTTTACATAGATGCTTTCATTTTTGTCATCGTAGGCCACAGAAGCTTCGATGGTATAGCTGTTGCTTGGAAACATTTCCTTTAGCTTGCCCTCTACAGCCTTTTCCAAATTAAGCTTAAAGGTATCCATTGTTTTTGTCATGCTGCTGTTTTTGTATTTACCGTAAGAATCTTCGTACTCCTTGGTGTCAACATACTTTACAGCTTTGTTTACAAGTTGTTCCATATTATAATTCTTATCAAAAACTTTTATAATCGGATTTATTAGCACAGCAATAAGGATCAGACCTAACACAAATTTTGCGTATTTTTTAAAGCTGTTGCTTGGTAAAATCATTTCCACTGCTGTAATAAATATTACCGCTGTACATATGCTTATTATCCAATCTCTTAGTTCTGCAATCATACTCCCCTCCTGTATATTTAGCTTCTTATCTATTTTTATTCTTATCTAGTTATATTCCTGACCTATCAACCTCCAACAGCCATTTTTCCTGCAGAAGCAATAATAGATACCATGATGAAAAACATAATGGATATGCTTATTACACAGGACATAACAAGCGCTATGGAGTTTCCTGCAGAATATAAGCAATTTACAATCTTCGTGTCGCTAATCGGCTCAATAAGCGCTGCCGTCAGTCTGTACATGAAAGACATTATGAGAAGCTTGATTATAGGAAATATTGCAATTATCAAAATGATTATGAGACCTAGTCCGCTTAACGCATTTTTAAGCAAAAGCGAATAGCCAGCCACGCTTGCTATGGCATCTGAAAGTGCCTTTCCGATTACGGGTATGAAATTATCAACCATATACTTGGCGGTTTTTACTGTGACTTGGTCTATGGTTTTTGATGCCATTCCTCTTACAGAAACTATTCCTATAAAAATCGTTACCATTATTCCCTGAGTCCATATAGCAATTTGACTTATAAGCTTCGTAAGCTTGTCAATTTTAAAACCGCTTGAAATATTGTTTGCGAACTGCAGCACAAAGCTCATAAATATAAGCGGAATAATTACATTGGCGTAAATTTTTACACTTATGTTTATAGCTGCAAGTATAATTGGATCCATCACTGCTGCTTCTGTTAAGCCCCCCACCGTGGCGAGCAGCATCATAAGTACGGGAATAAGTGCAGACATAAAGTCTGAGATTTTGTATATTGTATCCTTTGCTACTTGTACTGACCCGTAAAAGCTTTTTGAAAGTATTATAATTATTAAGGCATAACAGGCAAAGTATGCTATGTTGGACAGATTCTCGCTGCTAAAGGCCTGCTGAAGGTTATTAAGAAGAGCACAAACTATAGCTATTATTACAAGTATTGACATAGACCTTAGTATGGCAGCCGCCTCCTTAAAGGAGTAAGCTATAAAAGCCCTTGTAAGCTTTTGAACTGAAAACTTTCCATCACCCGTCTTTAGAAATTCAGAAACAAACTCCCTTGCATCCAAGTCCTTTAAAACCTCGTAATCTGTTTTCATATTTACTATGTATTCATAAAGCCTTTCAATTTTAGAATTTTCTTCTGTATTCAAATTATTACCTTCTGCTCCAACAGCTTGTACGCTAAATGGCAGCATAATAATAATCAGGAATGTCAATATTATTTTTTTCATATCATACCTCTACATTATCTTTAGAATAGATTGTAGTACAGCCATCAATATTGGTATGGACAAAACCAGTATCAAAATCTTGCCTGCAAATTCCACATTCTTTGCTATGCTTCCCTCTCCTGCGTCTCTGCAGATTTCAGCGCAAAAGGTAGCTAAATATGCTATTCCCAATATTTTAAAGATGGTGTTTACATATACAAAATCAATATTAGCGCGCAGAGCCAGCTGCTGCAGCAGCTGTAGTACTGCAGTTATTTTGCTTATCATAAACAGGAATATCATTATTCCTACAACAATACTGATTTGGACAGCTAGTACACCTTTTCCGTTATTGTGTAGAAGAAATACAATGGATAAGGCTATAAAAGCAAATGCAACAATCTTAACTATCTCCATAGCAACCTCCTATAGCGTAAACATAGTTCTGACACTGCTAAACAATTTGCTTATTAATCCTATTACCGTAATGAGCACTATAACTATACCTGCTAAATTTGTTATCATTGCAATTTCATCTTTACCTGAAGCTTTTAGAACTTTGTCCAGTATCATTAGTACAATTCCAAAAGCTCCTATCTTAAATAGCAATCCTATATCTAACACTTTGTCACCCCCCTATATTAAAACAATGACTAGCATTGCCCCTATGCAAAAACCTAGGTATCGATACATTTTTACGTTTTTATTCATAAAATCTTCTGCAGCGCTTATTCTCTTCTTCAAATTGCTTTTAGCCAGAGAAAAAATCTTTTTATGACCTTCAACATCAGATTCTCCTAAGGACTTGGATAAATCCAACAGCACATTTATATCCTCTTTATTTATGTTTATATTGCTATTTATTAAACACTTTCTAAATGCATCAAAAACACTTTCCGCTTCGTTTAAATCAAGAAGTCTTGAAGCACTGGCAAAAATCTCCTTTATAGGTTCTTCACATTTTTCTGACACACTATGTAAAGCTTCTGGTAAAGGTGTATATGTATATTCAATTTCATTTTGAAGTTGGTTAATTGCTCTTTCAAGCTCATTAAGCTCCTTCACCCTCTTTCTAAAACTCTCTGCATAAGCAAAGCCTCCGGAGGTCGAAGCAGCTAATATTAATAAGCACCCTATAGCTTTAATCATATTTTTCCCTCCAGAGTTTTTCTTTTTTATCAAAATCATATATATACTCTATTGTACCGGCCCCATTTCTCGTGCTAAGCACAATAGCTCTCTTAAAGACTTGATTCTCAATTATTTCCTTAAATACTGCCCTGCTGTATAAATCTTCTAT
>CAZMQY010000312.1:0-4380 GCA_964568335.1 uncultured Clostridium sp.
ATATCAAGATAAGTTTATTATAGTGAAAATATTTATAAATTGAGTAAAAGTGCCTGGAGAAAATTTCTCCAGGTATTTTTATTTAGAAGGAGTTGGAATTGTTTTCTAGAATAAGTATATGAAGGAATGTTTATATAGGACGAAATGATAATCTTATTAAAGTTGTTTTAGGAGGAGAGCAGTATGAAGCAAGTAAATTCAATGTCACGAATAAGTGTAATTATAGTTTTTATAACATTATTATTAAAGAGTATTATAGGACTACCTGATTTTATTTATGGTTTAGGTCTTGGATTTGGCGGTGCGCTGGGAGTGGTTGTAATTTATGAATTAAGGAGCAGTAAAAGGCATAACATAAAAATGTAATAGAGTCTTACATTTTTAATAGAGTGAATAATATAGGTTTGCAGCTAGTGCAACTTTTTAAAATATGACGCAATATGTATGCTATAATATTAACGTGATTTTTTATAATATGCATATTGATAGGTGATCGCTTTGACGATAGTGATTGATGAGGTGATTTTCCATGAGAAAGAAAATATTTACTAAGAAAAATTTCATAACGTTTGTTTTTATATCTATGATATTATCTTCTGTTTTCGTAACAATAAGAATGATTGGTGCTCCTACTGTAGCTCCACTGGATAACCCGGATATAAGAATAAAAAGTGATTATTTTTTAATGCTTTTACAATGTGTAGTCGGAAGTTTTGCCATGCTCTTACCGGGATTTACGGAAAAACGTTTTAAGATAAGTATCCCTACAAACATGATGTTTGTATACTCCATATTCCTCTACTGTGCAATTTACTTGGGTGAAGTAAGAAATTTCTATTTTGTTATTCCTAATTGGGATACAATTTTACATACCTTCAGTGGTGCGATGATCGGTGCATTAGGTTTTTCTGTTATAAGTTTTTTAAACAATTCGGATAATATACCTGTTTCACTTACCCCTATATCCGTTGCCTTTTTTACCTTTTGCTTTGCTGTCACAATGGGGGTGTTTTGGGAGTTTTACGAATTTTTTGCAGATGCAGTTTTAGGAACAAATATGCAAAAATTTGCCTTGGAAGACGGAACCTTGTTTATAGGTCACGCTGCAATTTCAGATACCATGGGTGATTTATTGGTAGACTGCCTCGGAGCTTTTTTTATATCAATAATAGGATATATCTCTTTAAAATATGATAAAAACTGGCACGAAAGATGGATTTTAAAGCATAAGCGTTACTAATATTCTAAAATTTATAGTAGCGAAACTGATTTTCAAAGAGGTTTAAAAAATGCTTATGAATGGTATTGTAATTTATTGTTCATTAACAACTATATAATTAGATGAAAAAAGAACTACACCCTGTCTACTATAAAGGGTGCAGTTCACAATTAGCCTATAGTGTTCTATTTTTGCATTATTTTGATGTTAAAGCATCTTTGGACTCTTTTCTTGAAATTAAGACAATTCCTATAGCTATAATAATAGCCGATAATATCATCAAACTTGTAGTATCTGCAAATGAGCCGGTTTGTGGAAGCACATTATTTGTCTCAGCTATAGTGTACTTGCTAAAGTGAGAAGTTTCAAAGGTGAAAACCATAGTATCCTTATTAAAAGTACCTCCAATTACTTCCCAAGTCTTTGTGCTCTCATTATAGTAAAATGCTGCAAGTTTATTTACATCAAGCTTACTGATATCCTCATTGGTCAATTTTATAGATATTGTAGCTTTACCACTTACAAAATTATGAATATCCTTTATTAAGGTTCCATCCGATTTATGTGTGGTAAGGGAGAATTCAAATAGCTTACCAATGTCTTTTATATTGTTAAGCAGTGAATCATTTGAAAAAACGCTGCTTTTCATGGCTATATAAGAGCCTTGTTCAGTTCCTGTATAATCAACAGCTCCAAATGGCAGTACCAATGTAAGAGCATTAATGTTAAGCTTAAGGCTTCCTTGTCCACCCTTAACATTTGCTGCATCCAGTTTAACTTCTGCGGAATTGCCATTAGCAGTAGGGGATACCTCATTTATTTTGTCTTTTGATATTTTATCATTCGATAGGATATCACTTACTGGCTTTGGGGTATTATCTTCAGAGCCGTTATTATTATTTGGTGGTTGAGGTTTAGGTTCAGGTACTGGCTGGGGTTCTTCACCGGTTGAGCCATTATCCTCCGTATCTCCACCTGTGTCCTGTACAGTAATATTAGTGTAGCCATTATCAAAGCAGAAGGTTGCCATATTATAATCATCGTAAACACTTAACTCATTCATTTTAGCTTGTGTATAGTATTTTAAATTAAAAGTACCATTTTCAAGTTTAAATGCCTTTGCTCCATATAGTATCCACACATTACCATTAGCATCAAGATCCATATCGGTAAGGTAATTAGAATCAACAGGATAGTTCTGAATGTGCTTAAGGTTTCCATTAGCGAAGGTATAATGCATTACAATACCTTCTTTTTTAACCATTTTGTACCCTTCTTTAATCCAGTTGGTACCTTTAAGATAGACATTACCTGCTTTATCTACTCTGATATCATCGATATAATAGTTTGAATCGATAGGATATTCTTCCAATGCGCCATCTTTTGTAACCCTAATAATCTTATTATCTCTTGTATTCAAAGTTTTATCTTTAATATAAGAGTATGTAAACCAAACGTCGCTGTCATTTCCAGGGGTGATGTGTCCAACACCTTCATAGTTGGTAATGACCCTGCTTGATATTTTATAAGCTGTAAATTTTCCTAAACTGTTATAAACTAAGAATGCAGGAGCATTTTCAATCAGGTTGCCATTAGCATCTCTAAAATTCCAGTTTGGATTATCATCTGCAAACCACTTGTTGCCTGTAGTATCTATGACTGCATCTCTAACATTAACATTAACATTAATGTTTTTTGTGTAGTTATTTACGCTTTCACTAGTTTTTTGCATTGTGTAATTATTTAGGTCAACTTTGTATATAAAACTACCTTCGTTATAATCGTCAGCAAAATAAGCGAAGTCATCACGAATTCCAATAAATACAAAGCCTCTCAGAAGCTGTACATCCTCAGAAATTATATTTTTCTTTCCATCTGCTTCTACTATAAGTTTAATTGGCTGATCAACTACTTGGTCAAAATAATTGACATAATGATCTAATACTATTGTTTTATCCTTATAGCGTATAGCCTCCTTAACAGGTCTACTCTCTACCTTAGGAAAAGTCATAGGATACTCTACAGCTGCTTGCACAGTATTCGTAAAAAGACCTGATAATATTAACTGTAACACGAATACCATACTCATTAATGAGCTGTACCTTTTTAATTTGTTCATCATATTCCTCCGTTCTTTAATCAAATGTCTAATACAATTAATATTATCGAGCGATATTGGAAATCCTGCATAGTTTTTCATATTTTCTGTGTAATTCCTTGATAATACCAAATTGGTAGTATATACATCTTTGAAGAAAACACTTTTTAAAGGGCTTTTTTACCCTTAAACAGTCTCGACTTAACAGTATATAAAGATGCCTAGGGAAAGAAATTTCTCTAGGTATTTTTATTTAGAAGGAATTGGAAGTGATTTCTAGAATAAGTATATAGAGATATAAATTGTTACAACTCTAAAAAATAGTACACCCTAAAGGGAGGTATAAATATTTGCACCTTTATAAGATTATTGCATGCTTTACTATATTTTTAATTGTTATATTGCTGCAGAATGTAATACATGAATATGCCCATGTGATGGTTGCCAAGCTTAAAGGAGTTAAAGTTATTAAAATTCAGTGGTTTACTTATTCAAAATTAGTATTTGGTACAAGAGTTTTTTTTGAGAAAGAACCCAATTTTGATGAAGATAATATTGAAAAAAAGTGGGGATGGATTGCGGCAGCAGGATATATAAGCACCACAGGGATTGGTTATATTGTCACAATAATATACTTCCTATACTTTAAATATATGTCCAGCTGGGTAATATTAGTTTCATGTCTTTTGTCTATGGTATTTTTGACCTTTGACCCGCTATATTTTACTCTTGGAAGTATATTTGACTTTGGAGATATTATAGGCTTTAGAAAGGCATTTAAAATTGAAAAATCAGTTTCCATATTATTTTCACTGCTAGTTCTAACACTAAATATTTTATTAATAAGATTGGTTTGGTACAGTTCCTATTAAGTATGATGAAGTAGGAGGTGAGAAAGATTAAAAAGGTTTTTTTAAGCTCAACACTAATACTTTGCCTGCTAGCAATAATTATTTTTGCAGGCTGTACAACTTCAAAAAAGTTCATATCCAAATGCGGTTGCATGGGACAACATAAGTTATGGATTATCAATAACAGAAGTTTCTAAAGATAAACTTGGAAA
>CAZMQY010000313.1:0-4327 GCA_964568335.1 uncultured Clostridium sp.
TAATATTTTGAGAAGTGTTGAAGGTTCATCACGAACAGTTTTAGAAACTTCCGGGAATCTAACAGCTATGACAGAGGAAACTACAGCTTCAGTATTAGAAGTGTCGAGAGCAATTGGCGAAATATCGCATGGAGCAGTAGAACAGGCTTCAAGTACACAAGAAGCTGCTTATGAGATGGAAGGGCTGGCTAACGGATTAGAGAATATTACAACCGCAACAAATATTATGGATTCAGTTTCATCAAAGACTAAAGACTTAAGCAATAAGGGATTAGATGTGGTTAAACTACTTATGAACAAATCAGTAGAGTCAAAGGAAACTGCCCAATCTGTAGCAGAAATAGTTAATGACATGAACAGCAGCACAGAGGAAATTAACAAGATTTCCGATACTATATCTCAAATTACTGCTCAGACAAATCTTTTAGCACTTAATGCTTCTATTGAGGCAGCAAGAGCAGGAGAAGCAGGTAGAGGATTTGCTGTTGTTGCTGATGAAATAAGAAAGCTTGCTGAACAATCTAAAAACTCTACTGAGGAAATAAAGAGAATAGTAGAAGTTATTCAAGGAAAGTCAAATGCTGCCGTACAAGCTATGCTGCAGGCTATGAGCATTGTGTCAGAGCAAGATACAGCCGTAGAAGAAACAAATGATATATTTAATGATATATATAGTGCAATAAACAACTTAATAACAATGGTTAATGGTGTAAAACAACAAGCTCTAAACGTTAATAACGAAAAGAACGAAGTTGTTGGTCAAATTGAAAGCATATCTTCGGTATCACAAGAAGTAGCTTCATCCTCAGAAGAGGTATCCGCTTCAACAGAAGAGATTAGTGCTACTATGGATGAATATACTAAGTATGTAATGGAACTTCAAAACTTATCTGAAAAGTTAAATGAAGAACTAAGCAAGTTTAAAGTAAGATAATGAACTAAGCAAAAGGCAGTTGGAAGGAAACGACCAACTGCCTTTTGTTTTACTGGTTGTATTTTAGTAATATAATCATCAATTCTGATATTACCACATACCATTATTACTCTCGAAGCTCGGTCTAGCAAATAGTAAATCTTCATAGTCGCACAAGTTAGCTTCTAAGGCATTTTTTCTTAATACTAAATATAACTCAGCGTTTACAGCATTCTCATAGGGCACTACAAATAATACACCTAATCCTAGAGCTAATGCACCTAATAAATACCAGCCAATAAAGGATAAGTCTAGTACAAACATGTCAAATTTATGTCCCATAGTCATCTCGTTACTTAGTGCAATGGCTTTTCTAGCACCAATGTTTGGATTGTCCGCAAGAATATATGGTACCATTCTGTAGGAATATGATTTAATGATACCTGGTATGATTAATAGCAGGCTCCAAAGGAAAATGAAAACATTTGTTAATAACATGGTCTTTACTATTCCCGCATAGTTTTCTTCATCAAAAGCAAAACTAAAGCATTTTCTATTATCTCTGTGTTGAGCAGATAAGATAAAAAATCGTCTTCCACCTACTTCTAAGCAATACCCGATAAAAATACGGAGAGCCATTGCTACTATAGCAGCAATTAATACTACTGATATAAGCTTCCAATTTATAAAGTTACCATTATAGATTTTATAATAAAAATGGTCTTCTGAATTTCTTGAGTGAGAATTGCCTCTACCGCCCCAACCACTATTGCCTCCTGCCAAGGCAATGACTAAACTGATTCCAAACGCGCTCCAATAGATTTCTCTTAAAACTTTCTTAGCTTTGTCTTTTAATTCTTTTCTAGACCACATATTGATATACCCCCCTAAAATTTTAATTACTTTTTGTATAAGTCATATAGAGTTACCACATCAAGCATTTATAATGATTATATTATATGGTATATTATACTGTATAACAAGTTAGGGAAATGCACATATTCATATGTGCCGGCTTATTTTGCCTTATAGATACGCGCAAGCTCATTATTGCATATAAATACTTGTCTTTTCTTATGATTTCTAGATTAGTGAATTTGAAGTGAAGGTTTTCCTAGGGATTATAGAACATGCGAAATTTCAACAGCATTGTTAAACAAAACCCATATTTTCAATATATAAAGAGGGTTACAGCGTGACGAATATGAATTAAAAGTTTCTTAAAACATAAGAATGGTGCTGAAAATGAAAGAAATCCTGCATGTGATTGAGATGAATGGCTATTCAGCAAGGTTTTAGAGTTTGAAAAACAATATTTTTTATTATACTATTAATACAAGAGTAGAAAATAAATATTAAGTCATAGGTTTTCTTTATGAAGAGATTAAAAGGGAATGCGGTAAAAGCCGCAACAGCCCCCGCTACTGTGATAGCCTACAAATTTTATTTGCCACTGACTGAAAGGTTGGGAAGGAAAGAGGAGGATGAAGCTAGAGTCAGGAGACCTGCCTAAGACTTAGCAGCAAGCTTTCGGAGGGAAAGAATTTGCGGTATCATTGGGCAAGAAATTTTTTGTCCTATATTTGCTATAGTTTTGATACTGTAAAAGGCTTTTCATAGAGCCTTTTTTATTTTTGGAATAGTCAATGCTAAAATCCCCTCACAGCAAAGGAAGATGCAGGCTACTCATAACTAAAATAATAGTAGAAGGAGAGTTTTTCAAATGGCAGTTGAAGAAAAAAGTTTTATTAAGAGAGCGGCAATGGTAAGCTTGGGAAGCCTTATATATGCATTATCTATTAATATATTTATTGCACCTCACAAGCTGTTAAGCGGAGGAGTTGCAGGTCTTTCGCTTTTGGCTCAATACGTTACGTCAATACCATCAGGCTATTGGGTTTTTATACTGAATATACCTATATTTATTTTAGGCCTTAAAAAGATAGACAAGGATTTTGTGCTTTTCAGCGTGATTGGCATGATTTCAATGTCCACCTTTCTTGTGCTGACCAGAGATTTAGGAAAATTAATTATTGTGAGAGATTTATTTATTTCTACCTTGTTTGGAGCAGTGCTTAACGGTCTAGGTATGGGATTAATATTCAAAAACAGAGCCTCACAGGGTGGAACTGATATAATAGCAGTTATAATAAGAAATAAGAAGGGAATGAAGATGTCTACTTTGTACTTTACTCTTAACGGAGCAATTGTACTTTTAGGGGCGTTTTTTACAAGCGTTGAACTTACCCTTTATACAGTCTTATTAATGTTTGTCACCTCTTTAGTTATGGATAAGATTATGGAAGGCTTTGATCAAAAGAAAATTGTAATGATAATTACGCATAAGGAAAAAGAGGTTTCCCATATGATAATGGAGGAAACAGGCAGGGGCACTACCTACCTTTATGGGGAAGGTGCATATTCTGGAGAGCAGAAAAAAGTAATATACAGTTTAATGACAAGCAGGGAATTGAAGGTTGTAAGGAAGTTAATTGAAGAAATAGATCCTATGTCTATTGTTTCCGTATCTGAAGCCGAGGAGATAAGTGGAAAAGGATTTTTAAAGCCAGCTTTGTAAAAGTATAAAATAGCTATTCTGCCACAGCTCTCAAGGGGCCTTAAAAGTTGTGGCAGAATAGCTATTTTTTATTGGATTTAGTAAAAGATATATTTTTGTAGCTTGTCTTACTTGGGAGTGCATATATTGTTCCAGATGTTGACTTATTTTGCATGTAAGAGATACTATATAGATAGGCTTTTTGATTTTTGATACAAACTGGGAGGTTGATTATATGAAAAAGGTACTTTTATTAGGCGATTCTATCCGCATGGGATATGACGAATATGTTAAGGATCTTCTGAAGGACAAGTGTGAGGTTTTTTATGACGATAAAGACAACGGTCGTTTTGCAGCCTATACTCTCTGGCAGGCAAATCAGTTGTTTAAAAAATATGGCAAATTTGATGTGGTTCACTGGAATAACGGATACTGGGATATGAATGTAGAAGATCCAATGATAGAAGCGATGCACCCGATAGATGAATATATCCATTTTCTTAAGAGAATTATAGCAGAGATTCGTCGAAATGGTGCAGAAATTATTTTTGCTACGACTACTCCAATTCTAAATAGCGGCGCTTCTTTGGATAACACTGGAACCGGAGTGAAAATTAATTATTCTAATGACTGGGTAGCAAAATATAATGATGCAGCAAAAAAATTAATGGCTGAAGAGAATATAACGGTAAATGATTTATATGAACTTATGCTTAAAGATAAAAACTACTATAAGTGTGAAGATATGCTCCACCTTACAGAAGAAGGCTCTAAATTATGTGCTGAACAAGCGGCAAGACTAATCTCAGAAAAGTTATAGATTAATCCCTCTATTATAGAGATATCGAATAAGTCTA
>CAZMQY010000314.1:0-548 GCA_964568335.1 uncultured Clostridium sp.
GAAGAAGGACTTTTTCAAGATGGTTATGAGCCAGCTGTGGGGACAGGAAATAAGGCAGTTAGAGCTTAGGGAAGTGATTCAAAATTATATAAGCAATATAGAGAAATATATTAAAGAAGCAATGGAGGATGGCTTTATTAAAAAGGGAGATACCTGCTTTATGGCGTATACTTTCTTCGGAACCCTTTGCTCAGCGGCAGTATATGAGCTTATAAATAAGGAAAAAAGCAGCTTGGATGAAATATCTGATAGCTTGCTGCAGTATATTTTACACGGGATTCAAGCATAAATATATAAATCCATGGTTTCAGTCTAGACTGAAACTGTGGATTTTTTTGTTGTTAAAAACATATTGACATACAAAACAAAAAGAGTTATAACTATAACTGACCAGTCGGTATATACTGAACGGTCAGTTTAATATTTATAGTTAGGGCTCTGTAGATCAACACAGATTTAAAACATAGCATTAACAAAAATAAAGGAGAGGTGGTAAAATGAATTCTTTCAAAGTAGCAGGAAGAGATATATCAAGTATCTTTAGAAAC
>CAZMQY010000314.1:581-1098 GCA_964568335.1 uncultured Clostridium sp.
ATTTATCAGAATATCTGTTGCAGCAATTATAGTTGTACCTCTTTTATATAGTTTACTTTACCTCTACGCTTTCTGGGATCCGTACAATCATCTGCAGGACTTGCCAATAGCAGTAGTTAATATGGACAACGGAGCAGTAAAGGACGGGGAAGGGGTAAACTACGGAAAAGACTTGGTAGACAACCTGAAAGATAATAATAAAATAGGCTGGAGATTTGTATCTAAGGAGGAGGGTGAAAAAGGCCTAAAGGACAAAAATGGTTACTATGCCATGTTTGTTGTTCCAGAGGACTTTTCAGCTAAAGTAATTAGTGCAAAGGACGGCAAGCCACAGCAGCCTAGCATTCTATATGCTTCAAATGATAAGAAAAGCTTCTTGGCTTCTCAAATAAACAAAAATGTCTTGGCAGAGCTTAAAGCTGAGCTTACTAAAAATGTTGTTAATGAGTATACTAAGGTAACCTTTGATAATCTTTATGAGGTTAAGGACGGTATGCAAAAGGCTTCAGATGGAAGT
>CAZMQY010000314.1:1126-4310 GCA_964568335.1 uncultured Clostridium sp.
AAAAGAAGGAGCTAACCAAATTCATGAGGGCCTTGGCCAATTAAACAGCCAAGTACCAACTCTTAAGGCTGGAGTTTCACAGCTCTACAAGGGCTCCGGTGATTTAAAAGGCGGCTTAGAGCATGTTGGTGCAGGATTATCACAGTTAAATAATGCAGTTAATTTGGGAGATGCTCAGCGTCCAAGCTTAGTAGCAGGAATATCCAATATAAATTCCGGAGTTAGTCAGTTATCTAACACAACAACCCTTTTAAACAGCTTGGCTAATGTCTACAACAATGCACAAACAGAGCAGGAAAAGAATGCTGTGGCTGCACAGATAATGGCTATAATACCTCAATTAAATGCAGCAGTAAACACAGACAGTCAGACAAATATAAGCCTGAAAACAGGCGTATCAATGCTCTATGGCAAAATAGTTGAGCCAAAAACAGGTTTAGCTGATGGAGTTAAAGCATTAAATGCAGCAGTAAACACAGGAACTCAAAACCAATCAAGTATTTTATCAGGTATGGATAAGTTAAATACTGGACTTGGTGAACTAAATAATAATGTACCTGCACTTGCGGCGGGAGTAGGAAGGCTTTATGCAGGTTCTTCTGACTTAAATAGCGGCCTTTCACAAATTAAAGAGGGTTCATCTAAGCTAAAGAGCGCTATTGCGAAACCAGAAGAAGTTAAAAATATACCACAAAAGGAATCAAATTCAGCAGATACATTATTTGCTGGAATGACAAAGCTTTATGATGGTTCTAATCAGCTTAAAGATGGTATGCGAGCTTTAAAGGAAAATGTGCCAGAGCTTCAAGATGGAGTTACAAAGCTATATGACGGTTCAAAAGAACTTAGTGATAAGCTTAAAGAAGGCTCAGAGGAGATTAATAAGAATCTTATAAATGACAGCGATGCTATGGCTGAGTTTGTTTCAGAGCCAATAAAAATGGATGAAAAACCAGCCTATGAGGTTAAAAATTATGGAACAGGCTTTACGCCATATTTTATACCGCTATCACTGTGGGTTGGAGCCTTAATGATGTTCTTTGTAATAACTGATGATATAGATTCAGATGTTAAAGCTGGTTCAGCTTCAATTGTTTTGGGTAAATTCTTATCCTATGGTTTTATAGGAATAATTCAAGCTGTTCTTGCCAGCTCAGTGGTTCTAGCACTTGGACTAAAGCCAGATAATATAGTGCTTTACTACTTGTTTAATATACTTTTATCCTTTGTGTTCATTGCTATAATACAGAGCTTAATATTTTTAATGGGTGACGCAGGAAGACTTTTAGCCATAGTATTATTGATACTTCAGCTCACAGCCTGCGCAGGAACCTTCCCACTAGAAGTAGTTCCAGGCTTCTTTAAGATTTTAAACCCAATTATGCCATTTACCTATGCTGTATCAGGTCTAAGAGAAGTAATTGTAGGTTTGGATGCTGCAGTATTTACCAAGGATGTATTAGTACTATCAGGTGTTATGGCAGCATTCTTAATAATCTCTGTATTGATGAAGGGACATGCTGATAAGGTAAAAGAAAAAATAAGACAAAGGAAAAATGAAATGCTTTCAGCATAGTATAAACAACACGAAAACTTAATCAGCAGACTATGAAAATAGCGAAATTTCACCGCTTTTTCATAGTCTTTTGATTTATATTTGAAATTGATTATCCTTATATTTTTCTTGTATTTATATTTAAATTACTTATAATATTTAGTATAAGTAGAACTAAAAGGGGATTAATTATGGCAGGAAGTTTAATAAAGATTAAAGAAATTATTCAGGATTTAAGTCCATCAGAAAAGAAGGTTGCACAATATATTATTGATAATCCAGCAGACATATCTCACCTGTCTATCGGGGAATTGGCAGAGAAGAGCGGCTCAAGTGAGGCTACTGTGGTTAGGCTGTGCAAGCTTTTAGATTTTAACGGCTATAAGGATTTTAAGATAAGCATAACAAAGGATATAGCATACATGTCAAGGGAAGAGGATAGCGAGCAATATACTGATGTAGAGCCTGGAGATGAATTAAAATCTATAATTCAAAATATTAGCTATAATAATAAAAAGTCCATAGACGATACTCTTCAAATTATATCCTATAAGGCTATAGAGGAAGCTGTAGAGGTTATAGCTGCTGCTGAGAGAATAGAGTTTTATGGAGTTGGAGCCTCTTATATTATAGCCTTTGACGCAGTTCAAAAATTTTCAAGAATAAATAAAATAGCACTAAGTTATCCTGACCCGCATCTACAGATAGCTTCAGCAGCTAATCTTAAAAAGGGTGATGTGGCTATAGCTATTTCCTACTCAGGAGAAACTAAGGATACCTATGATTCTATTAGTGTGGCTAAGGAATCTGGAGCTAAAACTATAAGCATAACAAAGTTTGGACAGAGCTCTATAAGCGATATATGCAACATAAACTTATTTGTATCTGCACCTGAAATAAGCATAAGAAGTGGAGCTATGTCATCTAGAATAGCTCAGTTAAATGTTATAGATATTTTGTTTGCAGGGGTTGCCAGCAGACATTTTGAGCAGATTAAGAAACATCTTAGCAAAACTAGAAAAGCTATTAGAGAAAAGAAGCTTAAGTAAAAAAGCCGGCCTATATAGGCTGGCTTTTGTATTCTCTTCTTGTATATTCAGTTGTAGGGTGCATAGCCTTATTTTTTATAAAGTCTTCTGCAATTTGAGGAAATAAAAGATAAGACAAAACATCTTCCTCATGAGTGGTTATTTCCTTTAGCTGTTTCCGAGTCTTCTCAAAAGCAGGCTCTAAGGTATCGGCAAACCTTGAAGTAATAGGTGTTTCATCTCCTAGTGCTTTTTTTAGAAGCTCTTCATTTATCTTTCCTGGTGCTTTGCCGTACTCGCCTTTGCAATAGGCTTTAACCTCCTTAAGTATCATCTTGTATCGCTCTCCTGTAAGAATATTCATAGTAGCTTGAGTTCCTACCATCTGACTCATGGGCGTAACCAGTGGAGGATAGCCTAAGTCTTCTCTTACCTTTGGCACCTCATTAAGCACCGAATCTAATCTTTCAATAGCATTTTGAGCCTTAAGCTGTGAAATCATATTTGACAACATTCCACCAGGTATTTGATAGGTTAGGGCTTCAGGCTGAGGAGTTAAAACCTTTGGATCTAAAAGTTTGGATTCGATAAAATTTTCTCT
>CAZMQY010000315.1:0-4308 GCA_964568335.1 uncultured Clostridium sp.
AAAGACAATTAAGGAAGCAGGAGTGTCTGAAAAGAAATTCTATGCTACATTAGACGAAATGTCAGAGCAAGCCTTCGATGATCAATGTACAGGAGCTAACCCAAGATATCCATTAATTAGCGAGCTTAAGCAAATGTATATAAATGCTTTTGAGGGTAAAATAGAAGAGTAATTAAAGGGACCATGAGCTTTGTTTCATGGTCCTTTGTAGTCTTTATAGGTTCAATTCTATTCAGCAAGCTGCTGTGCCTCACTAATGAATTTATCTATAGCATTAGTTTCAATCAGCCTCTTTATTGTCTTATTAATTTGATTTTGTAAATCAGTGCTGCCCTTTTTTACTGCAACAGCAGTACCCTCTGCCTCAGCTTTCAAATTAACATTCATAAGTTCTATATCTTCATTATTTTTAGAATAAGCATTTGCTACTTCTACGCTACATATTACTGCATCAACCTTATTGGCTTTTAATGCAAGTACAAGATCTGATACCTTGCCCAGCTCTTTTAAATCCGGATTTTCAATTTGGTTTTTAGCAATCTTAACCTGTATAGCCCCCTTCTGAACGCCTATTTTTTTACCCTTAAGGTCAGCTAAGGTTTTAAATTTATTTTTATCGCTACTTTTAATTATAATTCCTTGATCACCTTTATGATAAATATCGGAAAAATCAACGCTTTGTTTTCTTTCTGCAGTAGGAGTCATTCCAGATAGAACAAAATCTACAGCTCCTGTTTGAAGAGCCGCTAGCAGTCCATCAAATCTCATATCTTTAATTTCAAGTTCTACCCCAAGGTCCTTAGCAATCTCTTGAGCAATTGATATATCTGAACCAATTATAGTATCCTTTCCGTTAATCTCTTTGTGAAATTCAGATGGTGGCCAATCTGCACTTGTCCCTAACACAATCTTGCCGGATTTTTTTATTTTATCTACCTCTGTTTCTTGTTTTTCTATCTGAGCATTTACTTTCATAGTTTGGTTAGCTTTCTTTGCGCAACCTGAAAGCATTACAACAAATACACTAATCAATAGGACTAAGCATTTTTTTGAACTATTATTTAACATTATTTTTTACCTCCTAAATTATTGTATAATTATGCATTCATATTAATTATATATTATTGAACTCTTCTGTAATATTTTTAAGTAATTCTTTAGAAGTTATTACATCATAACCGGTAAAAGCAAGTGCACAAGCACCCTTAAACAAGGCTTCTTTTGCTTTTTCCGTTTGGGTATAAGCTGCGAACTCTACCGAGTGTCCAATTAAGTCCTTGTTTCCGATGCCTATCATAGGATGTATAGAAGGTACTACATAACTTACATTTCCCATATCAGATGAACCGGAAGGGGCATCAGCTTTTTCTATTTCTGTTTCTCCTAGAAGTCTAAGATTATTATTAAAGGCTTCGGACAGAGATAGGTTTGTTATTAGATCATCATTTGCAAGCTCAAAATTAGAAATCTTAAGTTCAGCATCAGTTGAAAGTGCGGCAGCCTTAGCGCAATTAATAACCTTAGCAGAGAGGTCAGCCATTTGCTTTTTACTAGCTGCTCTTACATAAAAATTGGCAGCAGCATAATCTGGAATAACATTAGGAGCAGTACCTCCATGGCTGATTATTCCATGGATTCTAACATCTTTACCTATATACTGCCTTAGAGTATTAATGTTGTTGAAGGTTGAAATAACAGCATCTAACGCATTTATACCTTTTTCAGGACAGGCTGCGGCATGGGCGGTTTTGCCAAAAAACTCAAACCTATAGGGAGAGAGGGCCAAGGTTCGTCCGCTTTCCTTTGTAACAGCAGAGGGGTGTGCAAGCATAGAAACAGCAACTCCTTCAAATGCGCCTTTAGCCGCCAAAGTAACCTTTGCTCCATACGTTTCTTCAGCAGGAGTTCCAAAAACAACTATACTTCCACCAATATCATCAATTACTGCCTTAAGACCTATAGCTGCACCTACCCCCATTGAAGCAATCATATTGTGACCACAGCCATGGCCAATACCAGGCAATGCGTCATATTCGCAAAGATAGGCTATTTTAGGTCCTGATTTTCTGCTTTCATATGTTGCTTTAAAGGCTGTTTGCAGATCATAAATCCCATGTTCAACAGCAAAGCCATTATCACTTAGGAAACTTTCAAGAAGGGCTGCAGCTTTAAATTCTTCATGACCTAGTTCGGGGTTATCATAAAGATATTTGCTTATCCTTTCAAGGTTATTCCTTTGTTCTTGAATTTCTGCTTTAATTTTCTCTTTCATTTTGTCCTCCTTCTACAATGCAAATTATATTATTAAAATAAATCTTAGTATAATTATGCAACATAATTAATAAATATGCAAGGACTTTGTATAAAAAATTATATTAAATTTTGCTGTTATTGATCACGCTATCAATATCATTCTAAACTCCACAGCATATTAATAAATTATAATAATATATTTGAGGTGGAAATATATGTTTACTTTCCTGTCATCTACTGTAATGATAAGTCCAATTTTATTTATCATACTACTCATAATGTTAATAGCAAGAAAGAAAAAAGAAAATGATAACTGGGAAGCTGATATTTTATACAATTCATTTAATAGTGAAGAGAAAAAAATAGTGTATAATAGTTATTCAAATAAAGACCAGCTTATATTTAATGACAATATTATTTATGATGTAAAAATCTATTTTGAAAAAGAAAGAATAGGCTTTAGAAAAAATGTTTTATATAAGAACAATAGATACTATTTATCAATGCAGGATATAAAAGAAGTGCTTGGGTTTAGAATGCAGGAAAATAGTCATAAGGCAGAGCTTTATTATAACAATAAAAAAATAGAAATAAACTTTGAAAGCAATAGCTATAAATCAGATACCGAAAATTGTTTTAGAGTACCTTCAATAGCTTACAATAATTCCTTTTATATTTCGCTTATAGACATAGTTGAATTATTAAATCTAAAAACTGTATGGAATCATGATGTCAAGGAGATTAGACTATATAAAAATAAAGATAAACTTTTAAAGCAGTCTAGAAAGCAATTAAATAAACCGGCTTTAATAAGACTTGAGGATATAACGGCCGGTTCTGATTATGCTGCAGGCGAAGACTTGCACAAGCTTAGAATAGTAGCAGACTTAATGTATTCAAGAGAACTTCCTTTCCACATAGCTTGGATTCCTAGATATAAAAAACCTACGGCGGGAATAGACAACGATCTTCTTAAAGAGTCTAATATGTATAATGCGGACTTTCTCTTTACCTTGGACTATCTTATAAGTAGAGGAGGAATTGTAGGATTGCACGGCTACACTCATCAGTATGGGGATGGCGAGAGTGTAGAGGCTTCTGAATTTGGAAATGAAGGCAATCCAGATATTAAATTCGCGAAAAGACGAGTAAAGGAAGCAATAGATACGGCTGGGAAGCTAAATATTCCTTTTAGCTTTTTTGAAAGTCCTCATTATAGTATAACAGAAGCGCAGCAGGCCGAAATTGAGAGTAATTTTGACTATATATTTGAGCCTGCACAAGGAGTATGGAATAATAAACCTTACTTAAGCAAAAGGAACAATAAAACAATTTATGTGCCAGCACCTTGGGGCTATGTACAGGATAAGGATGTAGAAAATATGCTTGTAAAAATTCGCAGTAAGGAAAAGAACAGCTTAGGTGCTTTATTTTATCATCCCTATAAAGAATTTGAGTTTATAGAATTATCAAAGTCTGGTTATCCTGATTATGCATATTCTGAGGAATCCATGCTTAAGAAAATACTAAAATGTCTTCAAGATGAGGAATATTCCTTGGTTAGAATTACAGATATAAAACTAAAAAAATGATTTTTTAGCCTGCAGCAACTCAAAAGTTACTGCAGGCTGTATTATTAAATTTTAATATTTTAAAAAATCCTTTTATTACACATAATAAGCTTGTGTAAATTTATAATAAAGGGGTGCAAAGTATGGCAGTTACAAATGTAGATGAGTTAATGCAAAGGATTAAAGAAGTTCGTGAAGCGCAAAAAAAATTTGCTACATACAGCCAGGAGCAGGTTGATGAGATTTTTAGACATGCTGCTATGGCTGCAAACAACGCTAGAATTGAACTGGCTAAAATGGCTGTAGACGAAACGGGAATGGGGATAGTTGAAGATAAGGTTATCAAAAACCATTTTGCTGCAGAGTATATTTATAACCAATATAAAGATGAAAAAACCTGCGGAGTAATAAGTAGAGATGAATCCTTCGGTATTGAGAAGGTAGCAGAACCTATTGGAGTTGTGGCTGCAGTAATACCAACAAC
>CAZMQY010000316.1:0-4274 GCA_964568335.1 uncultured Clostridium sp.
ATGCTCATGGCCATGGTCATGAACATCATTATGTTTATTTTTTAGCTCTTTCATAATATATACCTCCGTGAAATTGATAATACTTATTATAACCATATTAGAAAAATCATTTATTTTTAAATAAATAAAACTTACCAGTAAAGGAAAACTAATTCATAGTAAATTATAATTATTATATCATAAAGAAGGAATGTTAATTATGAATAGTAAAGATTTTAAAATTGCAGTATCAGGTGATGTGTGTGTTAACTTAATGCAGTGGAGAACATACCAGCAGTGTACCAGGGGGCTGAGCTGGAAATATTATCCCTATGTACACAGTGTTTTCAAAGCAGGCGAGGCTATACTTTTATCAAAACTAGTAGCACTATCAACAGATGCAGCAGTACTTTCACAAAAAATACAGAATATTGAGGAGAGCTTACATGAAGGAACACTCCTTTCTACTGTGGAATTGGAGCTTTTCGCGGTTGACTCCGAGAAAAATAGTAATCATAAAGTTTACAGGGTAAACCAATTCATGGGGTTCACAGGTCCAGTTGCAGGTGTGCCTAAACAGTTTCCAATTGAAAACGACCATGAGGATGCTGGTCTGGTCATAATAGATGATGAAAATAATGGTTTTAATTCTAGTGAAGAATTCTGGCCGTTGGCTTTAAAATCTCGTAATAAATCACCAATAGTCATATATAAAACCAATAATCCAAACTGTTCCAGCATGCTTTGGAAGCACATTGAAAAATTCCATATTGAAAACACAGTAGTGGTTATTAATGGAGATGATCTACGGTCAAAAGGAGTTAATATAAGCAGAGGTCTTTCCTGGGAAAGAACAGCATTAGATTTTGTATGGCAGATGAATAATAATCCAAACCTTTGCTTCCTGGCAAACTGCCAACATCTCATTGTGCCTTTTGGCCTTGAAGGTGCTATATATTATAAAAAGCAAAAGAGCGTAGAATCGCATTTGTATTTTTTAACCTACGAGTTTGAAGGCGGATTCATCAAAGAAAATCAAGGTAAAATGTATGGGCTAACCTCCTGCTTTGTGGCAGGCTTAGCAAAGTCAATTATTTCCGCAATAGCTAAAAATGAGAGTTTTAGTAGGAGTATCGATGAAGGAATTCGTGAGGGTATGGTTGCTGCTCAAAAATACTTTATTTATGGTTTTGGAGATGATGCTGCCGAAAGTGATTTTCCAAGCCCCTCAATATTTACTGAGCGTGAAAATGATGTTATTTACAAAGAACATATACAAGAGGTACCCATAAGGAATACAGAAAATCCAAATTGTCAGGCCTGCTGGTATATTATTAAAGATAAAAGTTCAACTAATTTGCCTGAAATAGCCTATGATATTGTTAAGAATGGTGAAAAAAGTGCACTTAAGTTTATTCCTATAGCAACTTTCGGCAATTTGAAAACCGTAGATAGAACAGAAATTGAGGGTTATAGAAGCATTAAAAATCTAATTTCAGAATATGTTTCAGCAAATAACGTAGTTCGGCCCCTTTCCATTGCCGTATTTGGAACACCGGGATCAGGAAAATCTTTTGGAGTCTCGGAGATTGCTTCAAGTGTTGCACCGGCATTGATTGAAAAATTAAATTTCAATTTATCTCAATTTCAGTCTCTTTCAGATTTAATAGCAGCCTTTCACAGGGTAAGAGATTATACACTGAAGGGAAAGCTTCCCCTTGTATTTTTTGATGAATTTGATTCCTACTTTGAAGGAAGATTAGGTTGGCTCAAGTATTTCTTAGCACCTATGCAGGATGGTTTGTTCAGAGAAGGCGACTCCGTACACCCCATTGGAAAAGCGATTTTTGTATTTGCAGGGGGCACAAGCAGTACCTTTAAAAAATTCAGTGGAGAAGATATTAGTGATGAAACTGAATATAATATCTTTTTCAAGGAATTCCAAAGCAGGAAGGGGCCGGATTTTATAAGCAGGCTAAGGGGTTATGTGAATATCCTTGGACCTAATCAGACAGATGAACTTTGGGATCAGTTGTTTATCATCCGAAGAGCCATGCTTTTACGTTCACTTCTGGAGCATAAAACCCCACATCTCATAAATGACAGAGGTGAAGCTCAAATAGATAATGGTGTATTACGGTCCCTTCTTAAAATCACAAGGTACAAACACGAGTCAAGGTCTATGGAAGCAATACTTGAAATGAGCTCGCTAAGTGGAGCAAAGAAGTGGGAGCAATCACATCTGCCCTCTAAAGAACAGCTAACACTTCATGTTGATGCTGAGCAATTTTTACGTCTGCTTATGCAGGATACATTTTTCAGTGAGAAGGTAGAGAAACTTGCTATGGATCTTTACAACACTCATAAGGTAATTTACAAAGATACTCTTAAGCCAGGTTTAACCTGTTTGCAGTCATGGGATGATTTGGATGAAGAATTTAAGAATTCTATTCGTGATAGAGTAAGATATATCCCTAATGCTTTACATAAAATAAATTATGATATTATATCTGTCAGAGAAAAAACGGAAATAATCAAATTTAATGAAAGAGAATTAGAAATCTTAGCTGAATATGAGCATAAGCGCTGGTCTCTGCAAAAAAAGGAGGAGGGATGGAAATATGGCGACAAGATAGATGAGAAGAAAAGAACCCATCCTTCTTTGGTGCTCTGGAGTAATCTGGAAATAGATGAAAAAAATAATATAATTGAATATGTAAAAGCTTGGCCAGAAATACTTGTTAATTCAAATTTCAAGTTAGAACGGCTAAAGTATTTATGCTATTGTGAATCTCAAGGGTATGTTAAAGGGACTATGAAACAGTAAAACTTACTTATTCATTTAGATAAAAGCAGCACAAGCAACACTGCTCGTTTTACATTATAAATATCAAAATACGAAAGAAGGGGAAGAATTTAAATTGAATTATGTATATGACATATTAGTTCAATTTGTAGAAAGAGCTGCTTTGCTTCTTATGTGTTTATTTGCTATAACAAGGCTGCAAAGTTTCAGGGAGATATTTCGTAGAGAAAACTATAGCAAAAAAGACTACATAATTGCATGCTCAGTATTTTCTATATTTGCTATAATGGCAACTTATACAGGGCTAAATGTGGAAGGTTCTTTAGTGAATGTTAGAACAATTACTATAGTGTCTGGCGGAATAATATTTGGTCCTGTGGTGGGAATCGTAACAGGAGTAATCTCAGGAGTACATAGATATCTAATAGATATAGGAGGTATAACCTCAATCCCATGTCTTATAAGTAGTATAATTGCAGGTGTGATATCGGGATACATTAATAAAAGGATTAAAAGAAGTTATAGATGGATGGCTGGAATAATAGCAGGGGTGTTTTCTGAAACCATTACAATGATACTTATACTTTTATTAAGTAAACCTTATTCTTTAGGAGTCGATATAGTATCTAAAATTGCTATCCCAATGATACTTGGGCAAATTAGTGTAGGATTTATTGTCCTGTTAGTTCAAAGTGTAGAGGATGATAAGGAAAAGATAGCTGCTGCACAGGCAAAATTAGCACTTGATATAGCCAATAAGACTCTCCCCTACTTTAGAAATATAAATAGTGATTCACTAAATAAGATATGTACCATTATAAAAGAAGATATTAATGCAGATGCAGTGTCAATAACTGATACAAAGAATATATTAGCTTATATTGGGGTTGGAAAAGAACATTATAACATTGGCCACGAAATAATAACTGAAGCAACTAAAGAGGCAATAAGCAGCGGCAATATTGTTATAAAAAATGAGGGTTTAGAGGATAAAAGTTCAATGTTAAAATCAGCAATTGTAATACCGCTTAAAGAAAAGGGTGAAGTTACGGGAGCTTTGAAAATATATTATAAAAGTTCTCATAGGATAACTTATAATCTACAAACCCTTGCGGTAGGACTTTCTCAAATTATATCAACTTTGATGGAAGTTTCAAGGGTTGAACAGATGAAGGTAATGGCTAATAAAGCAGAACTTAAAGCACTTCAGACTCAGATAAATCCGCATTTTTTATTTAATGCTTTAAACGCTGTAGCCTCTTCTATAAGAATAGATCCAAATAAAGCGAGGGAACTTATAATAAATCTATCTAGCTATTTAAGATTTAATTTAGAGTTAAATAGTGAATTTATAGATATAAAGAAAGAACTGAAACAAGTCATGGATTATATAGAAATAGAGAAGGCTAGGTTTGGAAACAAATTAAATGTAGTTTATGATATTGATGATGTGGATATTAAGATACCAAGTCTTACAATACAACCTTTA
>CAZMQY010000317.1:0-4224 GCA_964568335.1 uncultured Clostridium sp.
AGAGATTGGATACAGTGCGCTGTCTTCTCTTATTGGCTCCGTTACTTTTATTTTAAGCCCAGTTGGATTGACAACCTTCTTAGGAGAACTGTTTGCCAGTCGCGCAAAGGATCCTGTGGAAAAAGCCTCTATTGCAATTTCCTGCATGGAAGCGCTAGCTCAGGCAACCTATTTTTCAGGGACCTTAATTCCCCTTATTGCCCTAGGAATACCGTTATCGCCCATGTCTCTTGGACCGGCGAACCCATTATTCAATGCTCCTCCGGTTTATAACTTACAGCACAACATGCACCATATACTATCCAATTCGGACTTTGTTTGGGCAACACTTATTGGAGCTGCGATTGCCTCTGCAATTACCTATTTTGTAACAGTTAAGTATTCACAGCAAATTTGTGCCTTTGTGTTTAAAAGAATACCTCATGAAGCACTATTAGGTCTGTTTTTCAGTTTAGTATTATTGCTTGGTTTTATGGATGCAGGTTGGATTAATATTGCCGGTGTTTTTTTAATAGGGATAGTGTCTGGTACGCTATATCGCTTGGGAGTTAATTACGGTGTCCTATTTATGATTTTGTACTCAGCACCATGGATTGTTAACATTCTATAAATCTAAAAGAAAGGTAGGAATAATAATGACTTGCTCTAGCTATAGTGTGAAAGTGCCAGGGAAGCTTATGATTGTCGGGGAGTATGCTGTGCTTGAACCGAAGCAGAAGGCTGTGGTAACGGCGATAAATCGCTATATAACAGCTTGTATAAAGCCATGCAGCAAAAATCAGCTTTCCCTCCCACAGCTGGGTTTTGAAGATATTACATGGGAAATAAATGATGGAAGAGTTCGATTTAGTGTAACGGATTTGGGATTAAGCTTTATTCAAAATTCCATCTCTGTGGTGAGTCAATTTTTACAGGAAAAATCAGTGACGCTTTGTCCGTTTCAATTGCGCATTACAAGCGAACTTGACGATGTCTTAACAGGTAAAAAATATGGACTTGGTTCAAGTGCCACTATTGTGGTTGCAGTTATTTCCGCCATGTTATATTTACATAGCAGCAAGGAGGAACCACCTACCCTTGATCAAATTTTTAAACTTTCAGCTATTGCTCATTTAAAAACCCAGGGAAGTGGTTCGGGAGCTGATGTTGCTGCTGCTGTTTATGGAGGCTGGCTTGAATATTCTGCTTTTAGCCCAGAATGGGTATTAAATGAATTAGAGCAAGAAAAGAAACTAACAGAGATTATAGAGGAATCATGGCCAAATATGTCTATCAGGTCATTAACTCCTCCAGCCTTGCTTCAATTAGCTGTAGGCTGGACTAAAGAGCCAGCAGCAACAGCACCTATGATTAAGAGGTTCCAGAAGCTTAGTGAGAACAATTTAGAAGCTTACCACGAGTTTATAAGAGAAAGCGCTGCTTCAGTAGCCCGATTGATTGAAAGCTTTGATAATAATGATTGCACAGAAGCTATTAAAAGTCTTTCACAAAACCGTAGAGCTTTACTAAGGCTAGATGAAATAGCAGGTATCACTATTGAAACAGAGAAGCTGAAAGCTCTATGTTCTATTGCTGAAACCTTTGGAAGTTCTAAATCCTCAGGAGCAGGCGGCGGGGATTGCGGTATAGCTTTTCTAAAGGGATATGATCAAGTCCAAGAACTGCACAAAGCATGGAAGGCAGCAGATATTAGCCCTTTAAATTTAAGTGTCTCGAAGACGGGTGTTTCGGCAACAGACTAGTTGGCTGTTTTAAATTAAGTCTAAGCTTCAGTATAATCTTCTAATTTTATGTTATAATTTAATAAGTAAGCTTAGTATTTTGAAGAAGCAATTCTTATATAAATATATCTTAGCCTATGAACATTAAATATGGTTTTACATAAATTTGAAAGGAGAAATAATGGAAGAAAATAAGAGTACTTTCAAATCAATTGACGAATATATTTTGCAGTTTTCTCCTGAGGTTCAGGAGAAGCTTCAATCCCTAAGAAAAGTTATAAAAGAGTCGGCTCCAAATGCTGAAGAAAAGATCAGCTGGCAAATGCCAACTTTTACATTGCACGGAAACCTGGTACACTTCGCTGCCTATAAAAAGCATATTGGGTTTTATCCTGGCGCTAGCGGAATTGAAACATTCAAGACTAAGCTAGAGGAGTATAAATGGTCAAAGGGAGCTATACAATTTCCAATAGAAAAGCCGCTGCCTTATGAATTGATAAGCGAGATAGTTAGGTTCAAGGTTTCTGAAAATATAAGGCAGGAAGAAAATAAAGCCCAAAAGAGAAAAAAATAGCTTCTTATTTAGGCTCTGTTTAAACTTAGTGCTGAAATTACGCAGGGGAAGAATTTATAACTTGAATTTGCTTATCTTATTTTAGTTTTGGTGAAGTTGTATTATAATAAATATAGCTGTAAGAAGACTAAATCAAAAGGTGGGACAGAGATGAAGGAAGTAAAGTTAGTAATTTTTGACATGGATGGACTCATGTTTGACACCGAGAGAGTGGCATTCAATTCTTGGCTAAAAGCTGGACAAGTATGTGGATTCGATATTACAGAAGAAATAATATTAGAGTTTGCAGGACGCAATAAGTTTGATATAGGTCTAATATTAAAGAAATATTTTGGCGAAGACTTCCCTTATGAAAAAGTAAGAGCTGAAAGATTTGCTGATTCGGATAAACTTATGGAGGAAAAAGGAGTGCCTATAAAAGAAGGTCTTTTTGAACTCCTTGATTATTTAGAAGAACTTGGGATAAAAAAAGTAGTTGCTACGTCAACAGGAAGAGAGAGGGCAGAGTGGCTTCTTTCTAGAGCTGGTGTTTTAAACCGCTTTGATACTATAATATGCGGCGATGAAATAACCAAGGGAAAGCCAGAGCCTGAAATCTTTTTAAAGGCTTGTGAAAAGATGGATGTAGAGCCTAAGTATGCAGTAGTACTAGAGGATTCAGAAGCTGGACTACTTGCGGCTTCAAGAGCTAATATTAAGTGTATTTTAGTGCCGGACTTAGTGCAGCATCCGGAAGAAATTGAGAAATTAGCTTGTGCAAAGGTTAAAAGTTTGCTGGAAGTAAGAGATTTAAAGATATAAGTATATTTGATGTCCGCCTTAATTGGTGGACTTTTTTTATATAGCAATGTGTAAAAATATGGATTATAATTTGTATATAGGTTATTAGTTAAAAGCTAAGGCGTAATTTAAAATCTAAGGTAAGAGTTTTCTAAGCTTTTAGAACATCGGTAATAGGTGACTTTATATTCAATAGATGCTAGAAACTTATAGATAATGTGCTATGGGAGGAAATATTTTGGAGCAGAATGATATTAAAATAATACAATACGATTCATTATATGCTGAAGATACAGTAAGAATGTGGCGGCAAAGTAAAGAAAAAGCCTTAGGTCAAAAGGAAATGCATACTTTCGAGGACCAGGTTCTCTTTCTGAACAGTGTATTGAGCAAGGATAACAAAATATTTATTGCAATTGACAATAAGAAGGTTGTCGGCATGATAGCCTTTAATGAGGACGAAATAAATCAATTATATATTCATAATGATTATCAAGGAAAAGGACTAGGAAGAAAGCTGCTGGAGCTTGCTAAAAATAACTCTAAAGGAAGACTGACGCTATATACTTTTGAAGTTAATCATAAAGCTCAGAGATTTTATGAAAATAATGGTTTTAAGATTATTGGCAGGGGATATGAAAATGAAGAGAACCTTGAGGATATTAAGTATGAATGGATAAACATCAATTCCAACAACGCAAGTGGATATTATGTAAGTAATGAAAAATAAATTTAGATAAACTTTAGGAGAGATTTTATGGACAATATAGTTGTTTTAAAGGTTAAATTTGATTTTGGATATGGTGAAGATACAATCTATCCTGTGATACTTCAAAGTGAAAATGAAATGATTCTGGTGGATTGTGGATACTCAAGTTTTCTTACCATTTTGGAGCAAGCAGCTTACAACGCAGGTATTGACTTTTCAAAATTGACAAAAGTAATTATAACACATCACGACCATGACCACATGGGAAGTCTTGCTGCAATAAAGCGAAAGTATCCTCATGTTCAAATTATTGCAAGTGAGAAAGATACTCCCTATGTGGAAGGAAAGAAAAAATCATTACGTTTAGAGCAGTCAGAGCAAATTCAGAAGGGTCTACCTGTAGAACAGCAGGAGGCAGGAAAAGTGTTTCAAAACATTTT
>CAZMQY010000318.1:0-4214 GCA_964568335.1 uncultured Clostridium sp.
CTTTAGGGATTTGGGACGGGAGTTTTTTATTTGTTATAATCACCTAAGAAGTTAACAAGTTAAGAAGATAACTAGATAACAATTTAACTAGTTAAGAATAGGAGAATGTTAAAGTCCTAAATGGGCTTTAACGGGCAACCTAGCGAGCAAGCTAAGCTGCCAAGTCTTTTAATTGAAAGGAGAAATAAACATGATAAAAATCACACTAAAAGACGGCTCAGTAAAAGAATATGAAGCTGGCATATCAGTTTTAGAAGTTGCAAAGGATTTAAGCGAAGGCCTAGCGAGAGTAGCTACAGCAGGAAGTGTAAATAGTAAAACAGTAGACCTTAGATTCAAGCTTGAAGAGGACTGTGAGCTAAGCATTTTAACCTTTAACGATGATGAAGGTAAAAAGGCTTTCAGACACACAACAACTCATATATTAGCTCAAGCAGTTAAAAGATTATTCCCAGAGGCAAAATTAGCTATAGGACCAGCAATTGAGGAAGGCTTCTACTATGATTTTGAGAAGGAGGCTCCTTCTCAGCTGAGGACTTAACTAAGCTTGAAGAAGAAATGAAGAAGATAGTTAAGGAAGAATTAGAACTTGAAAGATTTGAGCTTTCAAGAGAAGAAGCACTAAAGCTTATGAGTGATATGGGTGAAACTTATAAGGTTGAGCTGATAAATGACCTTCCAGAGGATGCTAAGCTTTCCTTCTATAAGATGGGAGAATTTGTTGACCTTTGCGCAGGACCTCACTTAATGAATACTAAATTTGTTAAGGCCTTTAAGTTAACACAAGTTGCAGGTGCATATTGGAGAGGCAGCGAAAAGAATAAGATGCTCAGCCGTATTTATGGAACTTCCTACACAAAGAAAAATGAATTGGAAGAGTATCTAACTAGAGTAGAAGAAGCTAAAAAGAGAGATCATAACAAACTTGGAAGAGAACTGGAGCTTTTTACAACAATAGAAGAAATAGGTCAAGGTCTTCCTCTATTAATGCCTAAGGGTGCCAAAGTAGTTCAGCTTCTTCAAAGATTCGTTGAAGACGAAGAAGAAAAAAGAGGTTACCTGTTAACTAAGACTCCGCTTATGGCTAAGAGCGACTTATATAAGATTTCAGGACACTGGGATCACTATAAGGATGGAATGTTTGTGCTTGGGGAGGAAGAAAAGGATGAAGAGGTTATGGCTTTAAGACCAATGACTTGTCCATTCCAATTCCAAATATACAACTCAAGACAAAGAAGCTATAGAGATTTACCATTAAGATATGCAGAAACCTCTACATTATTTAGAAATGAATCCTCAGGAGAAATGCACGGTCTTATAAGAGTAAGACAGTTTACAATTTCTGAAGGACACTTAATAGTTAGACCTGACCAGCTTGAAGAAGAATTCAAGGGCGTGGTAGATTTAATTAACTATATGATGGACACTTTAGGAATCAGAGAAGATATAACTTACAGATTCTCTAAATGGGATCCAGACAATAAAGAGAAGTATATAGATAATCCAGAGGCCTGGGAAGATACTCAGGTTAAGATGAAGAAAATTCTTGACGATCTTGGGATTGACTATAAGGAAGCAGTGGGTGAAGCAGCCTTCTATGGTCCAAAGCTTGACCTTCAGTTTAAGAATGTTCACGGAAAAGAAGATACAATTATAACTGTACAAATAGACTTCTCTCTACCACACAGATTTGACATGACTTATGTGGATAAGGATGGAGAAAAGAAGTATCCATATGTTATACACAGAACTTCCATAGGCTGCTATGAAAGAACTCTGGCAATGCTTATAGAAAAGTATGCAGGGGCCTTCCCAACTTGGCTTGCACCTGTTCAGGCAAAAGTACTTCCAATTTCAGAGAAGTATCATGACTATGTAGAAAAGGTGGTTAAAGCTCTTCAAGCTAAGGGTGTAAGAGTTGAGCCTGACTACAGAGCTGAAAAGATAGGTTACAAGATTAGAGAAGCAAGAATGAATAGAATTCCTTACATGCTTATAGTAGGTGAAAAGGAAGCTGCTGAAAATACTGTATCAGTAAGAAGCAGAAAGAATGACGATGAGGGTGCAATTGCGTTAGATGCATTTGTGGATAGAATCGTTAGGGAAATTGAGACTAAAGAAAGATAGAGCTTGAATAAAGAATGAATTTCTAGTTTAACTTTAAACTAGAAGTTCATTCTTTATTTTTTATTTTTAATAATTTATTATTACTGAAAATATATGTAGAAAGTCTATATATCTTGCCTCAGCTTAGCAAATTCTTCTTTAATATGCTGCAGACTTTTATTTTCAGTTAGCAGGGTTAGACCAGTAAGAGCCAATGCCTTAGAACCTATAAATAAAGCTTCATCACCAGCCTCTGATTTAGCAGCTTCTCTAAACTCTTCGGTATGTGGTGACAGGGATATTGATCCAATGCTTAGGTAGGGATGTATGGTAGGTATAATCTGACTGATGTTACCGGCATCTGTAGATCCCAATCCTGTAACATTTTCAGTTTTTACCTTAACACCAAGGGACTCAAGATGTTCCTTAAAAATATGGTCAAAAGCTCTAACTACTAAAAAATCATCTACAGGATTTTGATAAGCAATAATATTAAGCTTAGCTCCTGTTGCCAAAGCCGCTCCTTCAGCTACAGCCTTAACTCGTTTTGTAACTTCATTTAGGGTTTTTCTAGTTGCCGCTCTAATAAAAAATCTTGCCTTAGCGTATTCTGGCACAATGTTTGGAGCATCACCTCCGTGAGTAATTATTCCGTGGATTCTAACGTCGCTAGTCACATGCTGCCTAAGAGCGTTGATGCCGTTAAAAAGCAGGATAACAGCATCTAGAGCATTTATACCTTCTTCTGGGCATGCAGCCGCATGAGCTGGTTTTCCTATATATTCAAAATCTAATGGATCCACAGCTAGTGTGCTGCCTGTAATAGTTGTTTCAGCGTTAGGATGTATCATCATACAAGCGTCTATATCTTTTAGCAAACCTTGCTTTACAAAACTAGCCTTTGCACTTCCATTAGGCCCGCCTTCCTCAGCAGGAGTTCCAAGCACAACAATCTTTCCGCCAATTTTGTCTAAAACCTTAGACAAGGCAAGAGCTGCGCCCAGACTTGCGGCACCGATGATATTATGCCCGCAGGCATGACCTAATCCAGGAAGGGCATCGTATTCAGCCAAGTAAGCAATAGTGTTTCCAGGTATACTGGACTTTTTCTCAGCTATAAATGCGGTATTATGACCGGGTATTCCTCTTTGAACTGTAAAACCTTCTTCTTGTAAAGTATCAGCTAAAAGCTTTGAAGCAAAGTATTCCTCGTTTCCTATCTCAGGTGTTTCATGTATTTGATGACTTATGCAAATAAATTTCTCCGATAAATTATCTATAGTATTTATAATATTATTTTTTATTTCCTCTAAATTGAAAGGCATAGTTTAACCTCCTGCAGAATATACTTTGTATAAAAATAAAAACCTCTTCTCATACAAGAAGAGGTTGAGTAATATCATACTAAGCTCTTCTTATCTATCAAGCTTTTGCTTGATGGAATTGGCACAGTATTCTCCTAAAGAACCCGCTGCCGAGGCTTCAAAGGGCCATTCCCTCCACCTCTCTTGATAAGAAATACATTTTATTAATTCAATATATTAAGCTATGAGGAAGTGTTTGTCAACATAGTTTTTATAAAATATTTTTTAATAAAATTTTATAAAATGATGTTGACATTAGAAAAAATTGCATTTATAATCAAATACAAGCAAGTGATAATGCGAAAATAAAAATTAAATAATAAACCTTATCTAGAGAAGCCTAGGGACTGGCCCGATGAAGCTTCAGCAACCACATACATTATGTAAGGTGCTAAATCCAGCAGATTTATTCTGAAAGATGAGGGAAGGCAGTAGTATATACATAACCCTTCCACGGGTTTATTTTTATACCTGAAATCCTCATCTTTATTCAAGATGAGGATTTTTATTTTAGTTTTAGAAATTCAGAGAGGGGGCTAAGAAATGCCGCAAATAAGCAGTAGATTAGATGGTTTTACAGAGTCTGTAATAAGAAAAATGACGAGGGTGGCAAATGAATATGGAGCAATAAATCTTTCACAAGGCTTCCCAGACTTTGATCCGCCTGCGGAATTGGTGGAGGCTTTAAAGAAAGCAGCTGAGGAGGGACCACATCAGTATGAAATAACTTGGGGGGCACAGAAA
>CAZMQY010000319.1:0-4194 GCA_964568335.1 uncultured Clostridium sp.
TGTGCAGTGGAAGTTTTCCTAAGCATCATAGAACATGCGGAATTTCAACATTACCTTTAAACGTAGCCTAATCTAATTATAGCCAAAATAAAACACAGCTAAAAGATAATTGTTTTAGCTGTGTTTTATAAATATATTATTTCATAGCACTTGCAAGTCTATTATTTACATCATCCCAGTTAACTAAATTCCACCAGGTTTCCACCCAAGCTGCTCTCTTATTCTGAAATTTTAAATAATAAGCATGCTCCCATACATCTACTGTAAGAAGAGGACATACTTCCCACTGGGTTAGGTTCTGGTGCTTTTCAGATTGAAGAATAACAAGCTTTTGGAAAAGTTTATTCCAGCACAAAACTGTCCAGCCTGAGCCTTCAACAGTAGTTGCTGCTGCACTGAATTGCTTTTTAAAAGCATCAAAGCTTCCAAAATCCTTGTTTATTTGCTCTGCTATTTGTCCTGTTGCATCTCCGCCGCCATTTGGCTTCATATTATTCCAGAACATTGTATGCAGTACATGGCCTGCTCCATTAAAAGCATATTCTCTTTCCCAATGCTTTATTAAGGCATAGTCGCCTTTTTCTCTAGCTTCAGCTAGCTTTGTTTCTGCGTTGTTAAGTCCATCCACATAAGCCTTGTGATGCATATCATGGTGAATTTTCACTGTTTGCTCATCATAGTGTGGTTCTAGCGCATTATAAGCATAAGGTAATTCAGGTAAAGTATATGGCATAATAAGTCCTCCCTTTTTTGTCGGATGCTCTGAAAATTTTATATTATCCGTTAGAACGAATTTTACCCTAATATTTTGCCTAAATTACCATTAATTATTACAGTTTAATTTAAATTGCTGACAAAGTATGCTGATAACCATTAAACTCCATATACTTATTTCTAATCTCATCCAGATTCTTAATAAATACATCTACAAGCTCAGGGTCATAATGCTTCCCCCTGCCTTCAACAATCATTTTTACCGAAGCCTCAAAGCTAAAAGGCTTCTTGTATGGCCTTTCACTAGTTAAGGCATCAAACACATCTGCCATAGCAACTATTCTGGCACTTATCGGAATTTCCTCACAAGCTTTTCCATAAGGATAGCCGCTGCCATCCCACTTCTCATGGTGTCCTTCAGCTATTTCTATAGCAAGCTTAAATATGCTTCTTCCTTTTTTCTTTAGATTATCATCAGCCAGCTTTAAAACCTTTGCTCCATAGGTTGCATGAGTTTTCATAATTTCAAACTCTTCCTTAGTAAGCTTTCCAGGCTTTAAAAGAATTTCATCACGTATTGCTACCTTGCCCACATCATGAAGTGGTGCAAATCGTTCTATATCATTTATGTAATTTATATCTATAATTTCTCTATATTTTTCTTCCTTTGATAAGAATTTTGCTAACATTTTAGAGTATATTTTCATGCGCTGAAGGTGCTCTCCAGTTTCGTTGTCTCTTTCTTCAGTAAGCTTGGCTAATGCTAAGGTTGAACTTATAACTAAATCCTCCATTAAAATATCCTTTTCAAGGCTTAATACGATGCTGTTTGCAAGGGTTCTAAGGAACCTTATATGATGATTTTTATATACATTCTTAGTATTGCTGGAAAAAAATATTATACCTACAGCATCATCATTATTTTTAAGTGGAAAAGTTATTGAAGACCGTATTCCCTCTTCAAGTAAAATTTTATTATATTCCTTTAGTGGTCTTCCTTTAACATACTCCTCTAAATCATTAATAATTCTTTCCTTACCGCTTTCAATTATTGGGGAAAGGCTTGTTTCCCTTAAAGAAACCTTACTTCCTAATACCCTTGAGGGCAGGTTTTTATGATGCTTCCCAGATGCAGCGTAGGAAGCTGTTATTGTTTGCTTATCCTCATCTATTAGTGCAACACCTATATGGGTATATGGTATATAATCAGAAAAGGTATTATAAATATATTCTAAGATATCCTTAAAGGGAATATTTTTGCTTAAATTCTCCATAAGTAAAAGCAGGCTGTTAAATTGGTTAAACACAGTCTTAACCTCGGAGAAAACTGGAGCTAAATCCGCCTTTTCCATATGTTCCTCATGACGTTCTTCAATCAACAGGCCTAAATCAGCTACTCCATTTGAAAGCTGACTTATAGGTACAAATATACTTTTGTAAGCTTCCTTTATAAATACTCCTAAGATTAAAAGCAATAAAACCGCAGCTGCCAGAACCGAATAATAACTCGTTAAGCTTCTTTTATTATTATATTTTAAAACATATGTAGTAATTTGATCGCTATAATCTAATAAGGCCTGATTATTTTCATATATGTATCTTATAGCTTGTATATATTCTGGGGAATTAATATCTTTTTTTGCTACAATATTAATTGATGGTTTAAAATTTTCCCATATCTTTTCTTGCTCTAAAATAGTAGAATTATGATCCTCTAAGGCTTTTCTAAAAGCTATCTTTTTTCCTTCTGTTATAATATATCCTTGTTTAATGGTATCGCTTTGCTTTTCATATTCCTGCATGGATGCATTAACCTTATCAATTGTTTCAGAAAGCTTCTCTTGCAGATTTACTGAATTATCTTCATACTTAACGTTTCCATTTATAATGGATTTTAATTCATAGATTCTTCCCGCATCCTTAGCCATCATCTGAGTAAGCATTCTCTGTCTGCCAAGTATATTAATCAAAAGGTTATTTTTGTAATTTTTATTTAAGTTTAAGAAAAGCAATAAAAAAATAGCTATAATAACTGCTGATATTAGGGTAATTATCAATATTATGTGTTGCTTGTATAACTCGGCTATAGATTTTTCCTTTTGCTGCTTCAAATATATCCCCCATTTCTCTTTGAGCCTCTCTATATAAAAAATTATAACGTAAAAAAAGAGATGTTTCAAACCTGAAACATCTCTTTTAAGCTGGTGTTCCCGGCGGGAGTCGAACCCACGGCCTACCGCTTAGGAGGCGGTCGCTCTATCCTTCTGAGCTACGGAAACCTATTTATTATTACCATAACATTTTATTACAATATGCTTTGTGTGTCAATAGACTTGAAAAAATGGATAAGAAACTATATTTATAACAAATACTACTTTTAATAATAAATTTTTTGATATATGCTTTTATTGTGAATATATGTAAAATAAGGGATAAATTCTAAACAAACTTTAGTCATTAGTCTTAAACTACTCAGTGCTGACCACTAAGAGGAGGTTAAAGTCCTAAATGGACTTTAACGAGTAGTTTGCGAGCGGGAGCGAGTAATCTTAATTGCTCAGTGTTTCCGACTAAAAGGAGGTTAAAGCCCTAAATGGGCTTTAACGAGCAATTAGCGAGCGGAAGCGAGTAATCTTAATTGCTCAGTGTTTCCGACTAAAAGGAGGAATCATTATGAATAACATAAAAATAACTGAAACCGTGCTTAGAGATGCCAACCAGTCTCTAATAGCCACAAGGCTTTCCTTTAAACAATTTGCTCCAATACTTAAAGAGCTTGATCAGGCTGGCTATCATTCGCTTGAATGCTGGGGGGGAGCTACCTTCGATGCCTGTATAAGATACTTAAATGAAGATCCTTGGGAAAGACTTAAAAAAATTAAAGCTGTAGTTAAGAAAACACCTCTTCAAATGCTGCTGCGAGGTCAAAATCTTTTAGGCTATAAGCATTATCCTGATGATGTGGTTAGAAAATTTATAAAGATGGCTGTTTACTACGGTATGGATATAATAAGAATCTTCGATGCTTTAAATGACTTTAGAAATATTGAAGTTGCTATGGATGAAACTAAAAGGCAGGGCGCTCATGCACAAGGCTGCATAGTTTACACAGTTAGTCCTATTCATGATATAGAAAGCTACATAAGGCTTTCCAAAGAGCTTGAAGCAATGGGAGCGGATTCTATATGCATAAAGGACATGGCGGGACTTATAATGCCAAGAATTGCTCATGACTTAGTTAAGAGTGTTAAGGAAGTTGTTAAAATACCTGTATACTTGCATTCTCATTCAACAAACGGCATTGCTGAAATGTCCTATTTAAAGGCTGCTGAGGCTGGAGTTGACGGTATTGATTGTGCAATATCCTCCTTCTCAAGCGGAACCTCACAGCCTCCAACGGAATCTTTGCACTTTGCTTTAGAAGACATGGGCTTTAGCACAGGCCTAGAGGCTTCAAAACTAAAAGCAATAAATGATTAC
>CAZMQY010000320.1:0-4189 GCA_964568335.1 uncultured Clostridium sp.
AAAAAACAGAGGAGATCGCATCTGCTTTTTCTAATAGCCTGATGAAAAAATCAGATTTGGAAAAGTATTTAAATCTTGCAAATGAGAGTAATGAAGTAATTCTGTCAAATTTAACAAGGGCTTCAGAGCTGATTAAATCCTTTAAGCAGGTAGCAGTGGATCAATCAGATGAGCAAAAAAGAAGCTTTAAGGTAAAGGAATATATTGAGCAGGTTCTGCTAAGTCTTAAGCCGAAGCTTAAAAAGACCAATATATCTATCGGCATAAATTGTGATGAGGAGCTTCAAATCTATAGTTATGCAGGTGCTTTGTCTCAAATAGTTACAAACCTTGTTATGAATTCCTTAATTCATGCTTTTGAGGAAGGACAGGAAGGCACAATTATATTCGATATTGAAGAGCAAAATAACAATATTCTATTTACTTATTCAGATAATGGTAAGGGCATCAGTGAAGAGATTATAGACAAGATATTTGATCCGTTCTTTACTACAAAGAGAGGTCAGGGAGGAACAGGACTAGGCCTTAACATTGTTTATAATATTGTTACTCAAACACTTGGAGGAACAATAGAATGTAAAAGTAAAGCAGGGCTTGGAACAGCATTTATTATTTCTATTCCATTAGATTTAAACTAAAGAAAAAAACGGCAAAAGGGAAGGTATTAGGTATGAAGGATGATATTTTGTTTGCAGATGAAGAGGAACTTGTTTTCGCTGAAGAGGATAGTATTGAGCTTCAACAGGAAGAAGATAAGTGGAAGCTTTGTATTATTGATGATGAGAGGGAAGTCCATAACGTTACTAAGCTTGTACTAAGTGATTTTTCCTTTGATGGCAAGGGCTTAGAATTCTTGTCTGCCTATACTGCGAAGGAAGCTAAGGAAATACTAGAAGATAATAAGGATATAGCTGTAATACTTCTTGATGTGGTTATGGAGGAAGAGGATTCAGGTTTAAAGCTGGTTAAATATATACGGGAAGAACTAAAAAATGATTTGGTTAGAGTTATTTTAAGGACAGGACAACCTGGACAAGCACCGGAAAAAAAAGTAATTGTTGATTATGATATAAATGATTATAAGGAAAAGACAGAGCTTACTGCTCAAAAGCTATTTACATGCATGATTGCTTCTATAAGATCTTACAGAGATATAACAGCCATTCATAATAATAAGAAGGGCTTGGAGAAAATAATAGAGTCCTCCTCAAGCATTTTTGAGATTCAATCTATGAAAAAGTTTGCATCAGGCGTATTAACACAGCTTACTTCTATTTTGAATATAAATATGAATGCATTATACTGTCAAACCTCAAGCTTTGCAGCAACAAAGGAGGAGGATGGCTTTTATATAATGGCGGCTACAGGTGATTACTCCGAGGGAGTTGACAGAAACATTAAGGAAGTAGTTCCGGATTACGTACTTAAGCAGCTTGAGAGAGCTTCAAGGAAAAAGGAGACCGTATACGGAGAGAACTTTCTTATTATGTACTTTAAAAGCGATATAGGCTCAGAAAACATGATTTATCTTGAGAGAACCAAGAAGCTGAGCGATTTAGATATTAACTTTATCGAGATTTTCTGCAATAATGTTTCCATTGCTTTTGACAATATATATTTAAACAAGGAAGTTGAGAATACACAGAAAGAAATTATATTCACCTTAGGTGAAATAGCTGAAGCTCGTTCCAATGAGACCGGAAATCATGTAAAAAGGGTAGCGGAATATTCGAAGCTTTTGGCATTAAAACACGGATTTTCAGAGAAGGAAGCAGAACTTATAAGGCTGGCGTCACCAATGCACGATATAGGAAAGCTTGCTGTTCCTGACAACATATTAAATAAGCCTGGAAAGCTAACCTTTGAGGAGTTTGAGGAAATAAAGAATCATGCTTCTGTTGGCTATGAAATGCTTAAAAACTCTAATAAAGAGATTTTGGAAGCTGCTGCCATTATTTCTCATGAGCATCATGAAAAGTACAATGGCAAGGGTTATCCACAAGGACTTAGAGGCGAGGAAATACATATTTACGGAAGAATTACTGCAGCAGCAGATGTATTTGATGCATTATGCAGCGACAGGGTCTACAAGCAGGCATGGCCCATTGAGGATGTAATTGAACTATTTAGAAATGAGAGAGGACAGCATTTTGATCCGGAGCTGGCTGATATACTTATTAGTAATATTGATAAATTTCTTGCTATAAAGAAAAAATTTAAGTAGAAGTTAATTCTTCTTTTAATCAAAGCTTATAATTGATGCTGCTTCATTAATTTTAGAAATGAGATTTTTATTAGTTACTCCTGCTTAAAAGCTATAATATTGCACTATGGTTATTTTGATGATACAATTTTTCCATAAACGAACGTTGTTTATTGATATTATATAGTGCTTATGCACTATTTTATAATGGAGGCAGCTATGTATTTTAATCTTGATAGTTGAGTAGGGTATATTACTGAGAATGCAATTAAGCAAATCTCAGAAGCTTTCGGTCGAAGGCTTCAAAAAGCAGGCATAACACGAGTTCAATGGATTGCACTTTACTATGTAAAAACCTATAAAATAATTTCTCAAAGAGGCTTGTCTATACTTATGAATGTAAAAGATTCAAGTGCAACTAGGCTTCTTGATCGCTTGGAGAGAGACGAACTTATTGAAAGAGAACGCAATGATGCGGATAGAAGAGAGATATATATTAAGCTTACGGAAAAAGGCGATCAGTTAATTTCAAGCTTAATACATATTGGTACTCGGTTCAACGATGATTTGCTGGAAGGAATAGAGGAGGAAGAGCTTAAGATTTACGATAAAGTCTTAAAAAAGATGCTTTCAAATATTGTAGAATAAAAAAGAATAGTAAAAACACTTGCTTATAGATGCATGTTATATGCTCATAAGAAAGTGTTTTTTTTATTAAAATTGTTTGAAATTTAACAAGCTATATGATATACTTAAGACAAATACTTGCTATGCTAAACATTGCATATGCAAATAAAGTTAGGGGGAATAAACATGGCATATAATGTTAGAGAAATGTTAAATTCATTCGTTGGAGGACTTGAAAATCTAGCGACAACAAATCCTGAAAATGTAAATGCTTTTATGGGATTATTAGGCACTACATACGAACCTAAATTTCTTGATTTAAAAACAAAAGAATTGATGAGCGTTGCAATCGGTTGCTATAACAGATGCGAATACTGCATAGTATACCACAGCTACAAGGCTTTAGAAGCAGGTGCAACAAAAGAAGAGGTAATGGAAGCAGCTATGGTTTCAGTAGCTTTTGGTGGAGGACCATCAATGGCTTACTCAGTAACATTGCTTCAAGAGTGTATTAAAGAGTTTGAGGGAGACTTCAAATAAAAAGGGCTATGCCCTTTTTTATTTAACTAAATTTTGGAGGAATGTGTAAATGAAGTATGATTTAGTGATAGAAAAGCTTTCAGGACACGATAGCACTGGAAAGGTAGGAAAAATAAATAAAAAAACTGGAGATGCTGTAAATTCTGGTGATGTAATATTTACTGTTGAGTCCGGCAAAGGAACAATGAAATATACCTCAAAGTACAAGGGTATTATAGAAGAGCTGTCCATTGCTGAAGGGGATACAATAAAGAAAGGTCAAATTATCGGTAAGATAGAAGGAGAATTAAGTAGTCAAGCTGCAGTTTCAATGTCACAGTCAAGAGCTCAGCAAGAACCAAAAAAGACAGCCTATTCATTTGGATTTGCCAAGCCTATGACCAAAACTTATGAAGTGGAGGTAGCTGTTGTTGGAGGAGGCCCTGGAGGATATGTTGCTGCTATTAGAGCGGCTCAGGGTGGAAAAAAGGTAGTGCTTATTGAGGAAAACAGACTGGGAGGTACTTGCTTAAATTATGGATGTATTCCTACAAAAGCACTTGTAAGCAGCGTAGATGCTATAGAAAAAATAAGAAATGCTGAGAGCTTTGGACTTGAAGCTTTAGAGGTGAAGTTTTCTCTTGAGAAAATAATGAAAAGAAAAGATGAAGTAGTTAATAACTTAGTGACTGGAATCGAGCATCTGATGAATGCCAACCAGATAGAGTATGTAAGTGGTAAGGCAGAGGTTAAAGATTCAGAAACACTAGTAGTTAAAAATAAATCTACTGATGCCATTATAAAATTTAAAAAACTGATTATAGCTGCAGGCTCTAAGTC
>CAZMQY010000321.1:0-4150 GCA_964568335.1 uncultured Clostridium sp.
TGATTAATATCTACAAGATCTGTTAGTTCGTATTTCATAATATCCCCCCGAAAATGCAAATGAAATTAACACATACATGATCTCTGTAATTTATACAAAATAATCCATTTTTCTATTTAGTATGTTAATATATTCTACATTTAACGAAAAAATCCTTTTGGAAAATATTAATATTATAATAGCTAGTATATTATTAATGTAACAAATAAGTTACTTCATTTAACCAAGTGGTCATTGAGAGTATATTAAACAAAATTTATAATGTAATTGACTAGTGGAAATGATAAAAATTGGAGGATATTGAAAATGAATATTGAGATAGGTAAAAAAATTAAAGCACTCCGTTTACAAAAAGGAATGACTCAGGAAGAACTTGCGACAAAACTGAATATGTCATCCCAGGCTATATCCAAGTGGGAAAACAATGTAACCATGCCTGATATACAACTACTTCCTGATTTATCTGTGATTTTAGGTGTTACAATAGATGAACTATTTGCATTAACCGATGATACACATTTTGAACGTATTGAAAATATGATTTATAATGAACATTTCATTTCAAAGGATGACTATAACTATGCTGAACAATTTCTTAAAGAAAAACTAAGTGATGAGGTGAAAAAATCTCAATGTCTCACATTGCTAGCCCAGTTACACCTTCATCGTTCAGATGAGCACCGTGAATTAGCTTCCCATTATGCAAAGGACGCTCTTATATTAACTCCTGATAATAAAGCTAGTCATAATGCTTTACGTGATGCAGAAAATGGAGTTATTTTTGACTGGAACTTTTCAAATCGTCATAAACTTATAGACTATTATAAAAATTTTGTGTCAAATCATCCAGATTATTGGGAAGCTTATAAGTGGCTTATGAACTACTTGATTGCAGATGGCAGATGTACTGAAGCAAAAGAAATTCTAGAAAAATTGAATAAAGTCCACCCAGGTTACTTATATCAATTATATGGAGGTCTGATATGTAAGGAAGAATGTAACCTTTCAGAGGCTTTAGTTCTTTGGGAGCAGATGACTGAACTATATCCTGATGAATGGCTTACATGGTCCTCCAGAGGGGACTGCATGGCAAAACTTTGCAGATACGATGAAGCAATAGAATATTACACCAAAGGGTACGAACTACAGCTAAGTCCGAAATATATAGATTCATTGATAGCAATTTCTCATATATATGAAATCCAAGGGAAATATGATAAGGCTATTGAAAAGCTCCAAGAAATCATCGTACTATCGGAAAGTGACTGGAAAATCACAGAAGGTGAGACAGTTGATTTTTATAAAAGAGAAATAGAAAGATTAAATATAATGCTAAATAAACAAATATAATATTTTTAAAACACCTTGCAAATACGCCAAAAACCCAACAATAAACTCTGTTTAATGTTGGGTTTCAGAAAACTAAGTTAAAAAATATTGATAATCAAGTAGTGGTGTTTTTTTGGCTCTCAAGTTAGAAACTGCTTATTCTTTACGGATTTATTACGCCGTTTTATTGATAAAATCAATTTCATACTGATGTTCACCATATTTTTTTTCGTGGTCAATAATCGTACCCTCTGTGAGGGAGATACGCAGAACGATTGAGTTCGGATTGTCTTCGTCGCCAACTTCATCGAACCAATCGAAAACTTTTTTAAATTTCGCTCTGATTTCCGCATTCTTCTCGTCCTTGACCCAACCGAGATTTTCAGCCGTACCTTGGAAAGCGTACCAACCTAACCCACCGACGGAAACCTCGTTGTTCTTCTCAATTTGCAGCATTTTATTTTTTTTTGCGTCCGTAGAAACATAAAATACGCCGTCTTCATAATAAGCGCATACCATACGGACAGCAGGACGAGGATTACCTGCAGCGTTTGGGGATAGTGATATTGTAGCGAGGGCAATAACTTCCTCTTTGCCATTTCCGCAAAGTTCCTCCATAAGTTTCATGGCATTTTCATATTTGCTCATTTTAATTCTCCTTTAAATTTAATTATTTTGTGCTGTAATTATAGTCAAACCACTTTAAAAGTGACCCAAGATTTACAATTCCAGCTTTAGCCACAAAGCTGGACGGACACCGCCTGTACATTTGCCATCGCTGATGTTGCCTTTCAATATATTGTTGCCTTGGATACCTATATTACCGTCACCGTGGATGTACACGGCTTTTACATTAACGCGGCCGGGCGACCGAAGCCACCACCACCAAGCCCATTCTTTACCCAGAAGTTTTGCTATTCGCTTACTATTGTTTTCATCTTTTCTTTCAAACCAATATCTTTGATTTTTTCCTCGGTTTTGCAGTTTTGAACGGCTATCACCGAAATATTTGCACACTTCCTCAATGCTTAATAAAAATATACTGTCTTGCGTATCTGCTCCGCCATTTGAACCATACCACTGATTGTCAGGATTTTTATTTATCACCGGAATTATTCTTGATTTATCAGTTGCGTTGAATTTGTCATAAAATTCACCATTAAGATATTTTCTTAAGGCGCAGTCAGCCCATGTTATATCTTTATAAGCATCATGGTAAGGGCGTTGATCTATAATATCTTCAGTTATAACCAAAGCCCTATTGTTTTGTATATCAAGCACACGCCAATTGTAACCGCCGAAGGATAATAATGAGTGGATTTTAATATCTTCCATTTAAGCACGTCCTTCTTTTTAATAGGTAATCTGCCTTACCCTTCGAACTTATTCTTAACCCTTCTCCTTGATATTAAGCATAAACCGTTACACGGTGTGCGAGTCAAGGTGCAAATTACTATTTATCTACATATCATATAAATTATCCTTACTTCACATTTGTATTTATCAATACACCCAAACCGCCTAATATTGATAATATAGACCCCATTATTCTGTATTTTATTACAGACTGTTCCAAGTAAATTAGATACATATTAGTATCCATACTGCCTCCATGAGCCTTCATAATATTTGACATTTCAATATCAGCTAAATTTATGCTGCTCGTTAAAATTATAATTCCTATCACAAATACAGCACCGAAAATTAATAACTTTCTAGTTAATCCAATTATCTTTGAATCCTTATTAACAAGGATACCTTCATCAGCAACTTTGGGTACGTCAACTAACTCACATTCACAGTCATTACAAACTGTATATCCATCTTGATATTCACATTTACATTTTGGACATATTAACATACTTACCCCCCAATAAATTTATATATTAATGCGGTTTATTCTACAATTATTCACTATCTATTGTATCTCAAACGCAAATATCATTCTAGTATTTTCCAATTGATATTGATAAAACTAAGCAAAGTATCTCCCCAAATAACTCTCTAATCAGCATATATATGTATATAAACCTAAAACAAAAAGGAGATGATCAATATGACAAAACCAAAAAACATTGAAGCTTTAGATATTGACGATGCTGATGAGGATGGCTTTACTGATGGAGCTATTGATGTGGGCAAGCCTATAATGACCTTCAACTTTGCTCCAGCCCCCACTCCATCTTCACAGCCTGCTTCAGCTCCCATTGGCAAAATGTCCTTCATCAATTCCCAAAGAGGCGCAACTCCTGCAGTAGACGGAGAGGAGTTCACTCTCGTCCGCAGCTATAAGCTTAGGCCATCAACCATGAAAAAGCTCAACCAGCTTAAAGCAAAGCACGACCATGTGAACGTGTACCTGAACACCATAGTGGACGAGGCCATTTCCTTTTACTACGAGCACGTTTTCTCTCGCAGCACAAAAAGTTAACAATTTAAATATTTAACTATAAAAAAAGTTAACAATTTAACTTTTTGCTCTGCGAGGACTTCAGCGCCTTGTGACTTCAAAGCTTAAAAAGTTCTTTGCCCTTCGCCCTGCCTTTCTTCTTCTGCATATTAATTAGTAGAAACATACGAAAGGAAGTGAACCCATGGAAGAATTACTAAAAGCCGTTGCAAACCTTGGCTTTCCCATTGCAGTTGCTACATACCTGTTAATCAGGATTGAGGGCAAGATGGACAGCCTGGCTGCTTCTATTAACCAGCTTTCAACCATACTTTCAATTAAGCTTGGTACTCATGACAACGACAAAGCAGCCTGACAAAAAACTCCTGTGAAAGCTTTAAGCCTCACAGGAGTTTTTTTATTTGGGCTATT
>CAZMQY010000322.1:0-852 GCA_964568335.1 uncultured Clostridium sp.
AAGGTTAAGATTAAAATTGAGACTTTTTCATGGAATGACTTCTATACAAAATGGACTACTGGTTTAGCATCTGGTAATGTTCCAGATATGAGTACTGCATTACCAGGACAAGTTGCTGAAATGATTAATTATGATGCTTTAGCGCCCATTAATGATTTGATTAATGATATTGGAAAAGATAAGTTTAGTGAAAATGCATTGGCAGAAGGTACTGTTGATGGAAAGCAATATTCCATTCCCCTTTACTCTCATGCTCAGGTTATGTGGGTTAGAAAAGATTTATTAAAAGCAAATAATCTTAAAGTTCCAGAAACTTGGGATGAATTATATAATGTGGCTAAAACACTAACAAAGGATGGGGTTTATGGATGTTCATTCCCTACTGGAACCAATGACTTTCAGGCTACTAATTTTTTAAACTTCTATGTTAAGAGCGGTGGCGGAAGCTTATTAACCGATGATCTTAAAGCAAACCTTACAAGTGATTTGGCAATTGATGGCATAAATTACTGGTTGAAAATGTATAAAGATTGTTCACCTAAAGATTCTATAAACTATGATGTTTTACAACAAGCCACTTTATACTATCAAGGAAAAACAGCCTTTGATTTCAATAGCGGATTCCAAATTTCCGGAGTTTCTAAAAACTCTCCTAACCTTTTAAATGAAGTTGATTGTTTCCCAATACCAAAGATCAATGCCAGCGATGAAAGAAAAGGAATTACTACAGCTAACCAGCCAATGGTGGTGTGGAAAAAATCAAAACATCCAGAAATTTGTAAAGCTTTCATGAAAACGTTATATAAAGAAGATACTTATTATACATATTTGAAAAGGATATTTGAAGCAATA
>CAZMQY010000322.1:862-4132 GCA_964568335.1 uncultured Clostridium sp.
TTAAATTCTTACATGCAACACCAGTAGGCATGTTACCTGCTATTAAAGGAATTTCAGATACAGAGGCATATAAAAACAATGATACTATTCGTCAATTCCAACATGCAGAAGGAGTTATTAGTGATGCAGTAAAGATTGGTACAGCAATTGGATTTGAACATGGTCCAAATGTACAAGCAGGAATTATGACTAATCAACATGTGATTGAGAAGATGTTCCAAGATATCATAACTAATGGAACAGATGTGAAAGTAGCAGCAAAGGCAGCTGAAGATAAGCTAAATTCATTATTTGAATCAGTAAAGTAGTAAGTTATTTTAAATAGTAAATGATTTCGCAAGATTTTTGAAGTGACAGGAGATTAGGGTATGGAACTTCATTATTAAGAAGGTGGTAGAAAATATGAATACAAAGAGTTATACAAAATGGTTATTTGTTCTTCCTGCCTTGATTGTAGTTGCAGCACTGTTTGCTTACCCTATTTGTTCAAGTATATTTTATAGTTTCACTAATAAAAATTTAGTAAGGCCCGCATATAGTATGGTGGGCCTTAAGAATTACAAAGTTATATTATCTGATATGAATTTTTGGATGGCTTTTTTAAATTCTTTAAAGTGGACTATTTTTTCTTTACTAGGACAACTTTTAATTGGTTTTACAGCAGCATTGGCATTAAATAGAGTAAAGCATTTAAAGGGAATGTATAAAACTTTATTAATTATTCCTTGGGCATTTCCATCAATAGTAATTGCGTTTTCTTGGAAATGGATTTTAAATGGAGTATATGGATTTTTGCCAAATCTGCTTACAAACCTGGGTATTACAAATGTGCCTCCGCAGTTTTTAACAGAAAAGACATCGGCATTTATATGCTTGGTACTTATTAATATTTGGTTTGGTGCACCAATGATGATGGTAAACGTACTATCTGCACTGCAGACAGTACCTCAAGACCAATATGAAGCTGCGGATATTGATGGAGCAACAAGATGGCAGTCATTTTTGTACATTACACTTCCTCATATTAAAGTGGTTATGGGATTATTGGTGGTGTTACGTACAGTGTGGATATTTAACAATTTCGATTTAATTTATTTGATTACAGGAGGAGGACCGGCAGGTTCAACAGATACAGTTCCTCTTTATGCATATAACATGGGATGGGGCACAAAATTATTAGGCAGATCATCTGCGGTTACAGTTCTTCTATTTATGTTTTTAATGTCCATATGCATTGGATATTTTGCAGTAATTAGACGCTGGGAAAAGGAGGCTTACTAATGAAAAGTAAAAGAAGTATATTAGGAGATATAATTTCCCACATTTATTTAATTCTTTTAACCATTATTGCAACTTTTCCGCTGTTTTGGATAATTATTTCATCTATTAAAGGGAAAGGGGAACTTATTGGAAGTCCAACATCTTTTTTTCCCAAAACCGTTACCCTTGATTACTATAAGCATGTGATTTTTGATTTGAAGTTTTACGGTAATATTCAAAACAGTTTAATTATATCGCTGATATCTACATTAATAGCAATAGTTATCGCTTCCTTAGCAGCTTATGGAATTGTAAGGTTTTTTCCGAAGATAGGTTCTATTATGTCAAAAGCTTTAGTTACCACCTACATCTTTCCGCCTATTCTTTTGGCAATACCATATTCCATTATAATGGGTAAGGTTGGATTAACAAACACAAGAATAGGATTGATTATTGTATATTTGTCCTTTAGCATACCATATGCAGTATGGATTTTAGTAGGATTTTTCAAAAGTGTTCCTATAGGTATTGAAGAAGCTGCTATGATTGATGGAGCAAATAAATTGACTACCCTCGTAAAGGTTGTACTTCCTTTAGTGGCACCTGGAATAGTAGCTACAGCAATTTATACATTTATTAATGCATGGAATGAATTCTTATATTCCTTGATATTGATGAATGATACAGGAAAGATGACAGTTGCAGTTGCCTTAAGATCCTTAAATGGATCTGAGATATTGGATTGGGGAGATATGATGGCAGCCTCGGTTTTGGTAGCTATACCATCTATTATATTCTTCTGCTTGATTCAAAACAAAATAGCCGGAGGCTTAACAGAGGGTTCAGTTAAATAAAAATTAATATATAGATTTATTAAAGGAGTGTAATATAATGGTTAGATATGGAATAGTAGGAGTAGGATATTTTGGAGCAGAGTTAGGCCGTATTATGAAAGATCAGAAAGATGCCAAGGTTACTGTTGTCTATGACCCGGAAAACGGAAAAACCGTTGCAGAAGAGATTGGATGTGATGCTGCAAGTAGTTTAAATGAGCTGGTTTCTAGAGAAGATGTGGATGCTGTAATAGTAGCAACTCCAAATTACCTGCACAAAGAACCAGTTATTGAAGCAGCTAAACACGGAAAACATGTATTTTGTGAAAAGCCAATAGCTTTAAGTTATAAAGATTGTGATGATATGGTGAAGGCTTGTGAAGAAAATAATGTTATATTTATGGCTGGTCATATTATGAACTTCTTTAATGGAGTGCATCATGCTAAAGAGCTGATTAATGATGGAGTGATAGGAAAAGTATTATATTGTCATTCTGCTAGAAATGGCTGGGAAGACGAGCAGGATAGTATTTCCTGGAAAAAGATCAGAGAGAAGTCTGGTGGACACTTGTACCATCACATTCATGAATTAGATTGTGTACAGTTTATAATGGGCGGGATGCCAAAGCAGGTGACTATGACTGCTGGAAATGTTGCTCATAAAGGTGAAAAATTTGGTGATGAAGATGATATGCTGTTTATTAATATGGAATTTGAAGATGGGCGCTTTGCTGTTTTAGAGTGGGGATCTGCTTTCCACTGGCCAGAACATTACGTTTTGATCCAAGGAACAAAAGGTGCAATTAAACTTGATATGTTCCACTGTGGTGGTACATTAAAGATTGATGGTAAGGAAGAGCATTTCCTTATTCATGAATCTCAAGAAGAGGATGATGACCGTACAAGAATTTACACCAGTACAGAGATGGATGGTGCAATTCAATATGGTAAACCAGGTAAGAAGCCACCAATGTGGTTGAGTTCTATTATGAAGAAAGAAATGAAATATTTAAATGATATTATGCATGGTATGAAACCAACAGAAGAATTTAAGATGCTTATGACAGGAGAAGCTGCTAGAGCGGCCATTGCTACAGCAGATGCTTGTACAAAGTCTAGATTTGAAGATCGTAAGGTTAAACTAAGTGAGGTTATTGGATAAATAATTAATTGTAAA
>CAZMQY010000323.1:0-4131 GCA_964568335.1 uncultured Clostridium sp.
GAGGAAAATTTGAGAGCAAAGTTCGAGCATAATAATTTTATACTTTTAAAAGATTAAATAATTTTTTCAAAGGATAGTTCACTATAACCTAATATTAGTGAACTATCCTTTGAAATTTTTTGAAAACTTTATTATAAATATATTGACAAATAAAGCCATAAAGCATATTATGATATTAACAAAGTGATAATAACAGATTAGTAAAAAGAGGTTGAGGTTATGATTATGGGAAACATGAATATTAAAAATAAACAAGGGTTAACTGAAGAAGAATTTTTAAAGCAGTATGATGCTGATGTATTCAAGAAACCATCCTTTACGGTGGATATGTTGATTTTTACTGTTACAGATGAGGAAAAAGAAAATTATAGGAGACTTCCTGAAAAATCTTTAAAAATCCTTTTAGTGAAGCGAGGAGATCATCCCTATATAGGGAAATGGGCACTCCCAGGCGGATTTATTGCAATTGATGAGAGCTTGGATGAATCCGCAGCCCGAGTATTAAGGACTGAAACTAATATTGATGATATTTATATGGAACAGTTATATACATGGGGGGAAGTAGATAGGGACCCAAGAACCAGAGTTATAAGTTCATCCTACATGGCACTAGTTGATAGCAATTATTTGAATATTAAAGCTGGAAGCCATGAGGATGATGCAAGATGGTTTAATGTAAAGTATAACTTGCTGGAGGAAAAGAAAATAGCAATTCAAAAAGGATATATATACGAGAAGATAGTGGAAATTAAACTTTGGGATGATGATGAGGAATTGTCATCTAAGATTAAAATCACGGAAAATATAAATGGAAAAGTAAACCGGGAGATTATCGAAACTATAGGAATGGCCTTTGATCATGGCAAATTCATTGAATATGGTATTGATAGACTGAGAAATAAGATTGAATATACAAGTTTAGCATTTAATCTTATGCCGGAACTATTTACTCTGACTGAACTTCAACAGGTTTATGAGGTTATTCAAGGTAAGGAACTATTAGCGGCGGCCTTTAGAAGAAAGGTTGCAAACATGGTTACTGAAACAAATGAATTTACAAAAGATGCAGGTCATAGGCCTTCAAAACTTTTTAGGTACAATTCAGGTTGGAAAAGAAGTATTTAGGAATTAGGGGGGAGAGAAATAATGGGTTTATTAGATTGGTTTGGATTCATAACAGGAGTAATATGTGTCTATCTTATAGTAAAAGAGAATGATTGGAATTGGTTAATTGGGATAGTCAATTCGATTATTTTATTATTCGTGTTTTTAAAAGGAAACTTATATGCCCAAGTAGGATTGCAGGCGTTGTATGTAATAGAAGGTTTTTTTGGATGGTATAAGTGGCTGCAAAGAGACAAGATAACTAAGGAAAAAGTCGTTAAAATCAATAAGATTTCTTCTGCCAATTTAATTACATTTACCATTATTGAAATGGTGGGAGTGGCAGTATTATATTTTATATTCAAAAATACACAGGATCCGGCTCCTTTTCTTGACAGCTTAATAACTGTATCAAGTATAGTGGCTGAATTGATGCTATGTTGGAAGCTTTATGAAAGCTGGTTAGTATATTTATTGACTGATTTTATATCCATTGGTTTATTGGTGGCACAGGGCATGTATATTACAATGGGAACGTATTTGGCCTTATCTGCACTATGTGTTATGGGTTTACATCAGTGGTATAAATCTTTACCAAAGAAAGGGGCGAAAGCATGCGTACAGGATTAGTAATAGGCAAATTTATGCCAATGACCAAGGGTCATATTGGTTTAATAGAGTTTGGTGTCAACAATTGTGACAAACTTATAGTTGCAGTATGCTCTTTAAAAAGTGAACCTATTGATGGAGAGTTAAGATTCAACTGGGTGAAAAAGCATTTCTATAATAATAAGAAGATAGAAGTTGTACACATAACAAAGGAAGATTTGCCTAATTCTTCTGAATCCAGCAGATATATATCTAAAATCTGGGCCGAATATTTGCAGAGCTTATATCCGGAAGTTGATATAATATTTGCCTCTGAGAAATATGGAGAATATGTAGCAGAATACATGAATGCAGAATATATGCTTTTTGATGTTGAACGAAAAACTATTCCTATTTCTGCTACAAAGGTAAGACAAAATCCTTTCAAGTACTGGGATTATATCCCCGAGGTTGTAAAGCCTTTTTATGTAAAGAAAGTTTGTATATATGGTCCTGATTCCTGTGGCAAAAGTACGCTGACTATGGATTTGGCTAAATATTACAAAACGGCTTTTGTGCCTGAACTAGCAAGAAATATGTTTGAGTGGAGCGATTTATTAATTGATAATTTAAATATGAATCATCTGGAGCAATTTGCAAAGCTGCAGTATGAGGCAGTTAACTGCATGAAGCACTTTGCAGAAAAAATATTGTTTTGCGATAGCGACAATATTACTACTCAGATTTACTCAGATGTATATTGTGGGTATATTACAGAGGAAATTAAGAGATACGAAATTCCTTATGATCTATTCTTGTTTTTAGATATTGATACACCGTACATCGAAGAGGGGCAGCGCAATTTAGCAAATAGAAGAAAAGAAATGCGCCAAAGATTTATGCGGGAACTGGACCAAAGGTCAATAGACTATATAGTAATCAGCGGTTCATGGGAAGAGAGATTTGAAAAGGCTGTAAGAACTATTGACAATACATTTTTTCGTGACTAAGAGGAAAATGTGATATTGATATAGCTGCATTTTTCCAACTGAGAGGAGTGAGTTTATGGAACAGAAATATTCTATTTATAGTATACAGAAAGATTTTAAAAAAGGAGAAAGGATGAAATATTTATTCTTTTGGGGTCACCAACCTTCAAAGGATGGAAGTATTACAAAGACTTGCTTGAGCCAATGGTGGATGTCGTCATTTATGATTAACGACGAAACCTATTGTTGTATGGAGCAGTATATGATGGCAGAGAAGGCAAGGCTTTTTAATGATAATGAAACACTAATGGAAATAATGAAAAGTAATCATCCAAAACAAATAAAGGATTTGGGAAGACAAGTCAAAAACTTCAATGAAGAAGCATGGGTACAAAGAAGATACTCCATAGTCTTTAAAGGTAATTATGCAAAGTTTAGTCAGAATGAAAATCTGAGACAATTTTTAATAAAAACAAAGGATAGAGTTTTGGTGGAAGCAAGTCCTTATGATAAGGTTTGGGGAATCGGGATGTCTGCCGATGATGAGCATATCGAAAATCCTTTGTTATGGAATGGCTTAAACCTTTTAGGTTTTGCTTTGATGGAAGTTAGAGATGAACTTATCAAAGCTTGCGCTACTTAGTGGAGGTAAGGAAGTATGGACAAACAAATTGTATATTTGAAAGGTGATGCTACAAATTCTGATGTGTCTATGAATAAGATAATTGCTCACATATGCAACGATATAGGTGCATGGGGGAAAGGCTTCGTATTAGCTGTTTCTAAAAGATGGCAAAAACCAGAATTAGAGTATAAAAAGTGGTTTAAAGAGGGAAATGGATTCGAACTAGGAGAAGTTCAATTTGTTCAAGTTTCAGATGAAATATATGTTGCCAACATGATAGGACAGAGAGGAATTAGAAAAAGTAAAACAAACACACCACCTATTAGATATGAAGCTGTAGATGCGTGCCTGAAAAAAGTCGGCGAGAAAGCAAAGGATTTAAATGCCACTGTACATATGCCCAGGATTGGATGTGGGTTAGCAGGAGGCAAGTGGGAAGAGATCGAAAAATTAATTATTAAAAATATGAGTAGTAAAGATATTGAAGTTTATGTTTATGATATAGAATAGCTTACAGTTATGGGGGCCTTATAAGTATATCAGGACGTATTTGCATTTAACCTTTTGCCCAAAGTGTTTACAGTTAAAGAACTTGAAAATGTATATGAAGCAATAATGGTTATATAAATTTTAAATTAGTGAGGGGATTACAATGATTTATCTTAATGGAGAAAAAGTTGAAATTAAAAAATTTCCTAACGGTGAAGCATTAATTAATGCAGAAAAATTAAATCTAGTAACGGGAATAAATGAAATTAAATTAAAATTTGAAAGTGATGAGGATATAACCCATTTAATATTTTTAAAAAGTCATTTAGATGAGCG
>CAZMQY010000324.1:0-4117 GCA_964568335.1 uncultured Clostridium sp.
ACATCCCTTCATATGCCCTTTCAGGATAAAAATGATATCTCCCCTTTGGAAAATGCAATTTAGATTTTTCTAATTTTCTGCATTCTTCCAATTCTAAAAAAGCAGCCAGTGAAGTATCTTCTTCACTTCCTCTACCTATGTAAAATCTTTAATATTTATCACTGCCTCCATAAAATCCTCTCCAATAATTATTGCCTAGACTCGTTAATTTATTATAGATGACAAAAATCTAAATATATTTAGCTACGATAAGCTTCATTTCTTCTAGTTTTTCTTCCATATCCTGTACTAGCTTAAACTGGTTTCTAGCTCTATCAAGATTATGTTTTTCCCTATGGATTCTGAAATAAGTATCCCCATTTAAATAGTCAGTTAAAAATCTCATTCCACATTCAAAAGTTAGTAGTTTGGCTGAAAACGGCAGATTTTCAATTTCTAATTCTGTCAGTGATTTTCCTGCACTTTCTAAAAATCCCCTTGTGAAGCTTTCAAATAACTCTAGGCTTAAGGATACATTTGAAAGGCGTGGGTCATCCTCTTCAGCGGTAGTGGCACCGGAACGGATAGAATCGCCAAAGTCAAATAAAGCTGAACCTGGCATTACTGTATCTAAATCTATTACGCATATTCCTTCACCAGTAATATCATCTATCATAACATTGTTAAACTTTGTATCATTGTGAGTAACTCTAAGGGGCAGCTTGTTTTCATTCAAAAGGTCAACCAGAACCCTGGTATCCTCTGCTCTATCCATTACAAATTGTATTTCCTCTTGAACTTCTGCTGCTCTGTCCTTTATATTATTTTTAACAGCCTCAAGGAAGGTTTCATATCTTTTTGCAGTATTATGGAAATCCTGTATGGTTTCATAAAGATTGTCCGCTGGAAAATCTGAAAGATATTCTTGAAATTTTCCAAAGGCTTTTCCGGAATTATAAAAATGATTCGGATTTTCTACCAATTGATATGTTTTTGCGTTTTCAATAAAGATGTATGCTCTAAAACATTCTCCCGACTCATTTTTATAAAAACTTTTCCCATCATTTGTTTTTACAATAATTAATGTTTCTCTATTTGGATTACCACCATAAGATATTACCTTGTTTTTTAAATGATTTGTTACATTTTCAATATTTTCCATAAGATTTTCCGGTGACTTAAATATATTAGTATTTATCTTTTGAATTATATATCTTTTAACTGAGGAATCTTCCTCCTCAAAATACGCTACAAAGGTGCTATTTATATGTCCAAAACCAAAGGGTTCTGCTTTTATAAACTTCCCTTTAAATTTAAATTTCTCTACTATTTTTATAATATTAAAATTTTGTTCCATTATCTATTCTCCTTTATTTTATTCAAATATTATTTCATATAGCCCTCTGGATTTTTGCTCTGCCACTTCCAGGAATCCCTACACATGTCATCAATATTCTTAGTTGTTGTAAATCCAAGTTCTCTTTTGGCCTTATCCGGATCTGCAAAGCAAGCTGCAATATCCCCAGGCCTTCTTTCTACTATTTTATAAGGTATTTCTTTTCCTGAAGCTTTTGAATAAGCTTCAACCACCTCAAGCACCGAATATCCGTTTCCCGTTCCTAAATTATAGGCATCTATTCCAGGATTGGTATTCAATTTTTCCAATGCTTTAACATGCCCCTCTGCTAAATCCACCACATGAATATAATCTCTTACTCCAGTACCATCTTTTGTTGGATAATCATTGCCAAATACATTTAAATATTCTCTCTTTTTACAGGCTACTTGAGCAACATATGGAACTAAATTATTAGGTATTCCCTTCGGATCCTCTCCTATCAATCCGCTGCTGTGAGCACCTATTGGATTGAAATAGCGAAGTAGTGCAATATTCCAGCTGTTATCAGAAATATATAAATCTCTTAAAATCTCTTCTATCATAAGCTTAGTTCTGCCATATGGATTTGTTGCACTGAGTGAAAATTCCTCTGTGATTGGCACTGTTTTTGGGTCTCCATATACTGTTGCCGAAGAGCTGAAAACTAATTTTTTAACATTAAATTCATTCATAACATCACATAAATTTAATGTGCTTATAAGATTATTCTCATAGTATCTTAAAGGTATGGATACAGATTCTCCTACAGCTTTAAGCGCCGCAAAATGCACTACAGCCTCAATTTTGTTTTCCTCAAATATCTTTCTTAAAGCAGCTTTATCTAACAGATCTGTTTGATAAAATTTAAAGTCTTTTCCTGTTATCTCTTTTACTCTACGCAAAGCTTCTTCACTACTATTCATGAGATTATCCACTACTACTATCTCATAATTATTTTCTAATAATTGAACTGAAGTGTGGCTTCCGATATATCCGGCACCACCTGTAACTAGTATAGACATATTGCACTCTCCTTTTAATGTATCTGCCCTATTCTTTTCAATTCTTTTTTTCATTGCCTTTCTTATCAAATAAAATCGCTTCAGTTTTAGTGCCGCCGCCGTCAACTCCAATAATGTATTTCATCGCAATCACCCCTATCTTATATTTTATAGTTTGATTTAATTTCTTCACTATACTATAAATTATATTTTATTTTTAAACGTATTTATTTATCAAAATAGCCGATTAATTTGTATTTTTAGTATTAATTATCACAAATTTTATCCCTTCGTTCATATACATAATTACAAACCCTTCGTTTTAAATAATTAACGAAGGGTTTTGAGAAATATTATAATTATATTTAAGTTTACTTATTTAATTTGGTATGTCTGATTATTAAAGTCAACTGTTACTTCCGTGCCATCAGAGTATGTTGCCTTTTCAATCTTATATGAATCATCAAGGAATTCATGTTTTACCATTTCATATTTTGCAATCTTTTCCTGGAGCTCCGCAACTATTCGATAACGCTCAATTTCACGTTCTAATTCTTTGCCTTCTACTTCACAATCAACATATGCACTTCCTCCATTAAGCAAGGCATATAACATATAATCGTCTTCAGAATCATTGTTATTCATTATCCATGGAAGTATTACGCAATCGTGATATACAAGATTAAATAGAGGTACAGGTATACCCTTTCTTGGCGAAGCTTTACCTGCTAACATAAAATCGTATGGCGCATAGTGAGCAAATACAAGACTTTGCATAGACCAATCTACAACTTCCTCAGAGCTTGGTAAAATTCCACGGGACAGCAAATAATCAAAACAAGCCTTTCTATATTCAAAGCATTCTTTTCTGGTCATCTTGTGCCATGGATGTACACATTCGTCCCCTTCATTACAAGTAAATACATCTAAGTATGTTCCCTCTAAATGAATTCCCTGCTTGAAAAGCTCCTCAAAATTACGTTTTACATAAAAAGGTGCTTGTGATGCACAAAGATATGATTGACGTCCACCAGCCCATCGTGCAAATTCCGGTATTGTTCCGTCAGCATTTCTTGTTGCAAAATTCTCATCAAAGGTTGGTGCATCAAAGTAATAATCACGATACTGATCATGAATTCCAAACATATAGTTCATATCTTTCATAGTATCGGATAACTCACGCATTCCTTCCCATCCACCTGCTTCGATACAGGCTGGAAGATAATCTGGATGCTTGTTATCATATCCCGGATCTCCCCATCCATCAAGGTGCAAGTATACCTTTTCAAGGCCAGCTGCTTTTAACTTTTTCATCTGTTCAGTACGTACTTTAAAGGGAATTAAACTATCATTCTTGGATATATCCTCTGTGTTATAAAATTTTGATTCTGGAGTTAAATGAGTTTTAATACCAGTATGAACAATTGCTGACCCAATCAATTTGTCTACAAGATTGTTTCTAGCAGCTTTTTCAGCAAGTGATGTAAAAAGTCCAGTTTCCTTCACATAAAGGCGGTAAACTTTACATAAATCATTATAGTCACAATCATCTAAAAATGTAAAACGTAAAGTACGTTTATAGGATATATGTCCTAGACTTGGCAACCATTTCATGGATACATTACTAAACGGACCACCTGCAGGATGATCTACTTCATAAGCTGCATCCCAAGGCTCACGACAAATGGCAATATAGCCTGATCCAGGTTTAACTTGTCCCCACCAAGGCATATATGCTGCAGTACTACACATTTGACCG
>CAZMQY010000325.1:0-4112 GCA_964568335.1 uncultured Clostridium sp.
ACCGTGAGTTAGTTCTCCGTCAATTACATAAGAAACTATCTCCATGTTTCTGTGAGGATGAGTATCAAAGCCTGTGCCAGCTTCAATTATATCATCATTTATAACTCTTAATACTCCAAAGTTCATATTGTTAGGGTTGTAATACTCTGCAAAGGAGAAGTGAAAAATGCTTTTAAGCCATCCAAGGTTGCTGCGTCCCATATTTTTATTATCTAATTTTCTTAGCATTATAATAAACCTCCATTAAATTTATATCGTTATTATTTACTATACTTAAAAAATAACTAATAATTATTATTAATTGTTATATTATTATAATAAAATAGTTACTTACTTTTGTCAAGTAAATATTAAATAATAATATAAATATCATAATAGATATAATAAAAGACTAAACTTTAACAGTAATAAAATTCTGCGAAAGTTTAGTCTTCACTATTTTACCTATTATCTATTTTTTCAGGATACATGTCGTGATAGCAAAGTCTCTTATCAGCAACTGCTTCCCACTTAGTACCTGCTTTTCCATAGTTGCAGTATGGATCTATGGAGATTCCCCCTCGAGGAGTGAACTTTCCCCATACTTCAATATACTTAGGGTCCATAAGCTTAATTAAATCCTTCATGATTATATTCATGCAGTCTTCATGGAAGTCACCATGATTTCTAAAGCTTAAAAGATAAAGCTTTAAGGATTTGCTTTCGACCATAAGTTTATCTGGAACATAGGATATATATATTGTAGCAAAATCAGGTTGTCCAGTTTTAGGGCAAAGGCTTGTAAATTCAGGACAGTTGAATTTAACAAAGTAGTCATTATCCTGATGTTTATTTATAAAGGCTTCCAGCACTGATGGATCATAATCATAATTATATTTTGTTCCTTGATTACCTAAAAGTGTAACCCCATCTAATTCTTTTTCATTTCTTCCAGACATTTATTTTACTCTCCTTATTATAATAACCTTATTTTATTTTTTAGTTGTTTTACAAGAATAACTCCAACAATTCCTGGGATAACTTGGCCTATTAAAATGCTTGCTGCTAGTACGCTGTAAGGTACTTTTATAAAAATTGACAACCAAATTGGAACTATTAGTCCAGGAAAAATTATTATAGGAAGAGCTATAAACCATTGGTTTAATTTGTACTTTCTTATTAAATAAATAGAGGTGCTAGTTATCAAACCTACTGCTAAACCACCAAGCATATCAGGTATACCGAAGCCTCCCATTAAAATATTGCTAAGCATATTGCTAACACCAAGTGGAACAATTAAAAATGGAAATACTGCACTTAAGGCATATAAGGATGTAGCGATTCTTATTTGATACTGGCCAAAAGCAAAGCCTTGGGTGTAATACATTATTACAATGTACATAGCCATAACTAGTCCAGAAAAGGCTAGCTTTTGAATTGAAGTATAATTTTTATTTGTTATGTTTTGTATTTGCATAAGATAACCTCCATAAAAATTGGAATAAAAAAAGGGCATATTCTGCCCTATAAACAATACTCCGCCAAGTCAGCTTGTATTAAATGTATAAAAAAAGAGCGAATAACGCCCATCGAATACATAAATACACTAATTACTTAGCAGCTAATCCTAGTTTTGTTTATAGACAGGATGGTTTCGAACTGTCTTATTAAGTTTTCGACTTATTATAGCATGTTCATATATGAAATACAAGATTGAAAAATATTCCAAAACATAAGAGTAATTTTCATAGTTTTTTAATTTTGAATATATACAAGTATTGGCTAAAAATGGGTATAATTAATTTAGTTGAATTATTAATAAGGTAAGAGGAGGAAGTTATGACTATAAAAGCGCTTTTCACATATGACTATGGAAAGGAAAATATGAATAAGCTGAGTTCATTAGGATATGATGTTATATTAGGTAATGAAAAGGATATAAGCTTCTCTGAAAACCTAAAGGGGTCTGAGGTGCTTGTTTGTTACAATCCTTTTAGTACTTTAGATATAAGCTTAATGAAAGAGTTAAAGTGGATACAGCTATCTAGTATAGGTATAGATCAGCTTCCAATTCATCAAGTTAGGAAGAAAGAAATAATTGTAACAAATAATAGAGGCGGCTACAGCATACCAATGGGTGAATGGGTAGTTATGAAAACTCTTGAGCTTTTAAAAAATAGTTTTGGTTTGTATAGAAATCAAATGAATAAGCTCTGGAAAATGGATACTGGCATTCTAGAGGTTTATGGGAAAACTATAGGATTTATAGGTACTGGAAGCATAGCGGTAGAATCAGCTAAAAGATTGCAGGGGTTTGGTGTAAGCATTTTAGGACTTAATACTACAGGTAAAGCTGTTGAATATTTCGATACATGTTTTAAATTGGAAGAAATAGATAGCATGCTTCCTCAATGTGATGTAGTAGTTATAACAATTCCAAGTACTGAGAAAACTCATCATTTGATAAATGCTGATAAATTTAAGAGTTTTAAACAGGGGGCTTACTTAGTAAATGTGGCAAGAGGTAATATTATAGATGAAAATGCACTAATTAATAATTTGCGCTCAGGCAAAATAGCAGGAGCTGCTTTAGATGTGTTACAAGAAGAACCTTTAAGCAAAGATAATCCTCTGTGGAATTTTGATAATGTTATTATAACACCTCACAATTCCTGGATTTCTGAAATGAGAAATATAAGAAGATGGAATGCAATTTATGAAAATTTAAGAAGATATATAAGTGGAGAAGAACTAGTTAACAGGGTAAATTTAAATAAAGGATATTAAAAGAGAAGGGTGGCTAAGGAAAAAGCAGTGATAAAGGCATTTTATGCCACTATCACTGCCTTTTTTTTATGAAGTTAATTCTAGGCTGTCTAATTTCTCGGAATTAAATCCGGCTCTATCAAATTCGCCTTCGCTGTTTGCCACTAAAAGTGCGGCCACAGAAGCCCCTGTAACATTTGTTGCAGTTCTTGCCATATCAATTACTGTATCAACTCCAAGGAGCATAGCTATACCTTCAACAGGAAGTCCCATACTTGCTAGAACCACAGTTGACATTATGGAAGCAGTTCCTGGAACACCAGCAGTACCAAAAGAAGCTATTGTTGTTACTAATATAAGAATTATATACTTGCTAGGTGATAAAGGCATACCATAAACATTAGCTACAAACATTGCAGCCATTACAGGATAAAGACCGCCGCAGGCGTTCATACCCATGGAAGCACCCATTGGAGCAACGAAGTTTGCAATTTTTTCAGAGATCTTTACTTTATTTGTTAAGCTCTTTATAGTAGCAGGCAAGGTTCCATAGCTGCTTCTTGTAGTAAATGCAACTACTTGCGCAGGATAAATTGCTTTAAAGAACTTTAATGGGTTTATCTTTGCAACAAAGGCTACAAGACCAGTGTGTACAACTGCTACTTGTATTAAGCAAGCTATATAGACTGCTATAACAAACTTTCCAAGCGGCAATAGCGTTGAAAGACCATATTTTGCAGCAACTGTAGCCATAAGGCCAAATACACCGTAAGGAGTAACATCTAAAACCATATCAGTAATTCTAAACATAACTTGAGCAAAACCGTTTATAACTGATATTACTGGCCTAATTAGTTCAGGCTTTTTAGCATTTTCTATAGTAATAGCAACTCCAACAAGCATAGCAAATATTATAACTGGAATTATTTTTGCATTAGCAGCATCAGCTATAGGGTTTGATGGTGATAAATCAACTAATACCTTTCCGAAGGTAGGGATTTCTCTTGCTTTATAGGAAGCGTCTTTAACAAGCTGAATTCCAGCACTTGGGTTTGTAACAAGGCTTACTGCCAGACCAACCACACAAGCTATTGCAGTTGTTGCTACCAGCCATGCTAGAGTTTTAAAACCAATGCTTTTAATCTTATCAGGACTATCAAGGTTAGTTATGCTTGAAATAATAGCGGATGTAACTAGAGGGATAACAAGCATTTTAATCAAGTTTACATAGATTTGTCCAAGTGGTTCAATAACTAGGGTTGTCTTTGTAAATATTGCACCAACAGCAACACCTAAAAGCATTGCAAGCAGTACTCTATTTCCAAAGCTTACTTTCTTTTTACCTAAAAAGTAAATGAAACCAAGTA
>CAZMQY010000326.1:0-4101 GCA_964568335.1 uncultured Clostridium sp.
AAAAAAACTGGTGCTGTAATAAGTATTATGACACCTACAATTATGGAATGAATTATGGTAGCAGCGGCAGGGATAGTAAGGATAGATATTACTGGTACGCCGTTTATTTTATAGCTTCTGTATATTCCCGCTTCTCTTGCTCCAACTAGAGGGTTTGGCATTCCTAGTATTGTACTGACAAGTATCGAAAATATAGCCATGGAAGGAATCATACTTTCCTTGAAAAACGGATTAATTTGAGGCATTACAAGACCCATCATGGCATAAAAACCAAGGGGAAATAAATAGTTTAATAAGAGCAAGGATTTATCTCTTATTCCAGACTTAAAATCAAAAATAAAGTGTGTCAAAAAGGCTTTCATCTTATCTCTCCTTCCCCAATACCTGTTATTTCTAGGAATCTTTCCTCCAAGGAGGGTCTTTCTACTCTTAAATCTATTAATGTATCCTTTACGCTCTGAATATAATTAATAATTTCTGACACTAATGGGCCTGGTTCAGCTGTGTAGCAAATATAATATTCATCACCTATAGTATGATTTGATGTGTTATTAAAAAGTTTTTTTCTTTGAAGCAAGTATCCCTTGGAGGTTCTGACAGAAACCTTTGTAAGACTTGAGCCAGCTGCAGTAATTTCCTTTGGTGTTCCCAGGGCAACAATTCTGCCCTCAAGAAGTATTGCAATTCTATCGGACAGCTTCTCTGCTTCCGCCATATCATGTGTAGCAAGTATTATAGTTGTACCCTTATCTTTTAGTTCCTTCATAATTTCGTGGAGTTCTACTCTAGACTGAACATCTAAAGCAGCTGTAGGCTCGTCTAAAATTAACACAGCCGGGTTATGCGCCACCGCAAGAGCTAATAACAATCTCCTTTGCTGTCCGCTTGAAAGCATATGGTATTGAGTTGATAGCTTGCTACCGAGATTAAATCTTTCAAGAATATCATATCTTGGAGCAATATCATGATAGGCAGAAAAAAGCTTCATCGCTTCCTTTACCGTAATACTCTCAGGAAGACCGGAAGATTGAAGCTGAACACCAATAATATCCTTAAGCTTCTTAGGCTGCTTTATAGGGTTTATTCCCATGATTTCAATTTCTCCTTCAGTTGGAGTTCTAAGTCCCTCCAAGCATTCAAGAGTGGTGGTCTTCCCCGCTCCATTAGGCCCTAATAAACCAAATATCTCTCCTTTATACACATCAAAGCTAATAATATCAACAGCTGTAAAGCTTCCATAAGTCTTTTTAAAGTTCTTCACCTTAACAATGGGCTCATTCATAAAATTCCCTCCTGCTTTATTAGTACACAATAATATTATACCAAATTATTCCATATAAATGAATTTTAATTATATTTTTTGTAATACAGAAGGAAAATTAGGTAAATAATAATACTAATAAAATTGCAACCAGATTGGAGTGTTATAATTGAACATAAACAAATCATTGGAATGTCCAAAGTGCAATGGAGCCTACTTTAACGTAAAACGAGAAGCAACTTATTTATATACATACAAATTAGAAACTCTCTCAAACGAGGAAAGAAATGATAATGAAGAAGCTCTCCCTTTTCTGTTTGATAACAGAGAGAAGATTGGAAGCAAGGAATATCTTGAGTGTGAGAAGTGCGGGGCTCAATATCCTTGCGATTTAGATGAGCTTAGCGGAAAAATTCACTTTACAATACTCCAAAAGGCAATACGCTCGGACTCTACTAGCGTTCCTGAATTCTTAGGATAAACAAAAGGATGGAAATCTTAATTCAAGCTTCCATCCTTCTAATTACTAATTATTTTCTATCTGTATTCCTTCAACATGCTTGCTGTTCATAATTTTCTTCTTTCTTCTGTTGTCCTTGCTCTCAAAAACTATATCAAAATCATAATCCTCAGGGTAGAGTTCCTCACCTTCAATGTAAATAGTTAGACGCTTATGATTAATCTTAAACTTCTGCTTCATAACCATAACACCAACCTCACCCTTATTGTTCTCAAGCTCACAAACTATTCCAGTTCTGTTCATAGTACTTATATAGACACAGTCTCCTAGATTAAACTTAGGCTTTGCCTTCTGTTTTTCTAAAATATTTTTGGCTTTATGAACGTCCTTTAGTTTTTCTAGGACTTCCTGATGCTGAGTAACTGCCTTATCTTCAGCTTGCCTGTACTCTACAATTTCAGGTTTATATTCAAAATACTCCTTTGCTTCCTTATAGGTTATTTCATGCGCTCTTTCAATTAACCTTTTCTCCATGCCAAGCCTTAAAGCAATAAATAAAGCATTGCTTTCCCCAGCCTTCCCTATCTTTAATCTGTATAAGGGCTTTAAAGTATTTATATCAAATTCCATACAGCCGTTTTTAAAGCCAGGAGTATTTTCAGCAAAGCCTTTAATCTCACTATAGTGAGTTGTTGCCAGGATAGTTGCTCCTCTTTTGTAAAGCTCCTCAAGAACTGCTGTGGCAATGCCCATTCCTTCACCTGGATCAGTACCTGCGCCCATCTCATCCATAATTACAAGAGTATGAGTGTCTGCACAGTTAATTATACTTATTATATTTTTAATATGAGAGGAAAAGGTACTCAAGTTCTGCTCGATACTCTGGCTATCGCCTATATCAGCCAGTATGTCAGCAAAAATTGCAAAGCTTGAGTCCTTCTCTACAGGTACATGAAGACCTGACTGCACCATCATAGTCAAAAGCCCAACAGTTTTTAAAACGACTGTTTTTCCACCTGTATTGGGCCCGGTTATAACAAGACTTCTATAGTCCTCTCCAATAGTAAAATTAAGAGGCACTGCATCTTTACCCAGTAGAGGATGTCTGCCGTTATTTATGCAAATATAGTTATCATTATTCAAACCCGCCGTTCTTCCTTCTATAGACTTGCTGTATTTAGCCTTAGCAAATAGAAAATCGTAATAGCTCATAGTTTCAATGTTTATTGAAAGCTCTCTTTCTCTAGTTTCTATCATAGCTGTTAAGGAAGAAAGTATCCTGTAGACCTCCCTTTCTTCTTCAATTCTTAACATATTTAACTCGTCCTGTGCCTTTTTAACCTCTGCCGGTTCAACAAATACTGTGGAACCACTTGTAGACATATCATGAATACTTCCGTCAATATTGTTTTTGTATTGACTTTTAATAGGAATAACATATCTCCCATTTCTCATACTCACTAGGCTGTCTTGAAGATAATCCCTTTATTTTGCATTCTTTAGAACACTCTCAAGCTTACTTTTGATTCTGTCCTCCAATATGGCTATTTTCTTTCTAACCCTCGAAAGCTCATTGCTTGCCTTATCGTCTACTCTGCCCCTATATATGCATCTTTCAATCTCCTCTACTATATCCTCAAGTCCAGAAATTGATAATGCGTAGGTACTCACATTAGGAGCAGCATCAGTCTTAGTTTCCATAAATCTTTTAAGCTTTGTGCCTTCTCTTAAAAGTCCACAGACAGCTTCCAATTCCTCTGGAGATAGATTTCCACCCTTCCCCAGCTTTTCCTTAATATTTTTAACACCTGTCAGGCTGTGCAGCGGAACTGAGGAGCTTCTATCAACTATAGCACGAGCTTCTGTTGTCTCCTCCAAATGTCTTTCTATAAGCTTTATATCCACATAGGACTCCAGCTTATCAATTCTTTCCTTAGCCATTTCAGACATGGCATAACCCTTTAGCGTCTCCTTTATTTTGTTGTATTCTAAAATATTGATAGTATTTGTATTCAATTTTACAACCTCCAATTTGATTAATTCTGCACTTACTTTGCTTTCTACCTGTACTAACCAACTAATCAATAGAGTTAAGAACAAAGATACCACAAAACAAAAGCTGCAGAGAACACTTTCCCCGCAGCTTAATAAAACCCACAAAAATGGACATAAAAATACCGTGCATAAGCACGGCCTCATCTCTCATTTATATAAAAGGTTGAATGCAGATAGCCCTGTTCTTAACTTCCTCCTAAAAAACTCCATAACAAATAAACCTAGAAACCTTAGGTTTTGAAGCTTTTCAGAGTCCAATATTAAATTGGTTAGTTAAGAACTACCTCACTCACAAAACATACTCCCTTTTCTGAAAATTTTAACA
>CAZMQY010000327.1:0-4094 GCA_964568335.1 uncultured Clostridium sp.
TCCTGAGGAGCAAATCTTACTATTATTCTAGTAATTTGATTTGGATTTGCCCTAGCAGTATCCTTCCAGCCACATTCGTTAGCATCTGGAGGAAGTGGTTCTCCTAGCAGATAGGGTGTAACATCAGGATTTATAGTTGGCTTTGATAAAGATGGCATACCATTTCTAATCATCCATTCTTCAGAATAACCTTCAGTATTAAAGTCTTGTCGATTTAATATTTGGAATTGAACTAAATGAAGGTGTATAGGATGGGAATTAGCAGTTAAGTTAACAAGCTCCCATATTTCTGTAGTACCAACTTTAGGAAGTTCAGTAATGGGTGCACTCCATTTTTGACCGTTCAATAGAATGGAAGTCGGGCCGTTCTCTCCCATAGCTTCAATTAAAGTTAAAGTTCTAGTTGATTGTGCTTCAGTAAGCTTTGGTATTGTGTTTAGCAGATTCGGAAGAGGTAAAGATTTAACAGGTGGCGCACAATTCTTTGGAATACTAAATCTCATTATTTGTCCAGTGGTGTTAGGGTCAGGTAGAACACCATCAGGGAAAGGAGCAGGAGCATCATTTATAAGGATAACTGAAGTTCCTGGGTCTAGCCTTGAAAAATCTATTATTATGTCTGCTCTTTCGCCAGGTGCTATTAATAAGGAAGTAAGCTCTACAGGACTTTCCAAATAACCGCCATCGGATCCGATTTGTTTGAAGGTCTGGTTGTTTGAAAGCTTTAGGTTGTAAAACCTTGCATTAGATCCGTTTAAGAGTCTAAATCTATACTGACGTCGTTCAACATTTAAGTTTGGCCAAACTTTTCCGTTTACCATTATAGTATTTCCAAAAATCTCTGGATCCCAATAAGGATGAGTATCTGGATTATTTCCTTGCTCTGTAAAGAACAAGGAACCGTCTTTATAGAAGACCCTATCTTGAATTACAATGGGCATTTCATATTTACCTATTGGAAGCACTGTTGTTTCTTCGTTGTCTAGAAGCTTTTTAGGATCTCTTAATAAATAAAAGCCAGCTAGACCAGCATAGACATTTAATCTTGTTATTCCTAGTGCATGATCATGATACCAAAGGGTTGCTGCTTCTTGGAAGTTTGGATAGACGTATCTATTGGTATTAAAGTCTTTTCCTCTTTTACCGTCATAGGTTTGCCAGGCATCAGGATGTCCATCATATATAGAAGGAACCTCCCCGCCGTGAAGATGGGTTACAAGCGGTACAGGGTATTGAGCCTTCTTAAAGCCTGGCGGAAATTTAGGCCAAGGTTTTGGAGGATCCATGGGTATCAAGTTTGGATTTGCCCAGTGCAGTGTTGAGTCAACAGGAAACAAATTAGCTACTGATAATTTATTTATCCATGTAACTACAGCTGGAATTCCTCGTACAGCTTCAAAGGTTGCTCCGGGAGAGCTTCTAAAAAGGTAAACCTGATTGTATTTAGAAGATTTCACTTTTCCTTCATAGCCCCATACAGTAGTAGAAGGAAAGCCATAGGGAAGAATTTGCTGCTTAAACTGTACTGCTCTTATAGAATAATGATGAGTAATAGCTCCGGTTTTAGGATCCTTTGCAATATTGGGAAGATACACAGGTGGAATAAGTAACTGATTAATATATTTAGGAATATCTTTTGGATTCAAAGCATTATTGGGAAAAGGTGTCATTTTAATCACCTCCGGGTATTATCAGTATATAGTATGAATCAGACTATAATAGGTGCATACTCAGGAGCAATTACGAGATTTGTATGCAGCAAAGCTAGAAATTGGGTTAAACAACAGGCTCTAGTGCATAAGAATATAAAAGGTGAAATAATAAAAATTTAATGTTTTCAGGAAAGGAATTTGTGTATGGAAGCTAAGCTAAATTACAAAAGGGTACTTACAGGAAATGAGGCGATTTCAAGAGGCTTTTACGAGGCTGGTGGACTTATTGCAGCCAGTTATCCAGGGTCTCCCACTGTGGAAATTATGGAAAAAATGAAGGAGTATAGGGAAGTATATGCGGAGTTTTCTACAAATGAAAAGGTGGCGCTTGAAGTTGCCATAGGAGGTTCCTTTGCAGGGGTGAGATCAATGGCAGCTATGAAGCATGTTGGAGTAAACATTGCATCGGATCCGCTTATGACCTTTACTGAGACGCCAATTATAGGAGGCTTTTTGCTGGTGACAGGAGATGATCCTGGACTTTCCAGTTCTCAAAATGAGCAAGACAATAGATTTTATGGAAAGTTTGCAAATATGGGAATACTTGATCCTTCAGACAGTCAAGAAGCAAAAGACTTTACGAAAGCAGCCTTTGATATTAGCGAAAAGTTTTCTATTCCTATGATGCTCCGTATAACAAGCAGGCTTTGTCACAGCAGAAGTGTTGTAAACCTGGAAGAGAGAAATGAAGTAGAGGGAAGGGAAATTATTAAGGAAAAGGATAAATATTGCATGATTCCTTCCGGAGCTAGAAGAGCACAGCTTTTCATGAGAGAACGCCTTGAAAGGCTTGAGGAATTTGCATATGATACTAAGCTTAATTTTTTAGAGCTAAAAGAAGGTACTGATACTTTAATAATTACCTCTGGGCTTATGTACAATAATCTAAAGGAGATAAATCCTGATGCTAGCATCTGGAAGCTTGGACTTATATATCCTATATCCCAAAGAAGGGTAAAGGAGGTTGCTGATAAGTTTAATAAAATAATTGTATTGGAAGAAATGATGCCTTTTATCGAAAAGGAATTAAAGCTTATGGGAATTAATTGCGAAGGGAAAAGGTACTTTGATTTTACAGGTGAGCTTGATATAAACAATATTGAGGATGGTCTATATAAAGCGGGTATAATAAAGGATCAAAAGAGCCATAGACCCAAATTTGTTGATACAGTACCTCGACCTCCACTCTTTTGTACAGGATGTCCACATAGACCAACCTTTGATATTTTAAAGAAATCAAAGGCTAAAATTATAGTTGGAGATATTGGTTGTTATTCTCTAGCTGCCCTTTTTCCATTTGAACAGTCTAACAGCATTATAAGTATGGGTGCCAGCCTTGGAATTATTAAGGGAATGAGGAAAGCTCTTTCAGCGAGACAGGATTCTCAGCCCTTAGTTGCTGTAATTGGTGACGGCACTTTCTTTCATTCCGGTATTCCTGGAATCATAAATCTTTTGCATCAGAAAAAAGAAAATGAGAATATAACTATAGTTGTACTAGACAATAGAACTACAGCTATGACAGGGGGGCAGCCTAATGCAAGTTCAGGTCTTTATAATGACAATGATGATATGAAGATTGGAATTAAAAGCTTGCTTGATTCTTTAGGCTTTGATAGAGTAAGAGAGATTAATCAGTATGATTATAAGGCAGCTCAAAAAATCTTCAAGGAAGAGATTGACTACAACGGATTATCTATTATTATAGTTAGCGGGCCTTGTGCTTTAAAGTATAATATTAAAGAGCCATATTATTATGTGGAACCATCTGTCTGTATAAGCTGCAGATCCTGTATAAGAACTAACTGTCCGCCTCTTAGTATGATTCCTTATGAAGGCTTTGACAAGCTAAAATCCTCTATTGACAAGGATATGTGCGTTGGGTGTGGCGTTTGTGCTCAGGTATGTCCTGTCAACGCCATAAAGCAATCTGAAAGAGTTAAGAGGGAGGATTAAGCTATGATAACTAATATTATGTTAGGCGGAGTTGGCGGTCAGGGTCTAGTGCTTATGACCAAAATTGTTTCACAGGTTGCTATGAAAAATGGACATGATGTAAAAAGCAATGATGTGGTGGGATTGTCTCAAAGAGGTGGAATGATTTGGGGAAATGTGAGATTCGGTGATAAAATATATTCTCCTAATATACCATCCGGACAGGGCGATATACTTGTATCCATGGAACCTTTAGAAGCTTTAAGATGGAGCGCAATTTTAAAAGACAGTGGAATAATTATTATGAACAATAAAAGGTTTTATCCTACATCGGTACAGCAGGAAAAGTCTGAATACCCTGAGGAGGAAATTGAAAGAATAAAGGATAAGTACAGATTAGTAGAAATTAATGCAAGCAATGAAGCAGTAAAGCTAGGTAAAAAACAA
>CAZMQY010000328.1:0-4085 GCA_964568335.1 uncultured Clostridium sp.
ATCATGAGTCCATTCCAAGCAGTAAGTATCTTATCATCCTTATGAGGATGCACTCTTTTTTCTCTATAGTCAAAAAGCTTTGCTCTTAATTTATTAAGCTTATCTTTTAATTCCTTATTAGTCTCTATTTCGTCTATATTCTGAGCTATCAAGTTAGGAATATTCTTTTTCTCAAAATTACCATGCCCAGTAATATCATAGTACTCACAAAAAACTTTTCCATCATCTTCACCCAAAATTTCCAATATCTCACCTATATCCCAAAGGTAAAATTTGCCCTCTTCTCCTTCGGAGTCTGCATCCTCAGCAGAATAAAAACCTCCCTCAGGAGAAGCCATGTCCCTCAATACATAAGTGAATATCTTATCTGCAACCTCTTTATAAAGTTCTTTTTTTGTAACTTGATAAGCTTCTATATAAGCAATTGCAAGCAGTGCATTATCATAAAGCATCTTTTCAAAATGAGGCACAAGCCATTTTCCATCTACTGAATATCGCGAAAAACCGAAGCCAACATGGTCAAATAAGCCGCCCTTATACATACTCTCAAGGGTTTTTTCTACAATGTCCAAGGCTTCTTTTTCTCCAAAACTATAATAGTATCTTGATAAATATAAAAGATTATGGGGTATAGGAAACTTAGGTTCCTTGCCTATTCCACCAAAAACAGGATCAAAGTTTTCTAAATACTCCTCGTATGCCTGCTTTAATGTATCTTCGCTGAGCTTACTCTTCTTGCCTAGTGCAGCTGACTTTTCTATAGCTTTTGTAATGTCAGCGCTTGAATTTATTAATTTTTCTTTTTGAGTTCTCCAGGCTTCCTCTACAGAATACAGCACATCCAGTAATCCTGGTCGGCCATACTTGCTTCTTTTGGGGAAATATGTCCCAGCATAAAAGGGCTTTTTCTCTGGAGTAATAAGTATGGTTAACGGCCAGCCGCCGCTTCCAGTTAAAGCCTGACAAACCGTCATGTAAATGCTGTCTATATCTGGTCTTTCCTCCCTGTCTACCTTTATTGAAACAAAATATTTATTTAAAACTTCAGCAACTTCATTATCTTCAAAGGATTCTCTTTCCATAACATGGCACCAATGGCAAGTTGAATAGCCTATGGATAAAAAAATAGGTTTACTTTCTTTATCTGCTTTTTCAAAGGCCTCATTACTCCAAGGAAACCAGTTCACAGGATTATATGCATGTTGTAATAGATACGGAGATTTTTCATTAACCAATCTGTTAGCCTTTTGATCCATATTTTCTTTTGTCATAACATAATTCTCCTTTCATATGATTTTATTAGTATACCCTTAATATAAAACATATGTTATCAAGCAACAACTTAATAGTTGGTTATAGATTAGTCTTTAATAACTTGGAGGATACAAAATACATACAAATTAAAATAAGCTTGTACAAAATTTAAGTTGCTAGTCTATTTTTCACAAGTTAATCACAATTACCTCATAAGTTTATCACTTCTATTTATTAATATAATCACATGAAATAAATGGAGGTGTGTTATTTGAAGAGAAATAGCAAAATGAAATTTATTAGATGGGGTTTATTAGCTTTATTTTTGCTGGTAATTACAGCTGAAGGCTATCTGCATCAAGTTAAAGGAGGTAATAAAGCTGCTTCTATACATGCTTTATGTCCCTATGGTGGATTGGAAAGCTTATACAGCCTAATTGGAAGTGGAACATTTATTCAAAAGATTTTTTCAGGAACAATGGTTATTCTTGCACTTACAATAATAATAGCACTCTTGTTTAGGAGAAGTTTTTGCGGTCTTTTATGTCCTTTCGGTGCTTTACAGGAATTTTTTGGTTTACTAGGTAAAACGATTTTTAAGAGAAGATTAACATTACCCCAAAAACTTGACAGGTATTTAAGATATCTCAAATATGCAGTTTTATTGATTACACTATTCTATGCTTGGAAAACTGCAGGACTATGGATATCACCTTATGATCCCTGGGCTGCTTATGCACATCTTAGTGAAGGAATCTCATCATTAGTTAGCGAAAATTTAGTTGGATTTATATTATTAATTATTACTATTGTAGGCTCAATACTTTATGATAGATTTTTCTGCAAATATCTTTGTCCTATGGGGGCGCTTTATGGAATAATTTCAAAAGTTAGTCCTTATAGAATAATAAGAAATGAAGAAAAATGCGTGAACTGCAGCCTTTGTAATGAAAACTGCCCTATGAATATAGATGTAGCAAACAGCAAGCATATAACTTCCTCAGAGTGTATAAATTGTCAGCTTTGCATTCTCTCATGTCCAAAAAAGGGGTGTTTAGAAACCAGACAAGCTAAGAAGCCGTTAAGTTCATCCTTTGTTATGACATTAGTGATTGTAATATTCTTTAGCGGTATAATGATTAGCAAATCTGTTGGAATTTACAACACTGTTCCTGAGCCCATCCCCGCTGGTAAAACTATTAGCATTGATGAAATTAGAGGTTATATGACATTAAAAGAAGTAGCTAATGGACTTAAAATAGACCTAAAAGATTTATATAAAAAGCTAAATATTTCTGAAGATGTTCCAGAAGATACAAAATTTAAAGAGGTTAGAAATTTCGCACCTGGATTTTCTGATGAAAATGCTAAAGAAATACTCAGGAATGACTAAGATTCTAATATAATCTCAATAATGGCCTAGGATATTTATCTTCTATAAATATATATATGTTTACTAAGTTAACAATAAAAGCACTTAGCCTAAGTAGGTTAAGTGCTTTAAAAATAAGATTTTATATATTAGAAGTTCCCATCATTTTTCATTTCTTTTAATAGCTTTTCAGCAAGACGAAGGTAATTATCCCATGCTGTATTTCGAGTAGTATAACCGCTCGCTGCATAATTTCCTGTATCACCAATTGCAGGCATTTCGGATATATCAAGCATATTTTGTGTCTCTACAACCTTCTTATTTAATTCATCCATTTGAACGTTAAATCCTATACGTGAAGGCTCTTCATATTCAACGCTTTCATATTTTGATTGTCTATAGAATTTCTTTAGATTAGGATCTTTTATGTCATCAGGAGAATCTGCAAAAATTTCATCATATTTAACTGAAACAATCTTCTTGTCACGTATTACTACCTTTAAAAGACCAGTTAGACCTCCATCAAGCTTTTCTGCAATACTATAGTATTTTTCACTAGATGGCTTGTCCAATGATGGAGCTAGCTTTTGAGCTAATGGAACCATTGACTGCTTTACACTGTTGGAAGCTCCTGAAACTGTGTCTACTTCACAAGTAATACTTTGCTTTTCCATCATTTGTTTTTCTGCCTTAATAACCCCTTGAATCCATGCAGCACCCTTTTTCTCTCCCATGGTAAAGTTGTATTCTGACATACGCTTTGGTACGTCCTGAAAGTAGCGATGATAATAGTTAGGACGAGTCCTCTCGTTAAATTCTACAAGAACTATCCTTCCTTCATTTTTTACAACCTCTAAGATACCAAGGTGACCTTGTCTAAAACGCTCCTCAATTTTGTAGTAGTCCCCCTTTGTTATTCCTAGCTTAGGTTGAACGCTCCAATCAAGCTTTGTCACTGGAGCTGATGCTGGAGCTTCCTGCGTTGCTTGTGTAGTAGCATCTGTTTTCTCGGACTTTTCAGGTTTTTTTGGAGAACATCCTGCCATGGTAACTACTAAGACTGCTGCAACTAATCCTGTAAATAATTTCGATTTTTTAACATCCATTTGAACACTTCTCCTATCTGTAATATTATTTCTTGGTTAAAAAAAAGACATATTTGTGATATATTTATCATACAAAAATGTCTTTAAAAGTTAAATGTAATAATTAAGGATTATACCCCTACAAAATACTGATAAAATATAGAAACTCATAGCTATTTACTCAGGGTATGTTTAAATTCTACTGGAGATAGTCCTGTGTACTTTTTAAACAGCTTTCCGAAGTAATCTACATCATGGTAGCCTACTTTTTCAGATACTTCATAAACCTTCAGCAGTGTATTGCTAAGAAGCTCCATTGCTTTTTCCATCCTTACCTCGGTCAAATAATCATTAAAGGTCTTTCCAGTTTCCTT